>CBDUCN010000521.1:0-1688 GCA_965365655.1 uncultured Gammaproteobacteria bacterium | reverse complement strand
GGCGCGCGCTCGGTGTGCGCGGCGTTGACCGCCCGCACGGACGATCGATAACGTGGCCGGCGATGAAGCGCGCCGCCGGCGGCGCTTCCAGCTCGGCCACGCAACCGGAGTCCGACCCGCATGAGCGCACCCGCAGCCCGCGACGACAACGCGATCGGCGGCAGCCACGCCTTCCTGTCGCTGCTGCGCGACGAGGGCGTGGGCCACCTGTTCGGCAACCCCGGCACCACCGAGCTCCCGATCATGGACGCGGTGCCGGACTTCCCGGAGCTGCAGTACGTGCTGGGGCTGCAGGAGTCGCTGGTCGTCGCGATGGCGGACGGCTACGCGCGCGCATCGGGCCGCCTCGCCGCGTGCAACGTGCACGTCGCGCCGGGCCTCGGCAACGCGATGGGCTCGCTGTACAACGCGAAGTGGTACGGCTCGCCGATGATCGTGACCGCGGGCCAGCAGGAGCAGGGCCACGGCCTCACCGAGCCGCTGCTCTACGACCCGCTGGTGCCGATCGCGACGCCGCTCGTGAAGTGGGCGGTGGAGGTGAACCGCCTCGCGGATCTGCCGCGCATCGTGCGCCGCGCCGCGAAGGTCGCGACCACGGCTCCGACGGGGCCGGTGTTCATCTCCCTGCCCGGCGACATCCTGAACGACCGCGGCGCGATCGATCTCGGCAACCCGACGCGCGTCGACACCGTCACGCGCCCGTCCGACGACGCGGTGCGCGAGCTCGCGAAGCGCCTCATCTGCGCCGAGCGCCCGGTGATCCTCGCCGGCCACGAGCTCGCGTTCGGCGAGGACTGCGCGCAGGCCTTCCACGCCGCCGCCGAGCTCGCGACGACGCTCGGTGCGCCGGTGTACCAGCAGACCGTGCCCTATGCCGCGCACTTCCCGTCCGAGCATCCGGCCTTCATGGGCGCGCTGACGCGCGACCAGGCGAAGGTGCGCGAGACGCTCGCGCCGTACGACCTGATGCTGTGCCTGGGGGCCGACGTGCTGCGCATGTCGGTGTGGAGCGCGGTGGACCCGCTGCCCGACGGCATGCCGGTGCTGCAGATCGGGCAGCGCGACTGGGAGATGGGCAAGAACTATCCCGCCGAGATCGCGCTGCGCGCCGATCCGGCCGAGACCCTGCGCGCGCTGGTGCCGGTGCTGCGCGAGCGCGGCGGCGCGGCGCTCGCGCAGCGCGCCGAGGCGTCGCTGGCGTCGCTCGCCGATCGCAACTGGAGCGCGCGTCGCGAGCAGGCGCGCGCGAGCGCCGACGCGAAGGCGGACGCGCGCCCGATGGACCCGGATCACGCGATGCTGCGCATCGTGGACGCGCTCCCGGACGACGCGGTGGTCGTCGAGGAGGGCCTGCTCAGCGCCCGTGCGCTGAACGCACTCCGAGCGTTCCGCGCGCCGGGCGACTACTTCGGCCTCGCGAGCGGCGGCATCGGCTTCGCGCTTCCCGGCGCCATCGGCATCCAGCTCGCGCAGCCGGAGCGCCCGGTGCTCGCGATCGTCGGCGACGGCAGCGCGATGTACTCGATCCAGGCGCTGTGGACCGCGGCGCACCTGAAGCTGCCGATCACGTATCTCATCACGAACAACCGCAGCTACCGCATCATCAAGGAGCGTCTGCTGTCGTTCCACGGCAACGACCGCTTCGTCGGCATGGACTTCCGCGAGCCGCCGCTGGACTTCGTCGGCCT
>CBDUCN010000520.1:0-1715 GCA_965365655.1 uncultured Gammaproteobacteria bacterium | reverse complement strand
CGCCGCCGGGCGCTACTTCCCGGGCGTGCCGTGGCGCTTCTCGATGAGGCGATGGATGCGCGTGGCCAGGGTCTGGTGGTCCACCGCCGAGTTCTTGCGCAGCACGTTGGAGTTCAGCGTCACGAGGTAGTACAGGCGGGGGTTCTCCGCCGGCGACTCCACGATGGCGATGGAGTTCATCAGGTTCATCTTGTTGCCGTGGTACTTGCGGCAGGTGAAGCCCGCCTCGGGCACGCACGCGTACAGGGACCCTGACTTGAAGTACACGGCCGCGTCGTACAGCGCAGGCGACGACGCGTAGCGGATGCGCCGCTCCGTCATGTACAGCAGGCGCTTGAGCTCGCGGCTGGACCACTCGTCCACCAGCCGGCCCTGCTCCATGCGCAGCAGGAAGCGCATCATCTCGCGCGGCGTGCCGACGCTGCTGGTGCCGGGCACCTTGCGCTTGCCGGTGCTGGTGAAGAAGCTCCCCTGTCGGAAGCGGTCGAGGTCCAGGCCGTTGCGGGTCATCGGCTCCATCAGCGTGGTGGCCAGCAGGTCGCGCAGCGCGCCGCGGTCCGTCTCGTCGAAGAACGCGCTCGCGCGTTCGGGGAGCGGCGGGTAGAGGTGGCCGAACTGCTTGATGAGCAGCGCCTCGCGCAGGACCATCGCGGCAGCCGCGTTGGAGCTTGCCGACAGCATCCAGTCCATGTATTCGAACAGCGTGCCGCGGTCACCGACCACGATCGGCCGGCGGGCGAGGGTGCGGCTGGCCGGGTCCCAGAAGCGCACCTTGTGGTGATCGCTGACGATGAAGTCGTCGGCGACCACCGGCGTCTCGCGCAGCACGCGCGCGCGGGCCGCGGTGTCGCCGGGCCACACGTCGGCCAGCGCCTGGAACACGGCGAGGCCGATCGCGATCTTGCCCACGCTGCCCGGGTTGCGCGCGGCGTCGCCGTTGTGCTCCCCGTAGCGCGGCGCGCCCGGGTCGGACAGGTCCAGCACCGCGAGCCCGTAGTGCTGTGCCTCCGCGCCGAGCAGGTCGCGCAGGCTGGCCGTGAACTCCGGGTCCGGGGGCGGCAGATCGAGGTCGCCGCGCCCGAGCAGGCGGAGATCCACCTGCTCAACCGACAGCGTCGCGCCGGCGACCTTCTGCCGGCCCGTGACCTCGCCCTCGTGGGCGAGGCGAGCGCCTTCGAGGCGCCGGATGCCGGTGTCCTCGCTGCCGTAGATAGGGTACGCGCCTGCGGCCCCGGCGGCGGCCAGCAGCGCGATGCCGGCGAGCGGGTGGCGGACGTGCTTCATCGCGGCGCCTCGTTCATGTCCACCTCGATGCTCTGCAGGTCCTTCAGCCCGCTGTCCAGGCTCGCGAGATACGCGTTGCCGCGCGCGCGGGCGCTCTCGACCAGCGGGCGGATCTGGAACAGCTTGAGCTTGCCGTCCAGGAAGCCGAACTCGATGTCGGCGGCGGCGGCGTGCCCGTCGCCGTCGACGATGGCCGGGAAGCGCTCGGGGAGCACGCGCGCGAGCTCGATGAGCTGCGCGATCTCGCCGTCGCTGAGCACCGTGTCGGCGCCGCTCGCCGGCACCGCGTCGACGCCGCCGTCCAGGCTCAGCGTGCGCCGGGTCGGAGCGGTCGCCTGCGCGAGCAGGCGCACGTGGGCGGTGGCGGTGTCGATGCGCAGCGACTCCGCCGCCTGGCCGTCCACCGCGCCGCCCACGCCCTCGTTCACCGC
>CBDUCN010000519.1:0-1719 GCA_965365655.1 uncultured Gammaproteobacteria bacterium | reverse complement strand
AGCTCGCGCTTGAGGATCTTGCCGCTCGCGGTGAGCGGGAACGCGTCCACGCGCAGGAACCACTCCGGCATGTCGTAGCGCGACACGCCGGCGTCGGCGAGGTGCGCGAGCAGCGCGTGCGGCGCGACGCCGCCGAGCACCGCGATGCACGCCTTCTCCCCGAGGCGCGGGTCGGGCACCGCGAACATCGCGACCTTCTCCACGTCCGGGTGGCGCAGCGCCGCCGCCTCGACGTGGCTCGGGTAGATGTTGTGGCCGCCGCGGATGATCAGGTCCTTGAGCCGGCCCACCACGTGCAGGTTGCCGCGCTCGTCCAGCGCGCCCAGATCCCCGGACAGGAACCAGCCGTCGCGGTTGAAGCTCGCGCCCGTCGCGTCCTGGTTGCCGTAGTAGCCCAGCATCAGTGCCGCGCCCTTGCCCGCGATCTGGCCCACCTGCCCCGGCCCCAGCTCCACGTCCGGGTTCTCGCCGTCGAAGATCCGGATCCCGTACGCCGGCCCGCCGCGCCCGCAGGTCGCGACGATGGTGTCCGTGTCGTCGTCCGGGTGCGTGTACTGGTGCGACGAGTTCTCCGTCATGCCGTACACGTTCTGCGGCTTGATGCCCTGCTCGACGAACGCCGCCGCGACCGAGGGCGGGATCGGCGAGCCGGCCATGTAGAACGTGCGCACGCGGCCGAGGCGCTCGAGGCCGCGCGCGCGCTGCTCGGCCAGCATGTCCATCGCGTGGGTGGGCACGCCCATCACGTAGGTCGCGCCGGTCTCGACCAGCCAGTCCAGCTTCGACAGCCCGGCCGGCGGGTCGTCGATCGCGAGCAGGCAGCCCGACAGCAGCCACTGCGACACCGCGACCCACGCGATGTGGTGCGACAGCGGGCTCAGCGTGAGCAGACGCGTGTTCTCGTCCACGCCCCAGTCGCGCACCATGTCGCGCGGGTTCGCCATCAGCGTGTTGCACGAGTGCATCACGCACTTCGGCGCGCCCGTGGTGCCGGACGTGAACGCGAGGTACGCGACCCCGTCCGGGTCATGCACCGGCGGATCCGCCGGCGTCGCGCCCGGCGCGGGCAGGTCCGCGCTCGCGTCGTACACCGCGACCAGGTCGTGCAGCGCGGCGAGCCGCGTCTCCAGGTGCCCCTGCGCGCGGTCCGCCCCCCACCCCGGCTCGCTGACGAAGGCCGCGCTGCCGAGGCGCGCGAGCAGCGACACGATCTCCGCGCAGGTGTACGTGCGGTGCAGCGACGGGTTGCACGCGTAGCCCTGCCGCGAGCACGCGAGGAACGCGATCACCGCCGCGTTGCGGTTCGACAGCCACAGCGACACCCGGTCCCCCGCGACCAGCCCCTTCGACTGCAGGTCCGCCGCGAACGCGTCCGCGCGCGCCTGCACGTCGTGCCACGTCAGCGTCTCGCGCCCGTCGCGCAGCGCCGGCGCGTCGCCGCGCGCGCCCGCGTGCCCCGCCAGCAGCGAGTAGAAGGTCTCGTCCCGCCACAGCCCGGCCTCGTAGTAGCGCCGCGCCTGCGCGGGGTGATGCAGCGTCAGGAACGCACGCACGCGCGCAGCCCCCCCCTCACCCCACACCCCCGCGCGTCGCGGCGGCCACCCCCATCCTCCGAACGCGAGGCGGGCGTGCCCTGGCGCGACCGTAGGCGCCAGGGATGGCGCCTGCGAGCCTCCACGGACGGATTCACGGCGTGTCGCGCCAGGGCGCGCCCGCCTC
>CBDUCN010000518.1:0-1734 GCA_965365655.1 uncultured Gammaproteobacteria bacterium | reverse complement strand
CCGGTCACGGCCAGATCCCGCGCTGCAGCGTCACCCGGGCGACGTGCTCGACGGCCGACACGAGCGCGGCGGTGCGCAGGTCCGGCGCCGGCTCCGCGTCGTCCCGCGTTGTGGTGAGGCGCCGCCACCGGTCGAAGACGCGGTCCGTCGCATTGCGCATCACCTCGCGCAGCTGCTCGTTCACGACCGCCTCCTTCCAGCGCTCGTTGGCGAGGTTCTGCATCCACTCGAAGTAGCTCACCGTGACCCCGCCCGCGTTCGCGAGGATGTCCGGCAGCACGTGGACACCCCGCGCGGCGAGCACCGCATCGGCCTCGGGCGTCACCGGGCCGTTCGCGGCCTCCACCACGAGCCCGGCCTGCACCTGCGCGGCGTTCCCCGCGTGGACCGCAGCGCCCAGCGCGGCCGGGATCAGGACGTCGCAGTCGATCGCGAGCAGATCCTCGTTGCCGATGGTGCGGGTGTTCGGCGTGCCGACCACGCTGCCCTCGGCCACCTTGTGCGCGTGCACCGCGGAGAGGTCCAGGCCGTCCTCGCACGCGACCCCGCCGGCGGAGTCGCTCACGGCGACGATGCGGGCGCCGGCCTCCGCGAACAGCGCTGCGGCCACCGCGCCGACGTTGCCGAAACCCTGCACCGCGACGCGCGCCCCCTCGAGCGACGGCAGGCCGGGCAGCTCTGCGCGCTCGAGAAAACGTTGCGTGGCGTCGAGCAGACCGCGCCCGGTGGCCTCCCGGCGCCCGAGCGACCCGCCGAGCTCGATCGGCTTGCCGGTCACCACCGCGCGATTGTTCTCACCGCTGTGGAACGCGTCGTAGGTGTCGTACACCCACGCCATGGTCTGCTCGTCGGTGTACATGTCCGGCGCCGGCACGTCGGTGTGCGGGCCGATGTCGTCTCCGAGCTCGCTCACGAACCGGCGCGTGATGCGGCGAAGCTCTCCCGGGCTGAGCGCCTTGGGATCGCAGGTCACGCCGCCCTTGGCGCCGCCGAAGGGGATGTCGACCAGCGCGCACTTCCAGGTCATCAGCGCCGCGAGCGACATCACCTCCTCGCGGGTGACGTCCGGGTGATACCGGATCCCGCCCTTGCCCGGGCCGAGCACCCGGCTGTGCAGCACCCGGTAGCCGTGGAACGTGCGCACCGAGCCGTCGTCCATCTCCACCGGGAAGCAGACGCTGATGGTGCGCTTGGGCGCCTTGAAGAAATCGACGAGGCCGGCGCGAAGCCCCTCGACGTGCGCGGCGGCTCCGTCGAAGCGATCGCGCACGATCTGCAGCGGATTGAGTTCCTCGTTCACGCCAGAACCTCCGACGGGAATGCGTCCTTCGACGAATCGGAACGGGACGCCGTTGCCGCGATCCGGGGGACCCGCTCCGCACGACGCATGCCTGCGCGATCCGAAGCCGGCTCGCTGCATAGTCCATCAGAGGACGTCTGCGAGCGGATTGACGGGCATCAACTGCACATCGGAATTCCCGTTCTAGACTCCGATTGCGATGTTTCTGCCATGACTATGGCGTCACGAAGCGTCATTCAGGAGGAGAGGGCTCTGTAGATGCTGTCGCCGGCACAGATGAAGGCGGCGCGCGCGCTTCTCGAGTGGGATCAGCGCGCGCTGGCGGAAGCGGCGGGCGTGTCGCTGCCGACCGTTCAGCGCATGGAGTCGGGCACGGGCACCGTGCGCTGCAACACGGACTCGCTCGTGAAGGTGCTCGAGGCGCTCGACCGCGC
>CBDUCN010000517.1:0-1788 GCA_965365655.1 uncultured Gammaproteobacteria bacterium | reverse complement strand
GAGCGCCTGATGGCCGGCACGCGCGGCGGCGGCTTCATCGCGCGGCTACTCGTGCCGCCCGTCATCGTGTTCTGCGGCGTGCTCGCGCTGTGGGAGAACGAGGGACGCTTCGACTACCACGCTGCCGCCCGCAGCGCGCGCATCGTGACCTCCGCGACGCAGGGCGCCACTGCCGACACGGTCGCGCTCACCGCGGCGCTGGACACCGCGATCCCGGTGCCCGGCGAGTACGTCGACCAGTTCCCGGGCTACCTCGTCGTGGACCGCCGCGCCGAGATCTACTCGTGGAACGAGACCCGCCGCGACAACCGCACCGAGTGGAAGCAGGGCTGGTACACCTCGCTGGACAGCAACTCCCGCAACCGGGGCCTGCGCAAGACGCTGAGCGGGCGCAGGCTGCTGCCGCCGAAGTACGTGCTGGGCGACCTCGAAGTCGACCCGCGCAGGATCCACTTCGTCGACGAGTGGCTTGACATCGACACCACCAGCCTCGACCTGAGCGCCGCCGCGGCGAAGCACGGCCTGCGCAGCAGCGGCCCGTATCTCTACAAGGGCACGGGCGAGAGCGGCGCGCCGCAGCTCGGCGACGAGCGGGTGAGCTACGAGGGCGTGACCAGCGCGACGCCGGCGACCTACTTCGGGCGCATCGTCGGCGGGGAGGCGCTCGGCAAGCAGTTCTCGATCGACGGAAGCTTCCTGTCCGGCATCATCGGCAACGACGGGATGCTGCATCACCTCGTGAAGGGCGCACGCGACGAGGCGCTCGACAAGATGGCCTCGCACCTGCAGAAGGTCACGTGGATCGTGCGCGGCGCCGGCACCGTCGCCATCATCGCCGGCATCTATTTCTTCTTCAGCGGATTCGTGAACCTGCTCTACCAGATCCCGCTGCTCGGGTCGCTGGTCAGCGCCGGCGTGCTCGTCGTCAGCCTGGTGCTGGGTCTGGTGATCTCGCTGTTCGTGATCGTGACGGGCCTGCTGTTCCACAACCCGCTGACCGTCGCGCTGCCGCTGGCGCTGCTGGTCGCCGGCGTGGTCGTGTTCCGGCGCAAGGCGAACGCCGCGCGCGAGAACGTGCGCGAGTCGCTGCAGCAGCAGCTCGACCAGCGCTCGAGCGAGCGCTCGGCGCAGGTGCAGCAGTCGCTGGAGAGCAAGCTCGCGACCCTGTCCAGCGAGCCGCCGCCGAAGCCCGAACGCCCGGAGTTCACGGTCGAGGACACCTTCGTGAACCTCGCGAGGCTCGCGCTGGCGGACGGCGACCTCGACAAGCGGGAGCAGAAGTACCTCGTCCGCTGGGGCACGAACAGCGGCATCTCGAAGGACAGGATGAAGGAGCTGTTCGCGCGCGCGAAGCGCGACGGCGCGACGCTGACGGCGACGCATCGCGACGACCTCGTGCTGCTCGCGTGCGTCGCGATGGCCGACGGCACGCTGTCGCTGCGCGAGCTGTCGCGCCTCAACGACTTCGGCAAGAGGCTCGGGATCCCGGAGCGCGAGGTGCGCCGGATCATCGTGAGCGTCGAGTCGCGCCAGCCGGCGCCGGCGTAGCCCGGCAGCGGGCCGGCGCCGTGTTGCGCCGCAGCGCGCGGACGCCGCGCTGTGCCTGCGCGCCGCGATCAACTATCGTGCCCATCGCGCCCACCGCGCACCACGACGTGCGCCCGGCGGGCGATGAGGCCAGCCGCCGGACGCATGGCACCCGCGACGAGCCCCGCGCCCCGGTCCGCACCGGCCACCTGGAGCAGGGGCGGTGCCGTGTGCGTCCCCCCACGACATGGGGGGAGATCG
>CBDUCN010000516.1:0-1789 GCA_965365655.1 uncultured Gammaproteobacteria bacterium | reverse complement strand
ACCACCGTGATCCCGTTCGCGCTGCAGATGAAGGGCATGCGGCTGCGCGACGCGGTGGACGACTACCACCGCCGCGCCGACGGCAAGGCGCTGATCGACTACGCGTTCCACCTCATCCTCACCGATCCGAACGAGCAGCTGCTCGGCCAGGACCTCCCGGCGCTGATCCGCGACGGCTACACGTCGTTCAAGATCTACATGACCTACGACGACCTGCGTCTCGACGACCGCCAGGTGCTCGACGTGCTGGCCGTCGCGCGCCGCGAGCAGGGGCTGGTGATGATCCATGCCGAGAACGCGGAGGCGCTGGCGTGGCTCACCGAGCGACTCGAGCAGGCCGGGCGCACCGCGCCGCGCGACCATGCCGTGTCGCGCCCGGGGCCGGTGGAGCGCGAGGCCACGCACCGTGCGATCACGCTCGCGGAGCTCGTCGACACGCCGATCCTGATCGTGCACGTGTCCGGCGCCGACGCGATCGAGCAGATCCGCTGGGGGCAGGGCCGCGGCCTCAAGGTCTACGCCGAGACGTGCCCGCAGTACCTGTTCCTGACCGAGGACGACCTCGACGCGCCGGGCTTCGAGGGCGCGAAGTGCGTGTGCAGCCCGCCGCCGCGCGACGCGGCCAGCCAGCGCGCGGTGTGGGACGCGCTCGCGAACGGAACCTTTCACGTGTTCTCGTCGGACCACGCGGCGACGCGCTACGACGATCCGAAGGGCAAGAAGCTGCACGGTGAGCAGGCGCCGTTCCGCGTCGTGCCGAACGGGCTGCCGGGCCTCGAGACGCGCCTGCCGCTGCTGTACTCCGAGGGGGTGCTGGGCGGGCGCATCAGCGTGCAGCAGTTCGTCGCGCTCACGTCCACCAACGTCGCGCGGCTGTACGGGCTGTATCCGCGCAAGGGCACGGTCGCGGTGGGCGCCGACGCGGACCTGGTGATCTGGGAGGAGGGCGAGCGCACGCTGCGCAACGCCGACCTGCACCACGCGGTGGACTACACGCCCTACGAGGGCATGCGCCTGAAGGCGTGGCCGGCGCTCACGCTGTCGCGCGGCGAGGTGGTGTGGGACGGTGACGCGCCGGCAGGCGAACCCGGGCGCGGACGTTTCCTGTCCTGCGACCCGCCGGAGCCGGCCCGCCCCGCGGGCCGCTTCGTGACGGACTTCCGGCCGGGCGGCTGAACGGGCGCCGCCGCGCCGCCCGTCGCTCTCCGTCCGCGCGAAGGTACGGAAACGCACGCACCGATTCCCCCGAACGGGGTCTACTGACGGCGAGCGGCGGGCGCGACCTGTCCGCCGCGAGCCGACCGGAGGCCCCGACATGTACGACCCTGCTGTTGTGATCGATGCTGCCGTGCCGCAGCGCACGGCGCCGCCGGCGATGCCGGGAGACGACGGCCATCGCCTGCGCCTGCACGTGATGCCCGAGCGCCGCACCGACGAGCGGCTGCAGCTTCTCGAATGCCGGGTCGGCGAGGACCGGATCGACGCGCGCTACGTGTGCCGTGATCCGTCGTTGCTGCGCGAGAGAGCCGGGCACGTGCTGTTCCTGGCCGTGCTCGCGCACTACGAGGATCTACTCCACGCATGGGCCTGCCAGGGCCTGCGGCGCGACGGCCAGCCGATCGCCGCGGAGCGCATCACGGTGTGGCCCAGCATCGTGGACGTCGCGATGCCCCGCATCCTGTGCCCCGACAGCGAGCTGGTGCAGGAGGTGCTGATCGAGGAGCTGTGCGTCATCGACTCGCAGCGCTACCTCGTGAAGTCCCGCTCCCACGTCAACCGCTGCCTGACC
>CBDUCN010000515.1:0-1826 GCA_965365655.1 uncultured Gammaproteobacteria bacterium | reverse complement strand
CGCTGCAGATCGTTGCCCCGCCCTACCCGCTCGCCGGCTGACGCGGCCACGACGCGCCCGGCGTCGCCGTTCCGACCGGCGTGGTGGCTGCCCGGCCCGCACGCGCAGACCGTCTGGGGCAGCCTGTGCCGGCTCGCGCCTCGCCCGCGTTTCCGGCGCCAGCGCCTCGAGCTCCCCGACGGGGACTTCCTGGATCTCGACTGGGGCCCGGGCACGCCTGCAGACCGCCCGCTGGTGGTGCTGCTGCACGGGCTCGAGGGCTCCGCCCGCTCCTCCTATGTGCGCGGGCTCACGACGGCGCTGCACGACGCCGGCATGCAGGCCCTGCTGATGCACTTCCGCGGCTGCGGCGGACGGCCCAACCGCCTGCCGCGCACGTACCACTCCGGCGAGACCGGCGACCTGGACCTCGTGATGCGCTGGCTGCGCCGCCACTGGCCGGACCGCCCGCTCGGCGTGGTCGGGTTCTCGCTCGGCGGCAACGTGCTGCTCAAGTGGCTGGGCGAGCGCGGCGACGACGCGGCCGCCGATGCGGCCGCGGCGGTGTGCGTGCCGCTGCGCCTGGAGGTGTGCGCGACACGCATGGAGCAGGGGTTCTCGCGGCTGTACCTGTGGCGGCTCGCGCGCGAGCTCAGGCGCAAGGTCGCGACCAAGTTCCGGCGCCGCCCGGGACCGCTGGACCTCGCGGCGGTGTCGCGCACTCGTGGCTTCCGGGATTTCGACGATATCGCGACCGCGCGCCTGCACGGCTTCCGCGACGCCGCCGACTACTACCGCAGGGCGAGCAGCCGCGCGTGGCTGGACCGCATCCGCCGCCCGACGCTGCTGCTGCAGGCGCGGGACGACCCGTTCATGACGCCCGCCGTGCTGCCGTCGCCGGACGAGCTCGCGCCGTCCGTGACCCTGGAGGTGCACGGCCGCGGCGGTCACGTGGGCTTCGTTGCGGGGCGCGGCGCGCTGGGCCTGCGCCCGGACTACTGGCTGGACCGGCGCCTGGTGGACTTCCTCCAGGCGCGGCTGGCGAACGCGCGAACGCGCTGAGACACCCGGGGGGCGCGTTGCGCGCCGCCCGCGGGGACGGCCGTCAGCCCTCGGCGACGGCCTTCATGCTGAGCCGGATGCGGCCCTGGCGATCCACCTCGAGCACCTTCACCTTGACGACGTCGCCTTCCTTGAGCTTGTCGCTCACGTTCTCGACGCGCTCCTCGGAGATCTGCGAGATGTGCACCAGACCATCCTTGCCGGGCAGGATGTTCACGAACGCGCCGAAGTCCATCAGGCGGGCCACGCGGCCGTCGTAGATCATGCCGACCTCGACATCGGCGGTGAGCTGCTCGATGCGCTTGCGCGCGGCGAGGCCCGCTGCCTTGTCCACGGAGCCGATCTTGATCGTGCCGTCGTCATCGATGTCGATCGTGGTGCCCGTCTCCTCGGTGATCGAGCGAATGGTCGCGCCGCCCTTGCCGATCACGTCGCGGATCTTCTCCGGGTGGATCTTGAAGCTGATGATGCGCGGCGCGTACTCGGACATGTCCTCGCGCGGCGCACCCAGGGTCTTGGCCATCTCGCCGAGGATGTGCAGCCGGCCTTCCTTCGCCTGCTCGAGCGCCTTCTCCATGATCTCGCGGGTGATGCCGTCGATCTTGATGTCCATCTGCAGCGCGGTGACACCGTCCTCGGTGCCCGCGACCTTGAAGTCCATGTCACCGAGGTGATCCTCGTCGCCGAGGATGTCGGACAGCACCTGGAAGCGATCGCCCTCCTTGATCAGGCCCATCGCGATGCCCGCGACCGGCGCCGCGATCGGCACGCCCGCGTCCATCAGC
>CBDUCN010000514.1:0-1837 GCA_965365655.1 uncultured Gammaproteobacteria bacterium | reverse complement strand
TTCGGCTTCAGGTTGTCCGGGTCGTACAGCGGGCGGTAACCCACCGCCTCGACGGTGAGCGGGTAGTGCTCGCAGAAGTACTCCAGCGCCAGCTCGCGGCCCTGCTGGCAGTACTCGTGCGGCAGGTAGCCGAGCGCGATGTTCTTTCCGAGGCTGGGGCCGTACGCGATGCTCGTCGCGTAGGAGCGCCGGCCCAGCGAGTCGACCAGCACCTCGCCACTCGCCGGATCCAGGATCGGCCACGCGCCCACGGGGTAGCGTGCGACGCCGCGCGCGTCCACGTTGTCGCGCATCGTCATCGTGCACAGCAGGGCCGGCTGGTGATCGCGCGCGCGGTGCTCGAGGTGCGCCGCCTTGCCGTGGAAGTCCGCCGCCTTGACCTTCGGCCGGGCGAGGCCCGCCTCGAGCAGGTTGTACTCGGTGAGCAGGTCCGCGTTCTGCAGCCGCAGGCTCTTCTCCAGCCGGCGGCTGTTGGCGTAGGTCTCCACGCCCACCGGCGTCACGCCCTGCGCGTGCAGCGCGTCCCACAGCGCGAGGCCGTCGTCCATCGCGAAGTGCAGCTCCCAGCCCTGCTCGCCGACGTAGGAGATGCGAAACGCCGACACCCGCGCGCCCTTCACGCCGACGTCGCGCACCGCGGTGAACGGGAAGTTGTCGTGGGTCAGCGCGTCGGGGTCGTCGGCGATCGACTGCAGCGTGGTGCGCGCGTTCGGGCCCCACAGGCCGATGCAGCCGAAATCCTCGGTGCGGTCCTCGACGCGCACGTCGGCGCCGCGATCCGCGGCCATTCGCCGGATGTACACGAGGTCGCGGTGACCCGCGTCGGCGCCGTCGATCACCCGGTAGTGATCGGCGCCGAGGCGGATCACGGTGAGGTCCGCGCGCACGCCGCCGACGTCGTCCAGGAAATGGGTGTAGATGCCCTTCCCGGTGGGCGTGTCGGCGCCGACCTTCGCGACGCACAGGTACTCCATCAGTGCCTCGGCGCCGGGGCCGGACACGTCGACGATCGCGAAGTGCGACAGGTTGATCATGCCGACGTTCTCGGACATCTCGAGGTGCTCGGCGTTCGACACGCGCCAGAAGTGGCGGTTGTCCCACTCCGCCTCGCGCTCGGGCACCCGATCCCGGTACTTCTCGAGCAGGTGCTCGTTGCTCGCGTAGCCGTGCGCGCGCTCCCAGCCCGCGAGCTCCATGAAGTGCCCGCCGAGATCGCGCTCGCGCTCCCAGAACGGGCTGCGGCGGTGGCCGCGCGCCGCGGTGTACGGCTCGCGGTTGTGCACCGGCGGGTTGTAGATCTTGAACGCGGTCTCGTAGCAGCGCGGATCGATGAACTGCTCGGTCTTCTGGAACGGGTAGAAGCGCGCGACGTCGATGCCGTGGTGGTCGAGATCCGTGCGTCCGTCGGTCATCCAGTCGGCGAGCACCTTGCCGGTGCCCGGGCCGTCCTTGACCCACACCGCCTCGCAGTACCACAGCCCGCGCACCTCGGCGGACTCGCCGATCGACGGCCCGCCGTCCGCCGTCACCTGCAGCAGGCCGTTGTACGAGCGCTTCTCGTCGAAGCCGAGCTCGCCGAGGATCGGCGTGAGCTCCATCGCGCGCTCCAGCGGCTCCATGATCTGGTCCACCTCGAGGTCGCGCTGCGATGGCGAGAGCCGGCTCTGCTCCTTCTCCAGCAGGTCGCGCGGGTGCACCAGACGCGGGTTCTTCTCCTCGTAGTAGCCCCACTCGATCTGGCCGCCCTCGGCGGTCTTCGGATCGCCGGTGTCGCGCAGGTACGCCGAGTTGCCCTGGTCGCGCAGCAGCGGGTAGCCGATGTCCTTGCCGGTGCCGG
>CBDUCN010000513.1:0-1858 GCA_965365655.1 uncultured Gammaproteobacteria bacterium | reverse complement strand
GATCGCGGCGCTGGGGGTCTCCGGCGCGCTGCTGTGGTTCTGCTTCGCAAGCGCGGAGTTTCGTGGCTCGCGCCGCGACGTGTCGGCGGGCGTCATCATCGGCGCGCTGGTCACCGCCGGCTGGTACGCGACGGGCGTGATCGGCCATGACGACTTCGAGCCGGTGCCGGTCGAGTCGGTGACCTTCGTCGCGCCGGTCGGCAACGCGATCCAGTACCTGATGACGTTCACCGGTGCGACCATCAACTTCGGCATCGCCGCGGTCGGCGGCATCATCGCCGGCTCGTTCGTGATGGCGAAGGCGACCGGCACCTTCCGCATCGAGTCCTTCGTCGATTCCGGCGACATGCTGCGGCACATGCTGGGCGCCGCGCTGATGGGCACCGGCGGCGTGCTCGCGCTCGGCTGCACCATCGGGCAGGGGGTGACCGGCATGTCCACGCTGTCGCTGGGCTCCGTGATCGCGCTGCTGTCGATCATCGCCGGCGGCGTGTTCGGCATGAAGTACATGGAGGAGGGCAGCGTGGGCGGCGCGCTGGGGGCGATGTTCGCGCGCGGGTGAGCCCGTGCGGGCCGCACCCGCCGCGCGCCAGGCGTGATCGGTTGACGACGTCGGCGTGAGCGGCCGGGGCGCTGCGGGCCGAGCACACGCCCTTTGGAATCCGTTCCCGTTCGCCCGAGGCGCATCCGTGCGGCCGACGGCCCCGGCAACGCGCACCCCGTCGGCGTTGGCCGGCCACGGGCGCCGCCGGCCGCGCTGCGGGTGCACGCGGGGCCGGGCGCTTCCGGCGCCGGGTCCCGGGGCCGGCTGCGCCGGCGACGCCAAGCGGCTCCGCGGGACCCGCCGCCCGGTGCATTGTGCGGCCCCCGCGCAGCGTGGAAGATATCCGCCCCACGTGCATCGGGAGAGGCCCATGCCCAGCAGGCGCGATGCGATCAGGCTGCTCGCCGGCTCCGCCCTCGCGGCGGCGGCGCCGCTCGGGCGCGGCGCGGAAGGCGGCGTCGAGCCGGCGGTGAGCGACGACGGCCTGTACACCCAGCCGTGGTTCATGCAGACGTTCCTGGAGATGCGCGACGACCTCGCCGAGGCCGCCGGCCAGGGCAAGCGCTTCGCGGTGCTCTGGGAGCAGAAGGGCTGTCCGTACTGCCGGGAGATGCACCGCGTGAACTTCGCGCGGCCGGAGATCAACGCCTACGTGCGCGAGCGCTTCGGGATCGTGCAGCTCAACATGTGGGGCTCGCGCGAGGTCACGGACTTCGACGGCAACGCGATGGAGGAGCGCGAGCTGGCCCGGCGCTGGCGCGTGACCTTCACGCCGACCATCCAGTTCTTCCCGCCGTCGCTGGCCGACGCCGGCGGCAAGACCGGAGCCGCGATCGAGGTCGCGCGCATGCCCGGCTACTTCAAGCCGTTCCACTTCGTGTCGATGTTCGAGTTCGTGTACGAGAACGCGTACGCCGACCAGCACTTCCAGCGTTACCTGCAGCAGAAGTTCGCCGACCTGAAGGCCAAGGGGATTGACCCGAACGTCTGGTAGCGTCGCCGCGTGCGTGCTCGCGTTCGCGCTGCACGCCGTCGCGGCGGGCGCGGACGACGATGCGCGATGGCGCCTGCTGCTGTTCGACGACGAGGACTGCGGCTACTGCGCGCGCTGGGAAGCAGAGGTCGGAGGCACGTACGGACTCACGCGTGAAGGGCGCGTCGCGCCGCTGTCGCGCAGTGCGCTGGCCGACGGCGTTCCGGACGGCGTGTCGCTGCGCGCGCCCGTGCGGTACACGCCGACCTTCGTGCTGCTGGACGCGGGCGGCAACGAGCGCGGCCGCATCACCGGCTACCTCGGCGAGGATCAGTTCTGGG
>CBDUCN010000512.1:0-1860 GCA_965365655.1 uncultured Gammaproteobacteria bacterium | reverse complement strand
CCGTGGTGCTCACCGGCGTCGTCACCGAGCGCGCGCTGAGCGAGCTCGCGCAGCGCGCGTTCAACGTGCGCCAGCGCTTCCTGTTCCGGCTGTAGCGGGCGTCGCAGCGGGCTCCCGGGCGCCGCTGCGGCGGCCGCGGGCTGCGCGGCGAGCCGCCGCGCGGGCGCTCGGGGCGCGGCGGCCCGCGTCACGGGTCGCCGCCCGGTGGCGCCGGGCGCCGCGACCGGCGCCGTCGCGGTACGACCGCGGGACACAGCGCCCGCGTCCCGGGCGCCTTCCGCGGACCCGCGCGCGGCGCGATGATCGCAAGTTCCGGGTGGAGGCCGACCGCACCCGCCGCCTACCCTGCATCGCATGCTGCAGGAGAGCACCATGCACGCCACCGTGACCGCCGAATCGCCCGTGTCCACCGCCGCCCGCCCCGCGCCCGATCTCGCCGCCCGCGCCCGGGACTACCGGCGCATGGAGCAGGCGCTGGAGTGGCTCGCGCGCGAGGGCCGCGCGCAGCCGGGCCTGGAGCAGGCCGCCGCCGCGGTGGGCCTCGGCCCGCACCACTTCCAGCGCGTGTTCACGCGCTGGGCCGGGGTGAGCCCCAAGCAGTTCCTGCAGGCGCTGAGCCTGACCCGCGCGCGCGCGAGCCTGGACGCCGGCGCCAGCGTGCTGGACGCGGCCCTGGACGCGGGCCTGTCCGGCCCCGGCCGGCTGCACGACGCGTTCGTCACGGTCGACGCGGTGACGCCCGGCGAGTACAAGCGCGGGCTCGCCGGGGTGACGGTGCGCCACGGCGTGCACCCGTCGCCGTTCGGCGAGTGCCTGGTGATGTCCACGCCGCGCGGCATCTGCGCGCTGGGCTTCGTCGACGGCGCCGGCCGCGACGCCGCGTTCGCGGATCTCGCCGCGCGCTTCCCGGCAGCGACGTTCCGGCGCGACGACGCGCTGGCCGCGGCGCTGGTGCCGCGCATCTTCCGCGAGCCGGCCGCGCGTGCGGGACACGACGCGCCGCTCAGGCTGTGGCTGTGGGGGACGCGCTTCCAGATCCAGGTCTGGCGCGCGCTGCTCGCGATCCCGGAGGGCGAGGTCGCGAGCTACGAGGACCTCGCGCGGCGCATCGGCAACCCGCGCGCGGTGCGCGCGGTGGGCACCGCGAACGGCGCGAACCCGATCTCGGTGCTGGTGCCGTGCCACCGGGTGATCCGCAAGACCGGCGCGCTGGGCGGCTATCACTGGGGCCTGGGACGCAAGCTCGCGCTGCTCGGCACGGAGGCGCTGCGCGCGGCGGGGTGAGCGCCGGGGCGAGGCTCTCCCCGCGCGGCGGGCCGCGACCCGCTCGCGGACCGTCGGCGCACGCAGGCGGCAGTAGAGTTTCCGTCCGACCGCAGCGCCAGGATCCCGCCATGCACAGACGGACGTTCGCCGGCCTCGCCGGCCCGGCCCTGCTCGCGGCCGCCGCTCCGCGCCTGGTCATCGCGACGGGGGCGGTGCCCGCGTTCGAGCCGCTCGACAAGGACCCCGAGTCGTGGCGCGCCGTGCTCGACGAGCCCGCCTGGAACGTGCTGTTCGACGAGGCCACCGAGCGCCCGTACTCGAGCCCGCTGAACGGCGAGAAGCGCGACGGCACCTACGTGTGCGCCGCGTGCCGCCTGCCGCTGTTCTCGTCGGCGCACAAGTACGACAGCGGCACCGGCTGGCCCAGCTTCTACCAGCCGCTGTCGCCGCAGGTGCTGGGCACGAAGTCCGACTTCACGCTGTTCATCCCGCGCACCGAGTACCACTGCGCGCGCTGCGGCGGCCACCAGGGCCACGTGTTCGACGACGGCCCGCCGCCGACCGGCAAGCGCTACTGCAACAACGGGCTGGCGC
>CBDUCN010000511.1:0-1861 GCA_965365655.1 uncultured Gammaproteobacteria bacterium | reverse complement strand
CAGGACGGCAAGGGCACCACGCCCGAGTATCCGAACCTGGGCGGACAGAACGAGAAGTACCTGGTGTCCGCGCTGACGGCCTACAAGAGCGGCGCGCGCGACAATCCGATCATGAAGCCGATGGCGGCGATGCTGTCCGACGAGGACGTCGCGAACGTGGCCGCGTGGTACGCGTCGCAGCCGTGCAAGTGACGCCGGCACGCGACATCGGGGCGCCGCCGCGCGATGGCGGGGGCGGCGGCGCGGCGGGATGCGTGGCCCTGGAGCGCGCCGTCGTGCGCGCGACGCAGGCCGGGCTTCCGCTGGTGCCGCGTCCGTATCACGCGGTGGCCGAGCGCGCGGGGCTGGAGCCCGACGCGGTGATGGCGGTGCTCGCAGAGCTGCTCGCGCGCGGGGCCGTGCGCCGCATCGCCGCGGTGCCGAACCACTACGCGCTGGGCTTTCGCGCGAACGGCATGTCGGTGTGGGACGTGGACGACGCGCGCCTCGCCGGGTGCGGGCGCGCGGTGGGCGCGCTGCCCTTCGTGAGCCACTGCTACCACCGCCCGCGGCGCCCGCCGGCGTGGCGCTACAACCTGTTCGCGATGGTGCACGGGCGCGACCGCGAGGAGGTCGAGGACAAGGTGGCGTGCATCGCCCGGCTCGTCGGCGACGCCGCCCGCGACCACGACGTGCTGTACAGCCGGCGGATCCTGAAGAAGACCGGTCTGCGCCTGACGGCCGGCGATTGACCGACGAGCCCCGACCCCGAGGAGCGCACCATGTTCCGACTTTCCCAGTACATGCGCGAGATCGCCCGTCCCACGCCGCTCGGGCCGCCGCGGACGCCCCCGGGACCGGTCGTGATCTGGAACCTGATCCGGCGCTGCAACCTCGCCTGCAAGCACTGCTACTCCGTGTCGGCCGACATCGACTTCCCCGGCGAGCTGTCGCTCGCCGAGATCGAGACCACGATGGACGACCTGCGCGCGTACGGCGTGCCGGTGCTGATCCTCTCCGGCGGCGAGCCGCTGATGCACCCGCACATCCTGCACATCTCGAGGCGGGCCAAGGCGCTCGGCTTCTACGTCGGGCTGTCGAGCAACGGCACGCGCCTCGGCCGCGACAACATCGACGACGTGGCCGCGGTCGGCTACGACTACGTCGGCATCAGCATCGACGGCATGCGCGAGACCCACGACCGCTTCCGGCGCCTCGACGGCGCGTTCGACCTCGCCCTTCGCGGCGTGCGGCTGTGCCGCGAGGCCGGCATCAAGGTGGGCATTCGCTTCACGCTCACCGAGGACAACGCGTCGGAGCTTCCGGACCTGCTGCGCCTGATGGACGACGAGGGCGTCGACAAGTTCTACCTGTCGCATCTCAACTACGCCGGGCGCGGCAACCGGAATCGTCGTGCCGATGCCGCGCACGCGGTGACCCGGCGCGCGATGGACCTGCTGTTCGACGCCGCGTGGGCGGATGCGCGGGTCGGCCGTGCGCGCGAGTACGTGACCGGCAACAACGACGCTGACGGGGTGTACCTGCTGCACTGGGCCGCGCGGCGCTTCCCGCAACGTGTACCGGCGCTGCGCGAGCGCCTCGCGCGCCAGGGCGGCAACGCGTCGGGGCTGTGGATCGCGAACATCGACAACGAGGGGCGGGTGCACCCGGACACGTTCTGGTGGCACCACACGCTGGGCAACGTGCGCGAGCGCCCGTTCTCCGCGATCTGGGAGGATCGCTCGGACCCGGTGATGGCGGGCCTGAAGACCCGCCCGCGCCCGCTGCGCGGGCGCTGCGGCGCGTGCGCGTACGTCGACGTGTGCGGCGGCAACACCCGGGTGCGCGCGTTCCAGACCGGCGGCGACCTGTGGGCCGAGGA
>CBDUCN010000510.1:0-1956 GCA_965365655.1 uncultured Gammaproteobacteria bacterium | reverse complement strand
GAGTTGAACCTCGAGTTCGTGCCCGGAGTCGCGGGCGCCCACTCGTACGCGATGACCATCGCGTTCGAGACCGGTGCCCAGAGCGCAGCGGCCACGAACGCCGCAGTGATCGTTGCAGAAAGTTTCATCTCACGTTCCCCTGAAGCCATGTTCCAGGACCGTCGAGCAAGCAGCATCCGTGCCAGGGATCCGATTCCTGAAATCGATCAACGAGTTGTCTCGCGGCGCGGAACGCAGCGCCGACGAGGGCACGAGCACGCTGTAAAGAACGCCGACAGCCGCGCAGCCGCATCGATGTTCGTCGCCTAGCAGAGCCCGATGTACGCGTCCTGATCGAGGTCAAGCCGAACGTCGTTGATGCGTGCGCGCAGGCCGTCATCCGCTGCATTTCCGCACTCGGCCGCGCGGGATCCGGTTGCTTCCTGCGACGCGTTCACGATCGGCGTGTAAGAAATTCCGACACCTGCGGCGGCAACCGATCGCGCGCGATGCGCGGCGCCCGCCGGCACTGCCGCACGCTCCGACTCGGAACCCCGGCACCGGGTCACGACACCGGCACGAAGGCGCCGCCGCCCGGCGCGGCGGCGCGCGTCCCCGGGGGAAGGACACGGGGCGCGGAACACCGTGCCGCGACCCGCGGGTGAATTCGCCCGATAATGCGCTCTGGCCTTCCCCTACCCGTCAGTCGCATGAGCACCGAAGTCCACGTCATCGACGACCCGCAGGATCCGCGCCTCGAGCACGTGCGGCAGTTCTTCCGCAACTACGCGGGCTGGCTCGGGCGCGACCTGTCGTTCCAGGGGCTGGACCACGAGATGGCGTCGCTGCCCGGCGCCTATGCGCCGCCGCTCGGGCGGCTGTTCTACGCCGAGGCCGACGGGCGCCCGGCGGGCTGCGTCGGCGTGCGCGCGAGCGCGGAGGGGATCTGCGAGATCAAGCGCCTGTACGTGGAGCCGGAGCTGCGCGGCCACGGCACCGGGCGCGCGCTGGCGCTGGCCGCAATCGAGGCCGCGCGCGAGATCGGCTACCGGCGCGCCGTCGTCGACACCCTTCCCGCGATGCGCATCGCGGTGAAGCTGTACCGCGAGCTCGGCTTCCGCGTCGCGCCCGCGTATTACCCCACCGCCGAGGAGGGGACCCTGTTCCTCGCCCTCGAGCTCGACGACTTCGATCCGGCGCGCGCCGGCGACGACGACCTGGGCCACCTGTTCGACTGGAATCGCACATGGGCCGCGCAGATGCGCGAGGTGGATCCGCGCTACTTCCAGAAGCTCGCGCGGCTGCAGACGCCCGAGTACCTGTGGATCGGCTGCTCGGACTCGCGCGTGCCGGCGAACCAGATCGTCGGACTGCTGCCGGGCGAGGTGTTCGTGCACCGCAACGTCGCGAACGTCGTCGTGCACACCGATCTGAACTGCCTGTCGGTGGTGCAGTACGCGGTCGACGTGCTGCGCGTGCGCCACGTGATGGTGGTGGGACACTACGGATGCGGAGGCGTGGGCGCCGCGCTGCATCGCGACCGCGTCGGGCTGGTGGACCTGTGGCTGCGCCACGTGGTCGACGTGCACAACCGCCACGCGAAGCTGGTCGACGCGCTGCCGCCCGAGCGCCGCCACGACCGGCTGTGCGAGCTCAACGTTCTGGAGCAGGTGATCAACCTCGCGCACACGGTGGTCGTACAGGACGCGTGGCGGCGCGGTCAGCCGCTGACGGTGCACGGGTGGATCTACGGGCTCGAGGACGGGCTGATGAAGGACCTGGGCGTGACCGTCAGCGAGCCGGAGGGGGTCGCGGCGGGTTACGAGCGCGCGCTGGAGGGGCTCGCGGCTTCCGCGTGACGGCGACGGCCGTTCGCGCTCGAAGCTCCGACGCGGGCCCTCACCGGCGGCCCAGGCGCTAAGCTGACGCCCCGCGGCCGGAGGCCCGCCCCTCGTCGCCTCACGCACTCTCCAACGG
>CBDUCN010000509.1:0-1985 GCA_965365655.1 uncultured Gammaproteobacteria bacterium | reverse complement strand
GGCGTGGCCAGCGAGCTGACCCACCGGGATTCGTTCAGCGCGTTCGAGTCCACCATCGAGGACCGGGACGTGCTGTCGAGCTACATCCCCATCCGCCGCGGCGAGACGGTGGAGGGGGTGTTCGAGGTCTACAGCGACGTGACCGGTCTGCTGGCCACCGTGTCGGCCACCGGGCGCACCCTGATCGTCCAGGTGATCGCGCTGCTGGGAATCCTCTACGTGGTGCTGCTGTGCGTGGTGCGGCGCGCCGACCGCATCCTCGCGTCCCGCCACGACGCGCTGGCCGCTGAGGTCCGCGCGCGCGAGGCGGCGGAGCGCCAGGTGCGCGAGCACAACGAGACCCTCGAGGCCGCGGTGCGCGCGCGCACCGCCGATCTGGAGGCCGCGCGCGACGCCGCGGTCCGCGCCAACCGCGCCAAGAGCGAGTTCCTGGCCAACATGTCCCACGAGCTGAGGACGCCCCTGCACGGGATCCTGAGCTATGCCGAGCTGGGCGACATGGACGCCGGGACCGCCGGTTCCGATGACCTGCGTCGTTACTTCGAGCAGATAGGCAGCAGCGGTACGACCCTGCTCGGTCTCCTCGACGAGCTGCTGGATCTGGCCAGGCTCGAGGCGGGCGCTTCGGTGCTGGACACACGAGCGGTGGATCTCGGCCCGCTCGCGGAGCGCGCCGTGCAGGAGCTGGCGCAGACCGCCGCGCAACGCGGCGTCTCGGTGCACGTGAGGGTGCCCGGGTCGCCCGCGACGGTGAACGCCGACCCCGCGAGGCTGGGGCAGGTGCTGCGCAACCTGCTGCACAACGCGATCAAGTTCTCGCCGCCCGGCGGGCGCATCGAGCTCGCCGTGGACCGGGACGACGCCGCGGCGCGGATCTCGGTGAGCGACGAGGGTCCGGGAGTCCCGCCCGACGAGCTCGAGTCCATCTTCCACAAGTTCGCCCAGTCCACGCGCACGAAGGACGGCTCAGGCGGCACCGGCCTGGGGCTCGCCATCTGTCGCGAGCTGGCAGGGGCCCACGGCGGACGGATCTGGGCGCAGAACCGTCGGCCGCGCGGCGCGTCGTTCATCGTGTCACTGCCCCTGCATCGGACGCAGACGGCATGACCGGGGACGGAACCGACCGGGCGCGCATCCTGATCGTGGATGACAACCCGACCAATGTCTCGATCCTGCGCGAGCTGCTCGCGCGCGAGTACGCGGTCGACGTGGCCGACACCGGCGAGGACGCACTCGAGCAGATCGCGTGCCGCGTTCCCGACCTCGTGCTTCTGGACGTCATGATGCCCGGCATCGACGGCTACGAGACCTGTCGCCGGATGCGCGCCGACCCGGCGCTGGAAGGCGTCAGGATCATCATGGTGACGGCCTGCGCGATGGAGGAGGAGCGCTGCGAAGGACTGAAGGCGGGTGCCGACGACTACGTCACCAAGCCCTTCAGCCTGCGCGCGATACGAGAGCGTGTGCGCTCGATGCTCGCGGCGGACGGGGTGGTGACGCAGGGCGCCGGTTAACGAAGGGACGGACGCCTCGTTTCCGGCCAGACCCTTGCGAGTCGCGCCGCCGGCTCACGCGGTACGCCACCGGAACAGCCATGCCGCGGCCGCGAGACAGACGGCGCCGATGATCGCCATCGGCACGAGCTCGGATGCGACGACCGGGAAGGTGGCGCCCTCGAGGAACACCCGCCGCAGCACCACCTCGAAGTGGCGCAGCGGATTCAGCGTCGTCAGCTCCTGCAGCAGCGGCGGCATGTTCGCGATCGGCGTCGCGAACCCGGAGAGAACCACTGCGGGCACGAGGAACAGGAACGCGCCGAACAGCCCCTGCTGCTGGGTCACCGCGAGCGACGAGATCATCAGCCCGACACCCACCGCGGAGAGCAGGAACAGCGCGAGCCCCGCGTACAGGGCCGGCAGGGATCCCCGCAGCGGCACGTCGAACCAGAACGACGCCACCGCGACGATCACGCTGGCCTCGGCGAG
>CBDUCN010000508.1:0-1988 GCA_965365655.1 uncultured Gammaproteobacteria bacterium | reverse complement strand
GGGCGCGCGCGCTTCGGCGCCGACCTGCGCGTGCCGGGCATGCTGGTCGGGCGCGTGCTGAGGAGCCCGCACGCGCACGCGCGCATCCGCGCGATCGACACCTCGGCGGCCGAGGCGCTGGACGGGGTGAAGGCGGTGGTGACCGCGGCGGACTTCCGCGAGCCGGAGGACGACGACACCCGCGACGTGCTGCACAACTGCATGGCCCACGGCCGCGCCCTGTACGACGGCCACGCGGTGGCCGCGGTCGCGGCGGTGAGCGCGCGGGCCGCGCGCGAGGCGCTGCGGCTGATCCGCGTCGACTACGAGCCGCTGCCCCATGTCGTCGACGTCGACGACGCGATGGCGCCGGGCGCGCCCGTCGTGCACGAGGGGCGCGTCGACGCCAGCGTGCCGGACGGGTTCTCGGCGAACGTCACCGGCGCGTGTCACTTCGGCCACGGCGACGTGGACGCGGGCCTCGCGCGCGCCGACCGGGTGATCACGCGCACCTTCCGCACCGCGGCCGCGCACCAGGGCTACGTCGAGCCGCAGGCCTGCGTGGCCTCGCTGGGCCCGGACGGCCGCGGCGAGGTGTGGTGCTGCACCCAGGGGCACTTCATGGTGCGCCGGCTCTGCGCCGACATCCTGGGCCTGGAGGCCGGCGCGCTGAAGGTGACCGCGTCGGAGATCGGCGGCGGCTTCGGCGGCAAGACCACGGTGTTCATCGAGCCGGTCGCGCTCGCGCTCGCGCGCAAGGCCGGCGCGCCGGTGAAGATCGCGCTCGATCGCGAGGAGGTGTTCCGCGCCACCGGCCCCACGATGTCGGCGAGCATGGACGTGACGATCGGCATGACCCGCGACGGGCGCATCACCGCGGGCCGCGCCGAGCTTCGCTACCAGAACGGCGCGTTCCCGGGCGTGTCGGTGCAGTACGGCGCGATGAGCGCGTTCGCGGCCTACGACCTCGATGCGGTGCGCACGGTCGGCTACGACGTGATGACGAACCGCCCGAAGCAGGCCGCGTACCGCGCGCCGGGCGCGCCGATGGCGATCTACGCGGTGGAGAGCGTGGTGGACGAGCTGTGCCGCGCGCTCGCGCTGGATCCGCTCGACGTGCGCATCGCGAACGCGGCGCGCCGCGGCACGCGTTCCGCGTACGGCCCCGTGTTCAACGACATCGGCCTGCTCGCGACGCTGGAGGCAGCGAAGGCCCACCCCCACTACGCCGCGCCGCTCGCGCCCGGCCAGGGGCGCGGTGTCGCGTGCGGCTTCTGGTTCAACTTCGGTGGCGACACCTGCGTGAGCCTGAACGTGAACGCCGACGGCACGGTGAGCGTGACCGAGGGCAACCCGGACATCGGCGGCACCCGCGCGGCCATCGGCCAGATGGCCGCGGAGGAGCTGGGGATCCCGTTCGAGCGGGTGCACGTCACGGTCGCCGACACCGCGTCCGTCGGCTACAACGAGGTCACCGACGGCAGCCGCGTGACCTTCGCCGTCGGCCTCGCGACCATCGAGGCCGCGCGCGCCGCGATCCGCGAGATGTGCGCGCGCGCCGCGCGGCTGTGGGAGATCGACGCCGACGCCGTGGTGTGGGAGCGCGGCCACGCGCGCCCGGCCGGCGACAACGCGGGGCGCTTCGAGCCGATGTCGCTCGCCGCGATCGCCGCCGTCGCGTCCGAGACCGGCGGCCCCATCGCCGGCCACCACGAGGTGAACGCGCAGGGCGCCGGCGTCAGCTTCGGCGTGCACCTCGCCGACGTCGCGGTGGACCCGGACACCGGCGCGACCCGGGTGCTGCGCTACACGGTGTTCCAGGATGCCGGCAAGGCGGTGCACCCGGCCTACGTCGAGGGGCAGATGCAGGGCGGCGCGGCGCAGGGGATCGGCTGGGCGCTGAACGAGGAGTACGTCTACGGCGCCGACGGCCGGCTGCAGAACCCGGGCTTCCTCGACTACCGCATGCCGGTCGCGTCGGACCTGCCGATGATCGACACGGTGATCCT
>CBDUCN010000507.1:0-2145 GCA_965365655.1 uncultured Gammaproteobacteria bacterium | reverse complement strand
TTGCGTTGCGCCTCCGCGAAGCCCTGCACCGCGGAGCGCAGGTACCAGCCGGCGGCCGCCGTGCGGTCCTGCGCGACGCCCTCGCCGTGATCCAGCAGGTAGCCGTAGTTGCTCTGCGCCCAGGGATGTCCCTGCTCCGCCGCCAGGCGCGACCAGTGGGCGGCGCGCGACACGTCGGCCGGCACCCCGATGCCGCGGTAGTACATCCAGCCGAGACGGGCCCGGGCCTCGGCGATGCCGCCCTCGGCGGCGCGCTCGAGCCACGCGGCCGCCGTTTCCATGGACACCGGCACGCCGAGCCCCAGCGCGTGCATCACCGCGACGTCGTTCTGCGCGCGCGCGTCGCCGGCCTCCGCCATCGGCTTCAGGATCAGCCATGCCTCGGCGTAGTCGCCGCGCTCCAGGGCGCGCATGCCGATCTCGTACTGCGCCGCGCACGGCGCGCTCGCGAGCAGCGTGCCCGCGAGCGCGAGCGCGGCGGCGCCGCAGTGCGTCGCGGTCCGGTGCATCGCCGGGCGGCCGGGCATGGGGCCTCCGGATGGCTGAGGGCGGTGCCGCCCACGGGCGGCAGATGGTACAGGGCGCGACGGTCACGAGCGCGGCGCGCCGGGCGGCCACACCGCGGCGCGCGATTCGTGCATCATGGGGCGTCATGCCCCCGGGAGGAGGACCCGCGATGCAGGACGCCGTCACGCCCACCCACCACAAGATGCTGATCGGCGGCGAGCGCGTCGACAGCGCGTCCGGCGAGACCATCGCCGTCGAGAATCCCGCGAACCGCGCCGTGATCGCCCACGTGCCCCGCGGCGGCGCCGAGGACGTGGAGCGCGCGGTGCAGGCCGCGAGCGCGGCCTTCGCCGGCTGGAGGCGGGTGGCGCCGCGGGATCGCGGCCGCATGCTGCTGCGCATCGCCGAGGCGCTGGAGGCGCGCATCGAGGAGATGGCGCGCCAGATCGCGACCGAGACCGGCAACGCGCTGCGCACCCAGGCGCGGCCGGAGGCCACGATCACCGCCGACATCTTCCGCTACTTCGGCGGCCTCGCGGGCGAGGCCAAGGGCGAGACCATCCCGCTCGGCGAGCACGTGCTCAGCTACTCGCGTCGCGAGCCCATCGGGGTGGTGGGTGCGATCATCCCGTGGAACGCGCCGGTGCTGCTGGCCGCGCTCAAGATCGCGCCGGCGCTGGCCACCGGCAACACGCTGGTGCTCAAGGCGGCCGAGGACGCCCCGCTGGGCGTGCTGCTGCTCGCCGAGATCTGCCAGCAGCACCTGCCGCCGTCGGTGCTCAACGTGCTCACCGGCTACGGCCACGACTGCGGCGCGGCGCTCGCCGCGCACCCGGCGATCCGCAAGCTTTCGTTCACCGGCTCCACCGAGGTCGGGAAGCTGATCATGAAGGCGGCCGCCGAGCGCATCGTGCCGGTGTCGCTGGAGCTGGGCGGCAAGAGCCCGTCCATCGTGTTCCCGGACGCCGGCGAGGAGTGGGCGGTGGAGGGCATCGTGAACGCGATGCGCTTCACGCGCCAGAGCCAGTCGTGCACCGCCGGCTCGCGGCTGTTCCTGCACGCCAGCGTGTTCGACGAGTTCCTCGAGAAGCTCACCGGCAAGGTGACGGCGCTGAAGCAGGGCGACCCGCTGGACGAGTCCACCGACATGGGGACCATCATCAACGAGAAGCAGTACCGCAAGGTGTGCGGCTACATCGAGGAGGGGCTCGGGCGCAACGACGCGCGGCTGGTCACGGGCGGCCTGCCGCCCACCGAAGGTCCCCTGAGCGAAGGGTGGTTCACGCAGCCCACGATCTTCGCCGACGTGGACAACGCGTGGCGCCTCGCGCGCGAGGAGATCTTCGGCCCGGTGCTGGTGGCCATCCGCTGGGAGGACGAGGCGGAGGCGATCCGCATGGCGAACGACAGCCACTACGGTCTCGCCGCGTTCGTGTGGTCGCGCGACATCGGCCGGGCGCTGCGCACCGCGCACGCGGTGGAGGCCGGCTGGGTGCAGGTGAACCAGGGCCTGGGGCAGGTGCTGGGCCAGTCCTACGGCGGCGTGAAGCAGAGCGGCATCGGGCGCGAGTTCTCGCTGGAAGGCATGCTGGAGAGCTTCACGCAGAAGAAGAGCGTGACGGTGAACCTCGCGCTGCC
>CBDUCN010000506.1:0-2160 GCA_965365655.1 uncultured Gammaproteobacteria bacterium | reverse complement strand
GTTCAGTCCGCCGGCCGCGTACATGTTGCCGAGCACGTAGGCGATGCTGTCCATCGGAGGGCGCGCTGCCAGCGCCCGGCGCGCGTGCTCGAGCGCGCGCTCGCCGGCGCCGGTCCAGTACGCGACGAACGCCCGCAAACCCTCGACGTTGGCCTCGAACGGAGAGCCCCGTACCGAGGGCAGGCGGTCCACTTCCGCGAGCAGCTCGGCGATCCCGGCGACGTCGAATCGGGCGTTGCGCAGATGCCCGTGCGCCACCAGCAAGGGCAGGCGCCCGCGCTCGGCGCCCGGCGGGAACTGGTCGAGCCAGCCCGCGAGCGTTCGCCGGGACGGATCCGCGCGGATCGCCGGCTCGATGTTCTCCCCGAGCAGGTCGGCGGCGCGATCGATCTCCCCGGCCGCGATCCAGTGCCGCAGCGCCGATTCGACGCGGCCGTGCTCCGCGTTCCACTGTCCGGCCCGATCGTGGAGGCGACGGCGAACGTCGGGCGACACCAGCTCGTGCGCCCGCTCGCGAAGGAAGTCACGGAAGAGGTGGTGGAATCGGTACCAGCGTCGCTCGGCATCGAGCGGCACGAGGAAGCGGTTGTGCGACGCGAGCGCCGCCAGCGTGCTCTCGACGTCCAGCCGGCGGCCGGGCTCCCGGAGCACGTGCTCGCACAGCGGCGCGCAGAACTCGCCGAGCAATGCCGCGACGCCCATCAGCTCGCGGACGTCCGGCGGCTGATCGCCGAGCACCTCGTGCAGGAGGTACTCCGAGATCCGGAAATCGAGCCCCTCGTAGCCGAGGACGCGCTCGTCCGGGCGCTCGGCGCCCGCCAGCGACAGCGCGGCGAGCCGCAGCCCCGCGATCCAGCCCTCGGTCCGCTGCTGCAGGCTCTCGATGGTCTTCGGGCGCAGATCGGGGCCGCTCTGGGACGCGAAGAAGGACCGGGTCTCGTCGAGCGAGAAGCGCAGATCCGCGTCGCGAAACTCGCGCAGCCAGCCGCGGGCACGCCACTGCGCGAGCGGCCACGCGGGCTCGGAGCGGCTCAGCACGACCAGATGGACCGGCGGCGGCAGGCACTCGACGAGCCGCGCCACCAGGAGGTCCACCGGCTCGGACGCGACCAGGTGATAGTCATCGAGCACGACCAGCACCGGATGCTCGAGCAGCGCGGCGTCCGCGGCCATGACCTCGACGAGATACGGCCACGGAGCCGATGCGGCGGCATCGATCAGCCCCTGGCTGCGCTCCATGCAGCCGCCGAGCGCGCCCCGCAGCGAGGCGACGAGGTAGCGCGCGAAACGCAGCGGGTCGCCGTCGTGCGGGTCGAGGGACAGCCACGCGCAACGCGCCTGCGCGCGGGCGGCCCATTGCGCCGCCAGCGTCGTCTTGCCGAAACCCGCCGCGGCGCAGACGAGGGAAACCCGGCTGCCCGCCGGCTGCACGACGCGTTCGAGCAGCGCGTGTCGCTCGACCGAATCCGGCGGCGGTGTCGGGAGGTGCAGCTTGGTGCCGACCAGCACCAGCGGCAGATCCTTCGCTGTCGGCTTCTCCGTCACCGACATCTCCCGTCTGCAGTCGATCGTGAAGTCTATACGCGTCGGAAAAATGACACGCAAAAGCAACGCGGCAGGCCCCGAGTGGCTGCGTGCGAAGCCGGGATGCTCGCGGCAAGCGGCTCGAGGGGCGATTCGGCGCGGTCGCGGGCGTGCAGGCACTGGCGCAAGGACGTACGAGGCTCCTGGTCCGGGCGCTCAGCCACCCTGTGAATCGGCGCGTCCTCTTGACCCCTGACCGTCGTGCAACGACGCCCCCGCCGGATCTCGGTACCCCACGGATGTCGGTGACAACTCGTGCCACGCCCGGGGTCACGCTTCGACACCGATCTGGGGGCCGTTCACGGCGCCGATCCGCACCGGTGACAACGCTGCACGGCGGTCGGCGCGCTGCGGGCGCGCTCACGGCGAGAAGAGGCGGCCGCGACGGCGGCGTCTGCCGCAGCGCTCGGCGCACCCGCGCGGCGGACGCGCACCGACTGGCCGCTGTGTCCTGCCGTGAAGGCTTGCAGGCAGGAGCGATCGCTCACATCGCGAGCGGCTCGGGGCAGCGCGCGCCGCCGGCGCGGCGTCAGCGCGCGAACACGCGCTCCGGCGCGATCGACTTCAGCTCCACGA
>CBDUCN010000505.1:0-2322 GCA_965365655.1 uncultured Gammaproteobacteria bacterium | reverse complement strand
ATCCCGGTGCTGCCCACCGTGCACTACAACATGGGCGGCATCCCGACCAACTACCGGTGCGAGGCGGTCACGCTGAAGGACGGGGAGCCCGACCAGGTGATCCCCGGGCTGATGGCCATCGGCGAGTGCGGCTGCGTGTCCGTGCACGGCGCGAACCGCCTCGGCTCGAACTCGCTGCTGGACCTGGTGGTCTTCGGCCGCGCGGCCGCGAAGCGGGCGGCCGAGGTGGTCGAGCCCGGGCGCAGCCACCGCAACCTGCCGCGCAGCGCGGACGACCCGGCGCTGTCGCGCCTGGACCGGCTGCGCCACGCGAAGGGCTCCGAGCCCACCGCGAACATCCGCCTGCGCATGCAGCAGGTGATGCAGAACAACGCCGCGGTGTTCCGCACCGGCGAGACCCTCGACGAAGGGGTGAAGCTCATCGACGAGGTGTTCGCGTCCTTCGGCGAGGTCGGCGTCAGCGATCGCTCGATGATCTGGAACACCGACCTGGTCGAGACGCTGGAGCTGGACAACCTGCTGCGCCAGGCCGTGGTCACGATGCACAGCGCCGCCAACCGCACCGAGAGCCGCGGCGCCCACGCGCGGGAGGACTATCCCGACCGCGACGACGAGAACTGGATGAAGCACACGCTGAGCTGGCTCTCGGAGAAGGGTGAGGTGTCGCTGGACTACCGCCCGGTGCACCTGAACACGCTGACCAACGAGTGCAAGCCCATCCCGCCCAAGGCGCGGGTGTACTGAGCACCGGCGCGCACCCGCAGCAGACAGACACGCACGCCACACAGACGAGAGAACCCGCATGGCCGAGTTCACACTGCCCGCCAACTCCATCATCGGCACCGGCAAGAGCCATCCCGCGCCGGACGGCGCGAAGCGGCTGAAGACTTTCAAGATCTACCGCTACGATCCGGACAGCGGCGCGAACCCGCGGGTCGACACGTACCAGGTGGACCTCGACACCTGCGGCCCGATGGTCCTCGACGCGATCATCAAGATAAAGAACGAGATCGACCCGACGCTCACGTTCCGCCGCTCGTGCCGCGAAGGGATCTGCGGGTCCTGCGCGATGAACATCGACGGCACCAACACCCTCGCATGCACGAAGGCCATCGAGGACGTGGACGGCGACGTGAAGATCTATCCGCTGCCGCACATGCCGGTGGTCAAGGACCTCGTGCCCGATCTGACGAACTTCTACGCGCAGTACTCGTCGATCAAACCGTGGCTGCAGAGCCAGAGCCCCGCGCCGCCGGACCGCGAGCGCCTGCAGTCGAAGGAGGACCGCGAGAAGCTGGACGGGCTGTACGAGTGCATCCTGTGCGCCTGCTGCTCCACGAGCTGCCCGAGCTACTGGTGGAACAGCGACCGCTATCTCGGCCCCGCGATCCTGCTGCAGGCGTACCGCTGGATCGCGGACACCCGCGACGAGTACACCGGCGAGCGGCTCGACGACCTCGAGGACCCGTTCCGCCTCTATCGCTGCCACACCATCATGAACTGCACCAAGACGTGCCCCAAGGGGCTCAATCCGGCGAAGGCGATCGCCGAGGTGAAGAAGATGATGGTCCAGCGGTCGGTGTGATCCGCCCGGCGCCGCACGCGCCGTCCGGCGCCGGCGCCCGTGCGGGACGGCGAGCGCGCCGCTTCCCGACCCTCCTGACCCGCACGGCCGCGTGATGCCCGCGCCTTCCCGAATCGTGTGGAAGTGCCGGCGCGGGATGCGCGAGATGGATATCCTGCTGCAACGCTTCCTGGAACGCGGCTACGACAGCATGGACGACGCCGAGCGGCAGGCCTTCGAGCGGCTCCTGGACCTGCCGGATCAGGACATCCTCGCGTGGCTGACCGACGAGCGGGAGCCGGCGGATCTCGCCGACGAGACGCTCGCGGCGGTGGTCGGGCATATCCGCCGCGCGGTGCGCGGCGCGTGAACGCGTCGCCGCAGCCTGGCGAGCACGCGGCCTGGCCGGGGCCCCGGCCGCCCTACGCGCCGGCGACGGTCGCGCGCCTCGCCGACACCGCCGTGCTGCGCCTGAGCGGCGCCGACGTTCGCCCGTTCCTCGCGCGGCAGCTCACCTGCGACCTCGCCGAGCTCGCGCCGGAACGGGTCCTGCCGGGCGCCTGGCTGACGCCGAAGGGACGCGTGCTGGCGGTGCTGCAGCTCCTCGCGGCACCGGCGACGGACGCGCTGCTGGCGGTGCTGCCGGCGAGCCTGTCCGACGCGGTGTGCCGGCGGCTGCGCATGTTCGTGCTGCGCGACGACGTCGCGATCGAGCCCGACGACGGCCTCGTGGTCGCCGGCCTGCTGGGCCCGGCGGT
>CBDUCN010000504.1:0-2338 GCA_965365655.1 uncultured Gammaproteobacteria bacterium | reverse complement strand
CGGTGTCCAGCACGAGGTCGCCGACCTTCAGCGTCTCCGGCGCGAGCCCGCCCTGTCGGCGCCGGATCAGCGCGCGCACACGCGCCTCCAGCTCCTGGATCTCGAACGGTTTGACGAGGTAGTCATCGGCGCCGGTGTCGAGGCCGGCGACCTTGTCCTGCAGGGTGTCGCGCGCGGTGAGCATCAGCACCGGGGTGTCCTTGCGGGCCTCGTTGCGCAGCTTCGCGCACAGCTCCAGGCCGTCCATTCCCGGCAGCATCAGGTCGAGGACGATGACGTCGTAGTCCTGGGTCACCGCGAGGTGCAGCCCGGTGACGCCGTCCGCCGCGTAGTCCATCGCGTACCCGCGCCGCTCCAGGTACGCGTACACCATCTCCGCGATGTCCTGGTGGTCCTCCACCAGCAGGATGCTGCCGCCGGACTGGCTCATTGCCCCGCCATCGTTGCCGTGATTCACACCAATCTAAATAGCTGTTCCGAAACGTGCTACATGCACGGCCTCCGCTCGCGAGCCGGTCATCGACTCCCTTCCCTGCCCGTGCCCCTCGTCGCAACGGGACGGACCCGGGCGGACGGGCACGCGCAGCACACTCGCCCGGCGCCATCTGACAGGCCGGCCCGTGACGGCCTCGTGAAGGCGCCGGCGGACGGGATGCCGGGCCCGGCACCGCGGCACGCGTGCGGGGCCGGCCCCCGGTGCGCGGCACGACGTGCGCGCCACGCCGGGCGGAGGCCTCCGGCCGGCGCCTGCCCTGGCACGAACGCGTGCTCGCGTCGCGCCGGCCGGGGCCATTCCGGCGTGCGCTGCGCTCACCTGCGCGGGCCGGTCCCGGGATCGTGCTCCTGCGCGTCCGCGTCGCGCGCGAGCGCCTCCGGCGGCGGGTTCACCTCCGGCGCGAAGCCGCCGGCGCGCTTCACGCGCTCACGGTGCAGGATGTAGAGGCCGCCGCCCGCAATCACGGCGGCGCCCACCACCGTCCAGCCGTCCGGCAGGTCGCCGAACACCAGCCAGCCGTAGCCGGTGGCCCACAGCAGGCTCGCGTAGGAGAACGGCGCGACCACCGCCGCGGGCGCGCGCTGGAACGCCTTGATCAGCGTGAAGTGCCCGGCGCCGCCGAACACCCCGAGCAGCGCGAACAGCGGCCAGTGCGCCGGTTCCGGCGCGACCCACACCGCGGGCAGCGCCGCGCTCAGCACCACCGTGCCCACCACCGCGGTGTAGAGCAGCGTCGTGAGCGGCCCGTCGAACGCGCGCAGCTTGCGCGTCGCGAGCTGGTACAGCGCGTTGCACAGCGCCGCGCCGAGGATGAACCAGGCACCGGCGCCCATCACGCCGGTGCCCGGGCGTACGACGATCAGCGCGCCCACGAAGCCCACCGCGACCGCCGCCCAGCGCCGCGGGCCCACGTGCTCGCCGAGCAGCGGGATCGCGAGCACGGTGAGCAGGATGGGGCTCGTGAACATCACCGCGCTGGCGTCGGCCAGCGGCAGCAGGGCCACGCCGGAGAAGAACGCGATGGTCGTCGCGAGCAGCAGCAGCGAGCGCACCAGCTGCAGGCCCGGGCGGCGCGAGCCGGCGTGCAGGCGCAGGCGCGGCGCGAGCAGCAGCGTGACGAACAGCATGTGGAACACGAAGCGCGCCCACACCACCTCGACGACCGGGTAGCGCGCGACCAGGTACTTCGCGGTCGCGTCCAGGCTCACGAAGAACAGCGTCGTGAGCAGCATCCACAGGATGCCCGCGCGCACGTCGTCGGCCTCGGTGACGGTCGGGCGGGAGACGAGGAGCATCGGGGATCCCCGGTGGTGCGGGCGGCGCCGGGGGCCGGCGGCGGGCGGGACGCGACGCGTGCGAGCTTAGCGCATCGGCGCACCGCGGGCCCGCGCCGTGCGGCGCATTCGTGATCGGATCACGGCATTCCTGCGCCGGCCGGCCCGGTACGGGCCGCGGAGCGCCGCTGTTGAGTACGTCCCTGTACGTGGAGCGCATTCGACGCGGGCGACGGTCCCCGAGATCCGCACCGGACCGCCCTCGTCCGAGCACGAATGCCGTCCGGTGCGAGGCCCGCACGATCGGGCTCGCGCGCGGGCTTGACGGGCGCTTGCTGCGGGCGCCGCGGCTTCCGTTGGTCACGCGCCCGCGGCGGTGCGCGTCAGGCGGCCCCTGCGGCGTCGCCGGTCGGCACCTCGCCGCCCTCCTCCAGCCAGCGCGCGCACTCCGGCTCCAGCACTTTGTCCCGGGTCTGTGCGTACAGCGCGAGATCCTCGTCGGTGAGCACGCCTCGCCAGTTGCCGCTCCCGCCCTTGTGGAAGAACGCCTTCGCGCCGCCGCGCCAGG
>CBDUCN010000503.1:0-2423 GCA_965365655.1 uncultured Gammaproteobacteria bacterium | reverse complement strand
TCGCGCTGCGCGTGGCTGCCGCCCATCTGCCACAGCGCGCGGCGCTGCGGCAGCAGCGTGCGCGCGACCCGCGCGTGGTCGCCGCGGCGCCACGCGATGGCCGCGCGCGCAGCCGGGATCGCGGCGTTGCGGTAGCGCGGGCCCAGCGAGCCGGGGTCGGCGGCCGCGAAGGCCTCCATCGAGCGCACCAGCTCGTCGGCGCGCTCGAAGTCCCCCACCGCGGCGAGGATCATCGCCGCGTGCGCGTCGGTGAACGGGCTCGCGTGGTTGCCGATGCGCTGGGCGGCGACGCCGGCCACGCTCTCCCAGCGTGCGCCCACGTCGACGCCGCGAAGCTCGAGGCGCATCAGCAGCGAGGCCACGTTCTGGATGTCGATGTACGCGTCGGGCACCGCCTTCACGAGCGGCGAGTCGGGGTTACGGACCTCGCGTGCGAGCAGGTCCAGGATGCGCGCGTGCTCGCCGCGCTCGAGGAGGAACAGGCACAGATGCCACCACAGGTGGTGCACGATCTGGTTGGCACCACCCCAGTTCCCGCTCAGGGATTCCAGCCACGCGATACCGTCGTCGACGCGGCCCTGCATCACCATCACGTGAGCCGCGGCGTGCGCGCCCCACGGGTCGGTCGCGTCGCGCTCCACCGCCTCGCGCGCGCAGGCCTCCGCGCCCGCGTAGTCGCCGCTCTCCTCGAGGCCGAAGGCGCGCACCGAGAGGAACACGCCGTAGTCCGGATCGTCGCGATCCCACGCGTCGGCCGCGCGCGTCGTGACGTCCGCCATCCAGCGCGCCTCGCCCATCCAGAACAGCTCCTGCTGCACCAGCCGGTGCGCGAACAGGTCGTCCGGCCTGTCGGCCAGGATCGCCTCGTAGTGGATCACGGCCTCCGTCAGCCGCCCGCCGGAGAGCGCCTCCAGGGCGTCCACGTAGCGCCGCTCGCGCGGCGACAGCCCGTCCTCGCCCGCCCGCGCCGCGGCCACGCAGCCGGCGATCGCCGGCGCGTAGACGGCGCTGCGCCCGGTGGCCAGCGCGAGTCCCTTCACGACGTGCGCCATCGGGAAGTCCGGATCGGCCTCGAGCGCCACGCCGACGTGTTCGAGCGCATCCGCACGCCAGTGGTTGTATCCGTGGATGGCCCGCTCCGTCGCCGCCTGCGCGGCGCCGCTGTCGCTCATGCTGCCTCCTCTGCGATCGCTTCGACCCATCGTGGACCTGCGGCCCGCGCCGGAAGTTCAACGCGCGCGGCCCGAGCCGCGCGCCGCCGGCCGGGCGTGAGACCTACCGATCCACCACCTGCGCCTGCACCACCGTGTGCGCCGTCATGTTGATGAGGCCGCGCACCGAGATGCTCTGCGTGACCACGTTCACCGGCTTCGCCGCGCCCACCAGGATCGGACCCACGGAACCGCCGCCGCCCAGCATCTTGAGCAGGGTGTAGGAGATGTGGGCCGCATCGCGGTTCGGCATCACCAGAAGGTTCGCCTCGCCCTTGAGCGCCGAGCCGTCGAAGGTCTTGTTCCGGATCTTCACCGAGATCGCGGCCTCGCCGTGCATCTCGCCGTCCACCATCAGGTCCGGCGCGCGCTCCTTGATCATCGCCACCGCGTCGCGCACGCGCTGCGCGTGGACGTTGTCGGCGGCGCCGAAGTTCGAGTGCGAGAGCAGCGCGACCTTCGGCTCGATGCCGAAACGGCGCACCTCGCCGGCGGACAGCAGCGTCATCTCGGCGAGCTCCTCGGCGCTGGGCTGCAGCGTGACGTGCGTGTCGCACACGAAGTAGGTTCCCTTGCGCAGGATCAGCACCACCAGCGTCGACAGCTCGCGCACCCCGGGCGCCTTCCCGATCACGTCGCGCACCCGCTGCAGGTGCATGCTGAACGGGCCGACCGCGCCGCAGATCATCCCGTCCACCTCGCCGGCCTGCAGCATGAGGCTCGCGTAGATGCTGCTGCGCGAACCGACCAGGTGCGTGGCCCGGGCCCGGGACACGCCCTTGCGGCCCATCATGCGGTAATAGGCCTCGGTGTACTCGGCGAGGCGCTCGCTGGAGCCAGGGTGCACGATGCGCACGCCGGCGCCGTCGCGGATGCGCAGCCCCTGCTCCTTCATGCGCGCCTCGATCACGTCGGGCCGGCCGATCAGCACCGGCTCCGCGAGGCCGAGATCCACCACCTGCTGCGCCGCGTCGAGCACCCGCTCGTCCTCGCCCTCGGCATAGACGATCGTCTTCGGACGTTCGCGGGCGCTCGCAAACACGGGCTCCATGACGCCGCTGGTCTGCCACACGTAGCGCGACAGCGTGCGCTTGTACGCGGCGATGCTGTCCAGCGGGCGGGTCGCGACTCCGGAGTCCATCGCGGCCTGGGCCACTGCGGGCGCGACCTCGGTGATCAGGCGCGGGTCGAAGGGCTTGGGCAGCAGGTAGT
>CBDUCN010000502.1:0-2469 GCA_965365655.1 uncultured Gammaproteobacteria bacterium | reverse complement strand
AGATCTACGAGGGCACCAGCGACGTGCAGCGCATGGTGATCGCGCGGGAGCTGCGGCGATAGCGGGCGGCGCGACGTGACGCGCACCGGGACCCGACGGCCCGCGCATCCACCGCCGGGGCGCCGACGGCGCCCGGGGACGAGACGCGCGCCCTGCGTCGGCGCCGCGGCATCGGGTATCGTCTGCCGGGCCGACGCACGGCGGCGAGCGCGCGCGGTGACGCGACGGCGCCCATCCCGGGCAAGTCCCGCGTCCTCCGCGTCCGCGCGGTGACCGCTCGTGCGGGAACGGCGCCGCGAACGCAACCGGATCCGCCGAAAGGAACGAAGCCTTGCCCGACCCCCTCGAGTTCTACTTCGACTTCTCGTCCCCGTACGGCTACATCGCCGCGATGCGCGTCGACGACCTCGCGGCGCGCCACGGGCGCAAGGTGCGCTGGGTCGCGTACCTGATGGGGGCGGCGATGAAGCTGACCGGCGCCCAGCCGCTGGTGGCGCGCGACCTGGTCGGCGACTACGCGCGCATCGACCTGCCGCGCAGCGCGCGCTTCTACGGCGTGCCCTTCGCGCTGCCGTCGCCGTTCCCGGTCGCGACGGTCGCGGCGGCGCGCGCGTTCTGGTGGCTGCACGGGCAGGACACCGAGCGTGCCGTCGCGCTCGCGAAGGCGCTCTACCGGGCCTACTTCGTGGACGGGCGCAACATCGGCGAGGCGCCCACCGTGCTCGCGGTGGCGGCCGAGAACGGGGTGGACGCCGACGCGCTGGAGGCCGGGCTCGCCGACGACGCCGTGAAGGCCACGCTGCGGCGCGTCACCGACGAGGCCATCGCGCGAGGCGTGTTCGGCTCACCGTTCCTGCTGGTCGACGGCGAGCCGTTCTGGGGCAACGATCGGCTGGAGCAGGTGGACGAGTGGCTGGCGCGCGGCGGCTGGTGAGCGGCGCCGCGCGGCCCCTGCCGGCGGCCCGCGGCGCAGGAGAACGAGCACGATGAACCCCAACATCCTCACCAGCAGCGTGGACCCGCGCAGCGACGCCTTCGCCGCGAACGCCGCGCGCATGCGCGGGCTGGTCGACGACCTGCGCGAGCACACCGCGCGCGCGGCGCTGGGCGGGCCGGAGCGCGCGCGCGCGCGGCACCGCGAGCGCGGCAAGCTGCTGGTGCGCGAGCGCATCGACGCGCTGCTGGACACCGGCTCGCCGTTCCTCGAGCTCTCGGCGCTGGCCGCCCACGGCATGTACGGCGGCGAGGTGCCCGCGGCCGGGCTGGTGACCGGCATCGGGCGCATCAGCGGGCGCGAGTGCGTGATCGTCGCGAACGACGCGACCGTGAAGGGCGGCACCTACTTTCCGATCACGGTGAAGAAGCACCTGCGCGCGCAGGCGGTGGCCGCGGAGAACCGCCTGCCGTGCGTCTACCTCGTGGACTCCGGCGGCGCGAACCTGCCGCAGCAGGACGAGGTGTTCCCGGACCGCGAGCACTTCGGGCGCATCTTCTACAACCAGGCCACGATGAGCGCCGCCGGCATCCCGCAGGTGGCCGTGGTCATGGGCTCGTGCACCGCCGGCGGCGCGTACGTGCCGGCGATGTCCGACGAGAGCGTGATCGTGCGCGGCCAGGGCACCATCTTCCTCGGCGGCCCGCCGCTGGTGAAGGCGGCCACCGGCGAGGTGGTCACGGCCGAGGAGCTGGGCGGCGCCGACGTGCACTGCCGCACCTCCGGCGTCACCGATCACTACGCGGAGGACGACCGCGACGCGCTGGCCATCGCGCGCCGCGCGGTGGCGCACCTCGCCGGCCCCCATCCGCCGGTGCCGGACGTCGCACCGGCGCGGCCGCCGCGCTTCGACCCGCGCGAGCTGCACGGCGTGATGCCGGACGATCTGCGAAAGCCCGTCGACGCGCGCGAGCTGATCGCGCGCATCGTCGACGACTCGGCGCTGGACGAGTTCAAGCGCCTCTACGGCACCACCCTGGTGTGCGGCTTCGCGCGCATCCACGGCATGCGGGTGGGCGTCATCGCGAACAACGGCATCCTGTTCTCCGAGTCCGCGCTCAAGGGCGCGCACTTCATCGAGCTGTGCTGCCAGCGCAAGGTGCCGCTGGTGTTCCTGCAGAACATCACCGGCTTCATGGTGGGCCGAAAGTACGAGGCCGGCGGCATCGCGAAGGACGGCGCGAAGCTGGTCACCGCGGTGTCGTGCGCACAGGTGCCCAAGCTGACCGTGATCGTCGGCGGCAGCTTCGGCGCCGGCAACTACGGCATGTGCGGGCGCGCGTTCGGGCCGCGCTTCCTGTGGATGTGGCCGAACGCGCGCATCTCGGTGATGGGCGGCGAGCAGGCGGCCAACGTGCTGGCCCAGGTGCGCCGCGACGGCATGCAGGCGCGCGGCGAGGAGTGGCCGGCGGACGACGAGGAGGCCTTCAAGCGGCCGATCCGCGAGCAGTACGAGACCCAGGGCCACCCGTACT
>CBDUCN010000501.1:0-2478 GCA_965365655.1 uncultured Gammaproteobacteria bacterium | reverse complement strand
CGCCGGAAGGTGGTTCATCATGGCGTCCCCCACCGCGGCCGGCTGCAGCATGCGCATCGCCATCCACCAGGGGCCGGGCGAGCCCGGCGACACGGACGCGAACCTCGCCTGCATGGAGGCGGCGGCCGTGCGGGCCGCCGACGCCGGCGCGCACGTGCTGCTGTTCCCGGAGGTCTTCCTGAGCGGCTACAACATCGGCGCCGGCGCCCTCGCGCGCGCCGCGCAGGCCGCCGACGGCCCGGCCGCGGCGCGCCTTGCCGCGGCCGCGCGCGACGCCGGTGTCGCGCTGCTCTACGGCTACGCCGAGCGCGACGGCGGCGCCGTGTACAACGCGGCCCAGCTGATCGACGCGCGCGGCGAGCGCGTCGCCAGCTACCGCAAGTCGCACCTGTTCGGTGATCTCGACAGGGAGGCGTTCACCGCCGGCGACGGCGCGCCGGTGCTGGCCGACGTCGGCGGCTGGCGCGCCGGGATCCTGATCTGCTACGACGTCGAGTTCCCGGAGAACGTGCGCGCCCTCGCGCTGGCCGGCGCCGACCTGGTGCTGGTGCCCACCGCACTGATGGCGCCGTACGCGTTCATCCCGCGCGCGATGGTGCCGACCCGCGCGTACGAGAACCAGGTGTTCCTCGCCTACGCCAACCGCTGCGGGCGCGAGGGCGAGCTGGCGTACGTCGGCGAGAGCTGCGTGATCGGCCCCGACGGCGCCGAGCTCGCGCGCGCGGGCCGCGGCGAGGAGCTGATCGTCGCGGACCTGGACCGCGAGCGCCTCGCGCGCTCGCGCGCCGTGAACACGTACCTCGCGGATCGCCGCCCGGAGATCTACCGCGCGCTCGCGCAGCCCGCCGCGCCCGCCGCCCGCGGGGGGCAGCGCCGGTGACCGGCTCCCACCAGCACATCACGGGCGCCGACGGCGGCGAGCGCCCGGTGACCGTGTTCGGCCCCGACTTCCCGTTTCCGTACGACGACTGGCTGCGCCACCCGGCCGGCCTCGGCAGCATCCCGCCCGAGCGCCACGGTGCGCGGGTCGCGGTGGTGGGCGCCGGCATTGCGGGCGTGGTGGCCGCGTACGAGCTGATGAAGATGGGCGTGGAGCCGGTGGTCTACGAGTCGCGCCGCCTCGGCGGGCGGCTGCACTCGGAGCCGTTCCAGGGCGCCGAGGGCGTGGTCGCGGAGCTCGGCGGCATGCGCTTCCCCCGCTCGTCGGCCGGCTTCTACCACTACCTGGACCTGTTCGGCCTGCAGACGCGCCCGTTCCCGAACCCGCTCTCGCCGCACACGCCGAGCACCGTGATCGACCTCGAGGGGCGGCCGCTGTACGCGGAGCACCCCGAGGACCTGCCGCCGCTGCTGCGCGAGGTGGGCGACGCGTGGCGCGAGGCGCTCGAGCACGAGGCGAGCCTGTCGCAGATGCAGGCGGCCATCCGCGCCCGCGACGTCGCGCGCATCAAGGCGCTGTGGAACCCGCTGGTGCCGCTGCTCGACGACCGCACCTTCTACGGCTTCATCGCCGGCTCGAACGCGTTCGCGCGCCGCAGCTTCCGTCACCTCGAGGTGTTCGGCCAGGTGGGCTTCGGCACCGGCGGCTGGGACACCGACTTCCCGAACTCGATGCTCGAGATCCTGCGCGTGGTCTACACCGACTGCGAGGAGGACCAGCACTTCGTGCTCGGCGGCGTCGAGCAGGTGCCGCGGCGGCTGTGGGCGCACGCGCCGGGCGGCATGGCGCACTGGCCCGGCGGCACCTCGCTCGCGCGCCTGCACCGCGGTGCGCCGCGACCGGGCGTCACGCGCATCGAGCGCGCCGACGCCGGACGCGTGCGCGTCGTCGATCGCTGGGGCAGCGAGGACCTCTTCGACGCCGTGCTGGTCACGTGCCAGAGCTGGCTGCTCACCACCCACATCGACTGCGACGAGTCGCTGTTCTCGCCGCGGCTGTGGATGGCGCTGGACCGCACCCGCTACATGCAGTCCGCGAAGACCTTCGTGATGGTGGACCGACCGTTCTGGAAGGATCGCGACCCGGTCACCGGGCGCCACGTGATGAGCATGACGCTCACCGATCGCATCACCCGCGGCACGTACCTGTTCGACCTCGGCGACGATCGCCCGGGGGTGATCTGCCTGTCGTACTCGTGGATGAGCGACGCACTGAAGATGCTGCCGTTGCCGGTGGACCGGCGCGTGACACTCGCGCTCAACGCGCTCGAGAAGATCTATCCGGGCGTCGACATCCGCGGCCACCTGATCGGCGACCCGATCACCGTGTCGTGGGAGGCGGACCCGAACTTCCTGGGCGCGTTCAAGGGTGCGCTGCCCGGGCACTACCGTTACAACCACCGCATGTACTGCCACTTCATGCAGCAGGATCTCCCGCCCGCGGAGCGCGGGATCTTCATGGCCGGCGACGAGGTGAGCTGGATCCCGGGCTGGGTGGAGGGCGCGGTGCAGACCGCGCTCAACGCCGTGTGGGGCATC
>CBDUCN010000500.1:0-2509 GCA_965365655.1 uncultured Gammaproteobacteria bacterium | reverse complement strand
CTCGCCACCTACGGCTTCCTGGGCTACCCGCTGCTGCAGAGCGCCGACATCCTGATCTACAAGGCAGCGCTGGTGCCGGTGGGCGAGGACCAGGTCGCGCACATCGAGCTGACGCGGGAGGTCGCGCGGCGGTTCAACTACCTCTACGGGCGCGAGCCCGGGTTCGAGGACAAGGCCGAGGCGGCGATCCGCAAGATGGGCAAGCGCAACGCCAAGCTCTACCGCGAGCTTCGCCGGCGCTACCAGGAGCAGGGCGACGAGGAGGCGCTGGCGCGGGCGCGCGCGCTGCTGGAAGGACAGCAGAACGTGAGCCTGGGCGACCGCGAGCGGCTGTTCGGCTACCTGGAGGGCGGCGGCAAGGTGATCCTGCCCGAGCCGCAGCCGCTGCTCACGCCCGCGTCGCGCATGCCGGGCCTGGACGGGCAGAAGATGTCGAAGTCCTACGACAACACCATCGAGCTGCGCGAGGACGCGGCGTCGGTGGAGCGCAAGCTCAAGACCATGCCCACCGACCCGGCGCGGGTGCGGCGCACCGATCCCGGCGACCCGGAGAAGTGCCCGGTGTGGCAGCTGCACCAGGTGTACTCCGACGACGCCACGCGCAGCTGGGCCAGCGAGGGGTGCCGCAGCGCGGGAATCGGCTGCCTGGAGTGCAAGGGCCCGGTGGTCGACGCCGTGCTCGCGGAGCTCGCGCCGCTGCAGGAACGTGCGCGTGAGTACGAGGCGCAGCCCGACCTGGTCCGCACGATCATTGCCGAGGGCTGCGACATGGCGCGGGACGCGGCGCGCGAGACCCTGGAGGACGTGCGCGAGGCGATGGGGCTGGACCACCGATGAGACCCGCGGGACATCGTCGTGGCGACTGAGACCGTCCCCGCGGCCGCGGAATCGCCGTACCAGCAGGAGATGCCCTTCGCGATCGTGGAGGGCTCGCCGATCACCGAGCTGCCGCGCGACCTCTACATTCCGCCGCAGGCGCTCGAGGTCTTCCTGGAGGCGTTCGAGGGACCGCTGGACCTGCTGCTGTACCTGATCAAGAAGCAGAACCTCGATGTGCTGGACATTCCGATCGCCGAGATCACGCGCCAGTACATGGAGTACGTGGACCTGATGAAGGAGCTGCGCCTGGAGCTGGCGGCGGAGTACCTGGTGATGGCGGCAATGCTGGCCGAGATCAAGTCGCGCATGCTGCTGCCGCGCCCGGCGTCGGAGGAGAGCGACGAGGACGATCCGCGCGCCGAGCTGGTGCGCCGGCTGCAGGAGTACGAACGCTACAAGCAGGCGGCGGAGTCCATCAACGAGCTGCCGCAGGTCGGGCGCGACGTGCTCGAGGTGAGCGCGCCCGCGCCGTTCGTGGAGATCACGCGTCTCGCGCCGCGGGTGAGCATGGACGACCTGCTGCACGCACTGCGCGACGTGATGGAGCGCGCGCGCATCTACGCTCACCACCACGTGAAGATGGAGGCGCTGTCGGTGCGCGAGCGCATGAGCGAGATCATCACGCGGGTGCGCGCCGACGAGTTCACCGATTTCACCGCGCTGTTCAGGCCCGAGGAAGGGCGCCTCGGCGTGGTCGTGACGCTGCTCGCGGTGCTGGAGCTGCTGAAGGAGTCGCTGGTGGAGCTGGTGCAGGCAAACCCCTACGGTCCGATCCACGTGCGCGCGCACTCGCAAGGCGCCGGCGCGCCATGACGCCGCAGGACCTGCGCAACGTGCTCGAGGCCGCGATGCTCGCGGCGGGCCGCGCGCTCAGCCTGGACGACTTCCTCGCGCTGTTCGAGGGCAGCGCGCACGCGCCGGACCGCGCGGCGCTGCGCGAGGCGCTCGACGAGCTCGCGTCGTCGCTGGACGGCCGCTCGCTGGAGCTGGTGGAGGTCGCCAGCGGCTACCGCCTGCAGGTGCGGCGTGACTACTCCCCCTGGCTGGCCGGACTGTTCGCGGAGCGGCCCCCGCGCTACTCGCGGGCGCTGCTGGAGACACTGGCGCTGATCGCGTACCGCCAGCCGATCACGCGCGGCGAGATCGAGGACGTGCGCGGCGTCGCGGTGAGCAGCAACATCATCAAGACCCTGATGGAGCGCGAGTGGATCCGCGTGCTGGGCCACCGCGAGGTGCCGGGCCGCCCGGCGCTGTACGGCACGACGCACGCCTTCCTCGACCACTTCGGACTCAAGGGGCTGGACGGGCTGCCCCCGCTCGCGGAGATCCGCGACCTGGACCAGGTCGAGCCGGACCTGTTCGCGAGCGTGACGGCGGGCGCGGCCGGCGACGCGCCGGACGAGGCCGGCGGTGGCGAGCCGGACGTGGCGGGCGTGGACACCGCGCCCGAGCCGGCGGGCGGCGACGGCGCGCCGGCCGACAGCGCCGCGTTCGACCTCGGGGCCGCGGATGCGGGAATTGCGGCAATCGCCGGCGCCGGCGAGGGCGGGGACTCCGGTGAGCCCGGCGAGGGCCGTGAGTCCGGCGAGGTCGGCCACTCCCGCGACCATGGCGAGCCCGCTGAGGGCCG
>CBDUCN010000499.1:0-2524 GCA_965365655.1 uncultured Gammaproteobacteria bacterium | reverse complement strand
TACACATGCCGCGGCCCCGCCGCCCGCGGAACGTTTCAAGCCATTGAATCCCATTCTTTTCATGCTTGATGGCAAGACTTTTGCTTCGCACGCGTCGCGGCGCACGGCACCGTGTTCCCGCGGCCGGCCCGTGCTTCACGGGAACTCGAACCAGAAGGAACCGACCCCATGCCCCCGACCGGATTGCGCACCATGCACCGCCCCTTCCTCGCCGTGCTCGCGCTGGCACTGCTGGCCGCGCTTCCGGCGCCCGCGTCCGCCACGCCGCTGCAGATCGAGTTCGCGGCGCAGCTCCGCGACATCCGCAGCGACAACTCGGTCGGATTCCGCGCCGGCGACAGCCATCTCCTGGACGCGATCGTGAACACCACCGACGGGGGCATCCCGCCGGACGACACCATCGTGACGGCCACGAACCTCGCGACCGGCATCACGCGCGGCCTCAGCCGGCAGTTCGACCTGTCGAACGAGTTCGTCCGCCGCCGGGACTTCGGCACGCAGCCGATCTCGCCGTGGCGAATCACCGCGAGCAGCGGCGGCGACAGTGTGTCCGCGGTCACGGGCGATCTCACCGGCGCGCCGGCCATCCCGCTGGTACGAAACGTCCGCATCGTCGGGGGCGGGCTCACACCGACCCTGCTGTGGGACCTGCCGGCGAGCGTACCGGGCGGGATCGACAGGGTGCGGGTGGGCTACTTCGACGACTTCACGAACGAGCGCCTGCTGTTCGACGGCGACAAGCTGTTCGAGGACCTGGCGCCCGACGCGACCAGCTTCACGTTCCCGGCCGGCCTGCTCGAGGAGGACGTCGCCTACGTGTTCCGGATCATCCTCGAGCAGGTCGAGGATCCCGGTCAGCCCCAGGTCCGCAACCGCGCCACCACCTTCGTCAACTTCGCGACCGGCATCGTCGGCGGCGTCGGCGAGGTCTTCCTGCCGACCATCGGCGCCTCCGGAACGTTCAACTTCGACATCGACGTGCTGGGCGATCGCCAGATCAGCATCGACCCGTTCGTCGCCACCGGCTACGAGTACCAGATCGGCGCCGGCGACCCGAACTTCGCTTCGGTGTTGCTGCCGTTCGTCGGCGACGGCAGCTACCTGGTCTCTTTCTTCGACGGCAGCACGCTGATCGAGGAGATGCTGACGGCGAACGCCGAGTTCTTCTTCCCCGCCGGCGGCGTCGACCGCTTCACCGTGACCGGCATCGAGACCTCGGCGCTGCTGGACCCCGGCGACCCGACGGCGTTCGCGACAACCCTCAGGTTCGTGGCCAACGGAAGCTTCACCGGCACGATGACGCCACTCACGACATTCGTCGCGGTTCCGGCACCGGCCACCGCGTGGCTGCTGGCGCCGCTGGGGCTGGCCGCATGGAGGCGCCTGGGCGCCGGGAGGTCGTGAGCGCGGCGGCGGCGCGCCGCCGCCGATACGGGCCGGTTTGAATCGGGCGGGCAGCGGAGCCACCATTCCCGCCCCATCGCCCGGAACCGACGCCATGACCGACACCGTCCACCTGTCCCTCGACGACGCGCACGCGCTGGCGCTCTCGGCGCTCACCGCGAAGGGCTTCTCGGAGCCGCAGGCGCGCGCCATCGCGGACACCGTCATCGCCGCCGAGCGCGACGAGTGCACGTCGCACGGGCTGTTCCGCATCCCGTTCTACCTGAAGGCGCTGCAGAACCCGGACGTGGACGCCGCGGCCGAGCCCGTGCTCACGGACCTCGCGCCCGGCGTGCTGCACGTGGACGCGCGCTTCGGCTTCGCGCCGCTCGCGCTGCAGCTGAGCGCCGGGCCGCTCGCGGACAAGGCGCGCACCAACGGCATCGCGGCGCTCGCGATCAACAACGCGTACCACATCGCGGCGCTGTGGCCCGAGCTCGAGCGCCTCGCGGAGAAGGGCCTGGTCGCGTTCGCGTTCACCGCCGCGATGTCGTACGTCGCGCCGGCCGGCGGCACGAAGCCGCTCTACGGCACCAACCCGATGGGCTTCGCGTGGCCGCGCGAGGGCCGCCCGCCGATGGTCTTCGACCAGGCGTCCAGCGTGACCGCGCGCGGCGAGATCCAGCTCCACCTGCGCGACGGCAAGCCGATCCCGGAGGGCTGGGCGATCGGCCCGGACGGCAAGCCCACCACCGACCCGAAGACCGCGCTGGAAGGCGCGCAGCTCACGTTCGGCGGCCACAAGGGCGCCGCGATCGCGCTGATGGTCGAGCTGCTCGCCGGCGCGCTGGTCGGCGACGTGTTCAGCTACGAGGCCAAGGCCCGCGACACCGGCACCGGCGCGCCGCTGGGCGGCGAGTTCCTGATGGCCGTCGACCCGGCGCGCTGCGTGCGCGGCGGCGACGCCGGCGCGTCGCTGCGCCACGCCGAGCAGCTGTTCGCGAAAATCCTGGAGCAGGACGGCGCGCGCCTGCCGTCGGACCGGCGCTTCGCCGCGCGCGAGCGCACGCCGCGCGACGGCATCCGGATCCCGAAGACGTTGCACGACACGATCCGCGAGGCGGCCGCGGGCTGAGCGGCG
>CBDUCN010000498.1:0-2536 GCA_965365655.1 uncultured Gammaproteobacteria bacterium | reverse complement strand
TCAGCCGGTGCGCCGCGCCTCGAACACGTTCGGCACCTGGCCGATGCGATCCAGCACCCGGCTCAGGTGCTCGAGGTCGCGCACGTGCAGCGTGAGCTCGATGTGCACGCCCTGCTCGCCGTCCTCGCTGCCCGTGTCCAGCGCGGCGATGTCCACGTTCTCGGCGCTGAGCACGGTGGTCACGTCACGCAGCAGCCCGCGCCGGTCCCACGCGCGCACGCTGACCTTCACGGGCCACGTGTCGCCGCTCTCGCCGCTCCAGCTCACGTCCAGCAGCCGCGCGCGCTGCTCCGCGTCCAGGCGCAGCATGTTGCGGCAGTCGCTGCGGTGGATCGTGACCCCGCGCCCGCGGGTGATGAAGCCGACGATCGGGTCCTCCGGCACCGGCGCGCAGCAGCGCGCCATCGTCACGAGCAGGTCGCCGACGCCCTCGACCTGCACCGGCGAGCCGGGGCGCGCGCGCCGGGGCGCGCGCCGGCGCGGCGCCGGCGCCGGCGGCGGGCGCGGCACCTCGTGCTGCAGCGCGCCGGCGAGCTGCGCCGCGCTCACGTCGCCGCCGCCGAGGCCGGCCAGGAAGTCCTCGAAGCGCGTGAAGTTGAAGCGCTTCACGAGCGCGTCGCGGTCGGTGCCGGCGATGCCGAGGCGGCGCAGCTCGCGCGCGAAGATCTCCTGGCCCGCGGCGACGTTCTTGTCGTGGTCGCGGTGCTTGAACCAGTGGCGCACCTTGGCCCGCGCCCGGGCGGTCGCGAGGTAGCCCAGGTGCGGGCTCAGCCAGTCGCGGCTGGGCGTGCCGTTGCGGGTGGTCAGCACCTCGACCTGGTCGCCGGATCGAAGCGCGGTGGTGAGCGGCACCATGGCCCCGTTGACCTTCGCGCCGCGGCAGCGGTGCCCCACCTCGGTGTGCACCGCGTACGCGAAGTCCAGCGGCGTCGCGCCGGCCGGCAGATCCAGCAGCTCGCCGCGCGGCGTCGCCACGTACACGCGGTCGCCGCTCAGCTCGGCGTCGAAGCGCTCCAGGAAATCGCGCGGCTTCTCGTCGTCGTCGCGCTGCTCGAGCAGCGGATCCAGCCACGCGCCCTGCGCCGGCGCCGCGGGCACGGCGCCTTCCTTGTAGCGCCAGTGCGCGGCGACGCCGTACTCGGCGCTGCGATGCATCTCGTGGGTCCGGATCTGCACCTCCAGCGTCTTGCCCTCGGGCCCGATCACCGCGGTGTGCAGCGAGCGGTAGCCGTTGGCCTTCGGGTTCGCGATGTAGTCGTCGAACTCGCGCGCGACGTGCTTCCACGCGGTGTGCACCACGCCCAGCGCCGAGTAGCATGCCGCGACGTCGTCGACCAGCACCCGCACCGCACGCGCGTCGTACACCTGCTCGAAGCTCAGGCGCTTGGCCTGCATCTTCTGCCAGATGCTGTAGATGTGCTTCGCGCGGCCCTTGAGGTCGGCGCGGATCCCCTGCGCGCGCAGCTTCGCGTCCAGCGTCGCGACCACGCGCTCGATGTACTTCTCGCGGTCCGCGCGCCGCTCGTCGATCTGGCGCGCGAGCGCGGCGTAGGTCTCCGGCTCCAGCTCGCGCAGCGCGAGGTCCTCGAGCTCCCACTTGAACTGCGCGATGCCGAGGCGCCCGGCCAGCGGCGCGTAGATCGCGAGCGTCTCGCGCGCGACCCGCTCGCGCGCGTCGCCGTCGAGGTGGCGCAGCGTGCGCATGTTGTGCAGCCGATCGGCCAGCTTCACGAGCACGACGCGCACGTCGCTGGCCATCGCCAGCAGCAGCTTCTTCAGCCGCTCCACCTGGACGCGCTCGGTCGTGCCTGCGGCGCCGGCGAAGCCCGGGCCGTAGCCGGCCATGGCCACCATCTTCGTCACGCCTTCCACCAGCGCCGCGACGGTGCCGCCCATCTCGGCGCCGAGGCGCGGCAGGTCCACCGCGGTGTCCTCCACGACGTCGTGCAGCAGCGCCGCGGCCAGCGTTTCGGTGTCCAGGCCCAGATCGTGCAGGATCCCGGCCACCGCGAGCGGGTGCGACACGTACGGCTCACCCGAGCGGCGCTGCTGGCCCGCGTGGGCGCGCGCGGCGAGGTCCGCGGCGCGCCGCAGCACGGCCTGCTCGTCGGCGCTGCGGCCTTCGAGCAGGCGCGCGAGCGCGGCCTGCGCCTCGGGGGTGAGGGGCGGCGCGGCGGCGGGAATGGCGTCGAGCGTCGTCATGTCGGTCACCTGCCGGACGCGCCGGGCCGCGCGGAGGTGCGGCCGGCGGGCACGGCTCCTCAATTGTGCACCCGATCGGCAGGCGCGGCCCGGCAGCGACCGCATTCCGCCATCCGTCGCCGAGACGCGCCCGCCCACACGTCGCAGACGCCGCGGCGAGTGCGCGAGGGAATAAGTCGCGTCCGCCGGCGTATACGTGTGACGGGCCCGCTCGCCGTGTCGCGGCGTCACGGGGCCGTCATGTCATTCAAAACACCAACCGGAGGGAGCACCTCATGCACAGAACACTTGTCGCCGTCACCCTCGGCCTCGTGGTGGCCGCCGGCGCCGCCCA
>CBDUCN010000497.1:0-2590 GCA_965365655.1 uncultured Gammaproteobacteria bacterium | reverse complement strand
CGAGTACCAGATTTTGAGTCTGGCGCGTCTACCAGTTCCGCCATCCCGGCCCAGGGGCGAATCTTGGCCCATGGCGGGCCGGCGGGGCAAAGCCCGCACCCGGAACGCCTCGCGAGCGGCGGCCTTCGGGCGCTGGAACCCGCCCCGCTACCGGCGGTCGGGGCCGCGACGGCCGTGCGTGTCCGGTGCGGGCTCTCGCGGGCGTCCGCCTCGCGGAACACCGCCGCGACGTCGTGCTCCGCGTCGCCGCGGTCGCCGGCTCATGCGGCGGGCGACGGCCGCGGCTAAGCTTCCTCCGTCGGTGACGGCCTCAGAAACCCGGCCGCAAGCGGAGGCTCGAACGATGCCCAGGCGTTTCAGCGTCGGCGAACTCGTCGTGATGCAGCACGCGAGCTACCACGACGAGTACAACGGCGAGCCGGCGATCGTCGTCGGCGGCCTCGCGCCGCGCCGCGCGGTGAACCTCCTGTCGATGACCTGCGAGACGGTGACCTGCTACGACGTGCGGGTCCTCGCCGAGCCGAACCTCACGCTGTTCGCGATGCCGCACCAGCTTCGCCCGCTGCGCGGCGAGCCGGAGCCCGACGCGGTGGAGGAGGAGACGGCGGCGGGTCGAGAGGCCTGAGCCGGCCAGAGAAGCCGTTCGCACGCCCGCAGCGGGGTCCGCTCGGCAGGATGCACTCGCGCTGTGGGTCCCGGGCGCCGGCCCTGGCGCGACGCAGGCGCAGCCCGTTCCCGCGCGGTCGTGCCCGGTGCCGGCGGGCTCGAATCGCCTGAGCGCTCGCGCTCGACGTCGCCGGTGTCCTCCGCCGGCGCATCGTCTTCCTCGTCCTCCCAGCTGTATCGCCGACGGGGCGGCGGCGGGTCGCGCCAGCGCAGCGCGAAGGCCAGCGCGACGCCGGTGATCGCGCCGGCGAGGTGGGTCTCGAACGACACCGACGGGTCGTGCGGCAGGATCCCCCAGACCATGCTGCCGTAGAGGAACGACACCACCATCGCGAGCGCGATCGCGCGCCGGTCCCAGCGCAGCACGCCGATCGTGAAGACGAAGAACAGCAGGCCGAACGCGATGCCGCTCGCGCCGATGTGCCACGCGGGCCGGGCGAACAGCCACACCGCGAGCCCGGGCGCGATCCACACCGTGGGCAGCACGATGCGCGCGGAGCGGGGATAGCCGTAGAGCAGCGTCGTCGCGAGCACCACCAGCGCGGCGGCGTTGCCGATCAGGTGCGTCCAGGAGCCGTGGATCAGCGGCGCCCACAGCACTCCGCCGAGGCCGTCGAGGCGGCGCGGGAACACCCCGTACGACGCGAGGTCCGCGCCGCTCACGGCCTGCGCGATCTTCACCGCCACGAGGACGGCGACGAAGCACGCCGCGAGCGTGAACGCCCGCCTCACCCCAGCGTCGCGTCCAGGAACATCATCACCGCGAAGCCGCCCATCAGCGCGAAGGTCGCGTGTGTCGCGCTGTCGCGGCGGTGGGTCTCCGGGATCACCTCGTCGCTGATCACGAACAGCATCGCGCCGCCGGCGAAGCCCAGGGTCCACGGCAGGGCCGGCGCGGCGAGGCCCGCCGCTGCGCTGCCGACCAGGCCGCCCACGGGCTCGACCAGGCCGGTCAGCGCGGCGGCGCCGAACGCGGCGGCGCGCGCGTAGCCGGCCGCCATCAGCGACACCGCGACCGCGAGCCCCTCGGGCACGTTCTGCAGCCCGATGCCGATCGCGAGGCCGGCGCCGTTGCCCATGTCGCCGGCGCCGAAGCCGACCCCGACCGCCATGCCCTCCGGAAAGTTGTGCAGGGTGATCGCGATCACGAACAGCCAGATGCGCGCGAGGCGGCCGGCGTCCGGGCCCTCGCGGCCGAGGGTGAAGTGCTCGTGGGGCACGCGGCGGTGGATCAGGTGGAGCGCCGCGGCGCCGCACAGCAGACCCAGGATCACGACGCTCACCGCGGCCACCTCGCTCGCGAACTGCTCGACGCCGTAGTCGATGCCCGGCGCCAGCAGCGAGAAGAACGTCGCCGCGAGCATGATGCCGGCGGCGATGCTCAGCAGCACGTCCTCGGCGTACTGCGACAGCCGGCGCACGAACACGATGCCGGCGGCGCCCACCGCGGTGCCGAGCCCCGCCACCGCGCTCGCGGCGGTGCCGACGACGATCAGCTCGAGCTGCGGCGACAGGTTCACGAGCGGCGGCCTGCATCAGGTGATGAACCCGCCGATGCCTCGGTAGACGCACCCGCTCCCGCGCCGCGCCCGGTGCCCGGCGCGTCGCCCGCCGCCGGGTTCGTGCCCGGCCCGGGTGCGGCCTCGGACGGGGGCCCCGGCACGGAGCCGGCGACGTCCGGCGCGCCGCCCGGTGACGCCCCGTCCAGCTCCAGCCGCGCCCGCGGCAGTGCGTGCGGGTGCTCGCGTTGCAGGAACTCGATCAGCTTCTCCCGCAGCTGCACCCGCAGGTCCCACGCGCGTCCGGAGTCGCGCGCGCTCACCAGCGCGCGCAGCGTCACGGTGCGCTCGCCGGCCTCGGTGACCTGCAGGTTGCACACCCGCCCGTCCCACAGCCTGTTGTCCCTGCACAGCCGCTCGAGCTC
>CBDUCN010000496.1:0-2604 GCA_965365655.1 uncultured Gammaproteobacteria bacterium | reverse complement strand
CACGCACCCGGCGACTACCGTAGAACGGCCACCGCAGGTGGATCTCGTCGATGATCCGCATCAGCATCAGATCCTCGTCGCTCACCGGCGCGGGCCGGTAGTACGCGCTCGAGCGTGCCACCTCGAGCAGCTCACAGCGCCTGGTCTTGGGCAGCGGATGCTCGGCCTGAATCCTCGCTCGGCGCTCGCTCATCGGTCGCGCCCGAGAAACTTGGACAAAAAATCGTTCTCCATCGCCAGCTGACCGATCTTGGCGTGGAGCTTCTCTACCTCCTTCTCGTTGTGCTGTGCCTCGACCGCATTGCCTCCAAACACATCCTCGGCGCCTTCGGCCAGGCGTCGCTTCCAGTCCTGGATCTGGTTGGGATGAACGTCAAACTGCTCGGCCAGATCCGCCAAGGTTCGATCGCCCTTCATCGCCGCCAGCGCCACCTTCGCCTTGAACGCCGCGGAGTGATTGCGTCGCTTCCTTCGGGTCATCTTCTGCTCCTATGCTCTCGCAAGAGTAAGCCAGAAGATTCCACTTATCAGCGTGGGATCCCTGTCCAGCCCCCGGGGTCCATCTCTCCCGTCCCGGGGGCGCGGAGGCGCGGGATGGTCTCCCGGCCTGTCCGGGTCGGAGCCCCGGGGCCTGACGGCATCGCCGCGTGCGCAGCGCCGCACGCCGACATGCTCGAACCGGGTGCCGCGGGCCCCACCGGCCCCCGGGCCCGCGCGGCTACGCCATCCGCGGGCTCAGCACCGCCCTCCGATGCCGCGACGCGAGCGGCACGATCACGGCCAGGTTCGCGATGTTCAGCGCGAACCCGATCCCGAACGCCATCCCGTAGCTGCCGGTGAGATCGTAGATCGCCCCGGCCAGCCACCCGCCGAGCCCCATCCCGATCGCCGCGAACAGGTACTGGCTCGCGATGCGCCAGCCGGCCTGGGTCGCCGGGAACAGCGCGCGGATCACGAGCGCGTAGCACGGCATGATCCCCGCGAAGCCGAGCCCGAACAGCGCGGCCGCGACGTACAGCGCGGCGAGGCTCTCCACGCTCGCGAACGCGAGCATCATGACCGCCTGGCACGACGACGCGATGATCAGCGTCGGGAACGGCCCGATGCGGTCGGCCAGCATGCCGAACGCGATGCGGCTCACGAACGCGGCGGCGAACAGCACCGACAGCATCCGCGCGGCGTGCAGCTCGGGGTGGCCGAGGTCCGTCGCGAGGCTCGGCAGGTGCACGATGGGCATCGACATCGCGCCGCAGCACCCGATCACCGCGAGCCACAGCATGCCCTGCACCGCGCGCGGCGGCAGGCCCAGCACCTCGCCGCGGGCGCCGGTGCGCAAGGGACCGTGGGCGTGCGCGCCGTCCGGCGGCGGGCGCCTGAGCACCAGCGCGAGCGGCACCATCGTGACCAGCGCGAGGATGCCGAACCACGCGTACGCGCCGCGCCAGCCGGCGATCGCGGTCACGTGCTGCACCACCGGCGGCCACAGCGCGCCGGCGAGGCCCTGGCCGGACGCGATGATCGCGACCGCGAGCCCGCGGCGGCGGTCGAACCAGCGGGTCGCGTTCGCGACCAGCGGCGCGATCATCGCCGACTTGCCGAGCAGCCCGATCAGCAGGCCGTTCGCGACGTAGAAGCTGGTGCGCGACTCGGCCTGGCTCGCGAGCAGCGCGCCGAGCCCGATCATCGCGGAGCCGAACATCACCGGGCGCATCACGCCGCGGCGGTCCATCCACCAGCCCATCGCGATGCCGCCGACGCCGGAGCCGATCATCAGCAGCGAGTACGCGAGCGACGGCCCGGCGCGCGGCCAGTCGAAGTCGAGCGCGATCGGCTTCAGCGTGATGAACAGCACCGTGGGCGCGCCGAGCCCGATGGTGTGGATGGCCAGCGACGCGGCCAGCACGACCCAGCCGAACCACACCTCGTTGCTGTGCGTGTGCGGTGGGGCAGGGGGGCTCGGCATGCGCGCATCTTAGCGAACGTGATGGAGCGCCGGCGGGCCGCCCGTCACGGCGCCGGCGCGCGGCCGGCCACCGGAGCGCGTGGGCCCTCGGGGTGTGCCGGCGACGCCGGTGCGCGTGTCGGCAGGCGAGCCGCCCGCCGCGACGAGCGGCTACCGCGCGACCCGCGCCGGGCCCGCCCGTCAGGCCCGCTTCGCGCCCCTGCGCTTCGACTGCGTCGGCGCGTTCTTCTGCACGTAGCGATGCTCCTCGACGAGCGCGAGCAGGTCGAAGCTGCTCAGGATCCCGACCACCTTCTGCTCGTCGGTGACGATCACGTGGTGGATCCGGTGGTTGCGCATCACCCGCGCGGCGATGCTGACGTCGTTGTACGCGGGAACGGTGTAGACCTTCTCCGTCATGATGGTGCTGACCGGCGCGTGCGTCGGCTCCGCGCCGACGAGGTCGGTCGCGGACACGATGCCGACCGCGTGCCCGTCCGGGTCGACCACCGGGATCACGCCGATGCCGTTCTTCTGCATGATCTGCGCGGCGTGCTCGATGCTCTTGTGCGGCTGCGTGGTCACCACCGACGACGACATCAGCTCCTCGACCTTGACGCTCATCGCGGGCTCCCGGTTCGCCGCGGGCCGACGTTGACCCG
>CBDUCN010000495.1:0-2623 GCA_965365655.1 uncultured Gammaproteobacteria bacterium | reverse complement strand
TCCGCGCTCGCCGCGGCGCTCACCGGCGCGCGCTCACCCGCCGCCCGCCGCGCCGTGACGGCCCGCCCAGTCGCGGGCGAACTGGTAGGCGCTGCGCCCGCTGCGCGAGCCGCGGCTCAACGCCCACTGCAGCGCCGCCTGGCGCGCCTCGTCGTCGAGGCCCGCGCCCATCTCCTGCAGCCAGTGGCGCACGATGTCGAGATACTCGTCCTGGCGGAACGGGTAGAACGACAGCCAGATCCCGAAGCGCTCGGAGAGCGAGATCTTCTCCTCCACCGCCTCGCCGTGATGGATCTCGGTGCCCACGTTCTGGGCCTCCAGGTTCTCGTGCATGTACTCCGGGATCAGGTGCCGGCGGTTCGACGTCGCGTAGATCAGCACGTTGTCGGGCGGCGCCGCGACGGAGCCGTCGAGGATCGCCTTCAGCGCCTTGTAGCTCGCATCGCCGGCCTCGAAGGACAGATCGTCGGAGAACACGACGTAGCGCTCGGGGCGCCCCTCCAGCCGGTCCACGATGTCGGGCAGGTCGATGAGATCCGCTCTCTCCACCTCGATCAGGCGCAGCCCCCGATCCGCGTACGCGTTGAGCAGCGCCTTCACCAGCGACGACTTGCCGGTGCCGCGCGATCCCCACAGCAGCGCGTTGTTCGCGGGCAGCCGCTCGACGAACTGCCGCGTGTTGCGCTCCAGCGTCTCCTTCTGGCGGTCCACCCCCTGCAGGTCCTCGAGACGGATGCCGTGCGGGTGGCGCACCGCCTGCAGCCACGCGCGCTCGCCGTGGCGCCGCCAGCGAAACGCCGTCGCGTCGTCCAGGCCGGCGCTCGCGGCCGGCGGCGGGAAGTGCGCCTCGACGCGATCGGCGAGCCGCTCCATGCGCTCCATCAGCTTCTTCAGGGACTTCTCGGACATGCTCGTTCGTCGGCTCGTCAGGGGGGTGGTTGCGGCGGGGCTCAGGCGTCGAGCCGCTTGTAGCGGATGCGATGCGGGCGATCCGCCTCGGCGCCCAGGCGCCTGCGGCGATCGGCCTCGTAGTCCTCGTACGCGCCCTCGAACCAGGTCACGCGGCTGTCGCCCTCGAACGCCAGCATGTGGGTCGCGATGCGGTCCAGGAACCAGCGATCGTGGGACACGACCACCGCGCAGCCGGCGAACTCGAGCAGCGCCTCCTCGAGCGCGCGCAGGGTCTCCACGTCCAGGTCGTTCGTGGGCTCGTCCAGCAGCAGCACGTTGCCGCCCTTCACCAGCAGCTTCGCGAGGTGCACCCGGTTGCGCTCGCCGCCGGACAGGTCGCGCACCCGCTTCTCCTGGTCCGGGCCCTTGAAGTTGAACCGGCCGACGTACGCGCGCGACTGGATCTCGTGACGACCCACCAGGATCGTGTCCTGGCCGTCGGCGATCTCCTCCCACACCGTTCGCGAGCCGTCCAGCGCGTCGCGGGACTGATCCACGTACGCGACCTCCACGGTGTCGCCGATGCGCAGTTGCCCGCCGTCCGGCTTCTCCTCGCCGGCGATCATGCGCATCAGGGTCGTCTTGCCGGCGCCGTTGGGGCCGATCACGCCCACGATTCCGCCCGGCGGCAGCTTGAAGCTCATGTCCTCGAACAGCACCCGGTCGCCGAAGCGCTTCGAGACGCCGTCGGCCTCGACCACCAGGTCGCCGAGGCGATTGGCCGCCGGGATGAAGAGCTGGCGCGTCTCGGCGCGCTTCTCGTTGCCCTGCGCGACCAGCTCCTGGAAGCGGTTCAGGCGCGCCTTGGCCTTCGCGCGCCGGCCCTGGGGATTCGCGCGCACCCACTCCAGCTCGTTCTTGATCGTGCGCTGGCGCGCGGACTCCTGGCGCTCCTCCTGGGCCAGCCGCGCCTCCTTCTGCTCCAGCCAGGACGAGTAGTTGCCCTTCCACGGGATGCCGTGTCCGCGATCCAGCTCCAGGATCCAGCCCGCGACGTTGTCCAGGAAGTAGCGATCGTGGGTCACCGCGACGACGGTGCCCGGATACTCGTCGAGGTAGCGCTCCAGCCACGCGACCGACTCGGCGTCGAGGTGGTTCGTGGGCTCGTCCAGCAGCAGCATGTCGGGCGACGACAGCAGCAGCCGGCACAGCGCGACGCGCCGGCGCTCGCCGCCGGACAGCGTCGTCACGTCGGCGTCCCACGGCGGCAGGCGCAGCGCGTCGGAGGCGACCTCGAGGCGGCGGTCGAGATCCCAGGCGTCGGCGGCGTCGATCGCGTCCTGCAGCTTCGCCTGCTCGTCGAGCAGCGCCGTCATCTGCTCGTCGTCCATCGGCTCGGCAAACCGCGCGCTGACCGCCTCGAAGCGGTCGAGCAGATCCTTCACCTCGCGGATGCCGTCCTCGACGTTGCCGCGCACGTCCTTGGCCGGGTCCAGCTCCGGCTCCTGGGGCAGGAAGCCGACCCGGATGCCGCTCTGCGGGCGCGCCTCGCCGTGGATGTCGGTGTCGATGCCGGCCATGATGCGCAGCAGGCTGGACTTGCCGGCGCCGTTCAGGCCCAGCACGCCGATCTTGGCGCCGGGAAAGAACGACAGCGAGATGTCCTTCAGGATCTCGCGCTTCGGGGGGACCACCTTGGTCACCCGGTTCATGGTGTAGATGTACTGGGCCA
>CBDUCN010000494.1:0-2649 GCA_965365655.1 uncultured Gammaproteobacteria bacterium | reverse complement strand
CCGTCGGCGTCGCGCACCAGGCCGTGGATGTAGACCTCGTGGAACGGCACCTCGTCCATGAACTTGAGGCCGAACATGATCATCCGCGCGACCCAGAAGAAGATGATGTCGAAGCCGGTGACGAGCACGCTGGTCGGGTAGAAGGTGTCGAGGCGGTCCGTGCGCTCGGGCCAGCCGAGGGTGGAGAAGGGCCACAGGGCCGACGAGTACCAGGTGTCGAGCACGTCCGGGTCCTGCTCCAGGACCAGGTCGTCGGCGAGCCGGTGGCGCTCGCGCACCTCCTGCTCGCTGCGGCCCACGTAGACGTTGCCGTCGGGGTCGTACCACGCGGGAATGCGGTGACCCCACCAGATCTGGCGGCTGATGCACCAGTCCTCGATGTTGCGCATCCACTCGAAGTAGGTCTTGGCCCAGTTCGCCGGCACGAAGCGGATGCGCCCGTCCTCCACCGCCTTGATGGCAGGCTCGGCGAGCGGACCCGCGCGCACGAACCACTGGTCGGTGAGGAAGGGTTCGATCACGGAGTGGGAGCGGTCGCCGCGGGGCACCTTCAACCGGTGCGGCTCCACCTTCTCCAGCAGCCCCTGGGCCTCGAGGTCGCTGACGATCAGCTTGCGCGCCTCGAAGCGGTCGCGCCCGCGATAGCTTTCGGGCGCGTTGTCGTTGATGCGCGCGTCAGGGGTGAGCACGTTGATCTGATCGAGGTGGTGGCGCCGGCCCACCTCGTAGTCGTTGAAGTCGTGCGCCGGGGTGATCTTCACGCAGCCGCTGCCGAACTCGGGGTCCACGTACTCGTCGGCGATCACCGGGATGCGGCGCCCGGTGAGCGGCAGCTCGAGCTCGCGGCCGACCAGGTCGCGGTAGCGCTCGTCGTCCGGGTGCACCGCGACCGCGGTGTCGCCCAGCATGGTCTCGGGGCGGGTGGTGGCCACCACCACGTGTCCCGGGCCGTCGGCCAGCGGATAGCGCATGTGCCAGAGGTGGCCCTCCTCCTCCTCGGACACCACCTCCAGGTCCGACACCGCGGTGTGCAGGACGGGATCCCAGTTCACGAGGCGCTTGCCGCGGTAGATCAGCCCCTTCTCGTGCAGCTGCACGAAGGTCTCGCGCACGGCCGCCGACAGGCCCTCGTCCATCGTGAAGCGCTCGTGCGCCCAGTCCACCGACGCGCCCATGCGGCGCAGCTGGCGGGTGATGGTGCCCCCGGAGAGCGCCTTCCACTCCCAGACGCGCTCCACGAAGGCGTCGCGCCCGATGTCCTGGCGGGTCAGGCCCTCGGCGTTGAGCTGCCGCTCGACCACCATCTGGGTCGCGATGCCGGCGTGATCGGTGCCGGGCTGCCACAGGGTGTCGCGCCCTCGCATGCGGTGGAAGCGGGTGAGGGCGTCCATGATCGTGTCCTGGAACGCGTGGCCCATGTGCAGCGTGCCGGTCACGTTGGGCGGCGGAATCATGATGCAGTACGGCTCGCCGGCGCCCGACGGCTCGAAGCAGCCCTTCTCCTCCCACTGCTGGTACCAGTGGGCCTCGATGGCGTGGGGGTCGAAGATCTTCTCCATGGTCGCGTGCCGTCTCCCTGAAACTGAATGGCTGTTACGAGCCGCGCTACGGCCGGGGCCGCGTTCCGGCCCCGGTGCCGGCACGCAGCGCGTCCCTCACCGGCGCCAGTCCGTGCGCGGACGGCTGTCGGTCTCGGCGCCCGGCAATCGTTCAGCCGTCGCGGCGGCGGCGCGCCTGCACGAGCTCGTCGACCACTTCCGGCAGGATGATGTCCATGTGGTTGCGCACCTGCTCGCGGATCTCCTCGCGCGCGCTCTCGAGCGCCGCCTCGATGCGGTCCTGCACGATCACCTCGACCTCGCTCGCGAGGCGCGCCGCGATGCGCCGCCGCAGCGCGGGCTCGTCGTCCTCGGCGGCGTCGAATCCGCCGGCCGCCGGTGCCGGCGCCGGCTCCGGCGCGGACACCGGCACACCGGGCACGACCACGTCGTCGAGCAGCGGGATGGTGTACTGCTCGCCGTCGTCCGTGGGCGCGGGGGCGTCGGCGTCGGGCGCGCCGCGGGCGTCGGCCTCGCCGGCGCGATGACGCTGCAGCATGCGCTCGAGGTCGCTCAGCGCCTCGCTCAGGGATTCCTCGATCGCGCGCTGGCGGGCGCGCTCGTCGTCGTCCGGGAGGTCCTCGCCGCTCATCGTCGCGCCTTCTCGGGTTCCAGCTCGTGGGTCCTGAGCTCGAGGCCCGCGTCCCGGTACACGCGGTAGCGCTCGCGTCCGGCGGCGCGCGCCTGCGCGTCCCCGCCGACGATCTCGGCGATGCGCCCGCATGCCGCGAACCAGCCCGGCACCGGCGCGCCGAGGTTCACCAGCACGTCCGGCTCGCGCGGCGCGACCCCTGCGGCGCTCACGGTCACACGGGTGCGCGGCGGGTCGCCGCCCGTCCAGCGCTCGTGGGGCACGAAGCTGTCCTGGCGGAACGTCCACAGCGTCTGGTCCATGCGTTCGGCGTGCTCCTCGTCGCGCGCCTGCACGTGCACCGTCAGTCCCATGCCCCACGCCTTCTCCACCACCCGGCACGCCGCGTGCAGCGCCGCGCCGTCGCCGGGGTCGGCGAGCACGTAGAAGTCCACCTGCGGCACGGCGGGCGCCCGGCGA
>CBDUCN010000493.1:0-2665 GCA_965365655.1 uncultured Gammaproteobacteria bacterium | reverse complement strand
CGGTTGTCCAGGCCGGTGGCCCGCAAGCTCTTGATATTGCTCTTTTCCCGGCCGAGCACGCCGTCGGTGTCGATGCTCGGGAAGAAGCCGCCGCGGGCCTGGTCCACCTCGAACTCGGCGGCGCGCCGGCGGGCGTCGGCGGCGGACACGCGCGGGTCGCCCTGCAACGCCGCGCTCACCGCGTCCTCGATGGAGGTGGCCAGCGCGAACGGCGCACACGCCGCGAGGCCCGCGGCGAACACGCAAGCGGTCCAGCGCCGCAGCCCAGCGGCGCCGGTCCGACGGCCGGCACGGTCTGACATCCCGGTCTCCCCCGAATCAGTACGCGGGTACATCCACTTCGAGCATGAGGATAACGCGCCGAATCCTAGTCGATCCGAGCCGAAAGGTGAAGTCGGTTCTCAGGTTTCCGAGGTAGCTGACTGATAAAGGTTCAGAAACCAGCCGGGCCGCCCCCGGCTCCCGGAATTGCGCCCACACCCGCTCCGTCAGCGGGCGGCCACCCTGTCGGCCGCCGCCCGGAGCTCCGCGTGCAGGCGCGGGAAGGCGCCGTCCAGGAACTCGCGCAACGTCGCGCGCGCCCCCTCCTCGTCGGTGCGCACCGGCGCGGAGAGCACCACCGCGGCGGCCGCCCTGCGCCCGGCGACGAACCCCGCGAGCTGCTGCAGTTTCGCCTCCACGGGGTCGACGAGGAAACGGTCGTTGACCCACGCGGTGCGCCAGACGACGCGCCTCGAACCTTCGCTCGCGGCTCGAATCAGGAACTCCTCGCCCTTCACGCCGGGCTGAAGCTCGACGGCCGGGGGCGTCGCCTCGACCGAGTAGCGCTTCCACGTGTCATTGTCGAACACGTGGTGCGTCTCGTTCACGGCCTCCGCGTCCTGGCGCTGCGTCGGGTAGAAGGCCACGAACACGTCCACCTGCTCCGTCCCGCGCCGGAAGGACACGAACGCGGTCGTGTCGGGACCGTCGTAGGCGGGGCGCCAGTCCCCGGGCTCCCTGTCCGCGACCGTCCACTCTCCTTGCGCGAGTGCGGATAGCGTCGGCGGCAACGTCGCCGCCGGCGCCTGCAGCCAGGACGCGGCGAGGCCTGCCGGCGCCAGCGCGGCCACCGCGACCAGCGCCGCCATCGCGAACAGGCTTCCCGGGGGCGCCGGCGCGCGCGGAGCGCGCTGCTCCGGCTCCGCCCGCGGCGGCCGATCCCAGTGCTCGAGAATCCTCCCGAGGACCAGCACCCCGGCGACGACCAGCAGGAACAGCAGCCAGCCGTACGTGTTGTGATCGCGCACCAGCGAGCTCTGCATCTGGGAGTGGTGCCCGATCAGCACGATGCCCGTCACGCGCACGTAGTTGAAGACGATGCCGAGAACGAAGCCCGCGGCGACGAGCACGGCGCGCGCCCACCACGCGTGCAGGTTCAGCAGCGCGTAGAAGCCGGCCAGCGACAGCGACGCGAGCAGGTAGCGCAGGCCGGAGCACACATCGGCCACCAGGAACCGGCCGTCCGGAATGCTCATGTACAGCCCTTCCAGGTAGATCGGCACCCCGAGCGCACGCGCGAGCTCGGTGGACGCGACGGCGGTCTGCACCTGCAGTATCGGCACGAGGTAGGTCCACACGGGGATCGCGCACAGCAGGTACGCGACCGGCGGGGCCGCGATTGCCGCGACACGCGGCCCGAGCACCGCGAGCGGCACCGCGACCAGCATCGCGACGAGCACGAGCTGCTCGCCCATCAGGATGCCGAGCACGCGCGAGACCAGCCAGAGCGCCATCAGCATGACCACCACGGCGAGGCCGGACCACGATGGGCGGGGCATCTCGCGCCGGAACGCGTCGCGGCGCAGCGCGAGCAGGTACAGCGACACGGGAACGATCAGCACCCCGTGTCCGTAGCTCGCGTTGTCCATCCACAGCTCGACCAGTCGCGCGATGGTGTCCCAGAACGGCACCGCGAGCGCCGCCACCGCGAGCGCGCACGCCGGCGCGGCCCGTGCCCACGCCCGCGGCCCCGCAGCAGCGGCGAGTGCCTCCGTGTCCGCCGCGCTGCTCATTTCAGCCCGTACTTCTCCATCAGGTCGTACAGGGTCGGCCGGCTGACCCCGAGCATGTCGGCGGCCTGCGCCACGCGCTCGTCGCACAGCGCCATCGCCTTGCGGATGGCCCGCTTCTCCGCGTCCTCGCGCACCTGGCGGAGGTTCAGCGGCTCCCCTTCCTCCGCGCCGCCCTCGAGCTCGAGGTCCTCGGCGGTCACGCGGCTGCCCTCGGCCATGATCGCCGCGCGCTTGACCCGGTTCTCGAGCTCGCGCGCGTTGCCCGGCCAGCCGTACGCCTCGATCGCGCGCAGCGCCTCCTCGGTGAAGTCGCGCGGCGCCTTCGGGTTGCTCTCCGCGTAGCGCTGCAGGAACGCGCGCGCGATCACCACCGCGTCGCCCGATCGCTCGCGCAGCGGCGGGATGTCGATGGTCACCTCGCTGATGCGGTAGAACAGGTCCTCGCGGAAGCCCCCCGTCTTGATGAGCCCGCGCAGGTCCTGGTGCGTCGCGCACACCACGCGCACGTCCACCGGGATCTGCTCGCGGCCGCCGACGCGCTCCACCGTGCGCTCCTGCAGGAAGCGCAGCAGCTTCGACTGCAGCGACTGCGGCAGGTCGCCGATCTCGTC
>CBDUCN010000492.1:0-2670 GCA_965365655.1 uncultured Gammaproteobacteria bacterium | reverse complement strand
ATCGCGTTCGGCGTCGACCTCGCGCTGAGCCTCGGCCGCGGCCTGCCCTACCGGCCCAGCCTGGTCGGCCTCGCGATCATGATCACCGCGGTGATCTGGTTCGTCTGGTCGCTGCTGCGCGAGCGCTGACGGCCCCGCCGGAGTTCGCGCGTGCGCACCGGGACTTCCGGCGCGCACGCGCGGCACGTCACGCGGCGCGGTCCATCCGCGGCGGCATGGCTTCCACCGGCGCGCGCGGCGCCGCCATGTCGAACAGGCCACCGGCGCCGCGCTTGAGCAGCGCCGCCAGCACCGCCGCGACGCCGAGCACCAGCGCCGCCTCGACCGCCTGGCCGGCGGTGATCGGCGACGACGCGCGCGCGCTCCACGCGGCGAGCACCGAGCCCACGCCGAACGCGAGGAGGACGACGATGAGCGGCGCGAACAGCGACGACAGCACGAGCTCGCTCACGAGCCACGCGCCCGGCGAGCGGCGCGACGCACGGTAGAGGAACATGAACAGCACCAGGGCGATGCCCAGGAGCAGGGACCCGGCGACCAGCCAGGAGGCAAGAGACTCGAACACGGTCGACACCCCTACGGCGAAACGCCGTCACGATACGGAACGGGAAAGGACGCGAGCTGGCGGCGACCGGGCGGGCTGGAGCTGACGCACGAGAAGGACGCAACGGAGCCCGGGACGGGCTCCGCGGCGGGCCGCGGATGTCCAACGCGACGGAAGGACCGGACCAGCATGGCGGGTGCTTGCCGGCCGCCCCTACCCCCGACAGCCGGGGAGGAACACGGGGCGGCTTTCAGTTGGCGGCGCGGATCGTACGCCTTCGCCAGCCGGGATCAATCGCTTTCTTCGACGCCGCACGGGCGACACCGGCGCCCGCGCAGGACGCCGTCCCGGCGGCTCGGGTCACCGATCAGGCCGCCGCGTCGGCGTCGCGCCGCGCGCGCTTGTGCGCGTACATCAGGGCGTCGGCGTCGGCCATCAGCGCCTCGATCGTCGCGTGGCGCTGCACCTCCATCGCGACCGCGCCGACGCTGTACGCGATGTCGTAGCCGCGCCGGCTCTCGACGTTGTGCTTCGCGACGGCATCCGCGAGCCGCGCCAGCGCCTTCATCTGCGTCGACGCGTCGGCGTCGGTGAGCAGCACCGCGAACTCGTCGCCGCCGAGGCGCCCCACGACGTCGGATTCGCGGAAGGTGTCCTTCAGCATGGCCGCGAAGCTGGTCAGCGCGCGGTCACCCTCGGCGTGGCCGAAGCGATCGTTGATCGGCTTGAAGTGATCGAGGTCGAAGTACAGCAACGAGGCCGGACGCCCGAGGCGGCGGCACAGGCCCAGCGCGTGCTGGCCCAGCGCGGTGAAGCCGCGCCGGTTCGAGATCATCGTCAGCTCGTCCATGGTCGCGAGCTGCACCGCGGCGAGCTCCTGCTCCGCCATGCGCGCGAGGTCGCGCAGCAGCGCGAGATCGTCCTCGTCGAACTCCCGCGGGTCACGGTCGATGATGCACAGCGTGCCCAGCTTGCTGCCGTTGGCGACCTTCAGCGGGCAGCCGGCGTAGAAGCGGATGCGCGGCTCGTCGACGACCAGCGGGTTGTCGTGGAAGCGCTCGTCGAGCGCCGCGTCGGGGATCAGGAACACGTCGTCACCGAGGATCGCGTGGCCGCAGAAGGAGATGTCGCGCGGCGTCTCGGTCGCGTCCAGCCCGGTGCAGGACTTGAACCACTGGCGATTGGCGTCCACCAGGCTCACGAGCGCGATGGGCACGCCGAACAGCCGCTTCGCGAGCCGCGTGAGGCGGTCGAAGCGCTCCTCGGGAGACGAGTCGAGGACGTTCAGCGCCCGCAGGGTGTCGACGCGGGTCGCCTCGTCGGCGGGCATTGGCGGAGTGAGCATTGGGTGTCCTCGGCAGGCCGATGAGCTGGCCCGCACGCCGGCGGTCCGCCGCCGCGCGACGGGCGGTGGCGTGCCCGCGTCCGGCGAGCCTCACGGAGCGCGCCGTGGCGGGCTCCCGCCAGGGGTATCGGCATGCCGGAGGAAAGCTTGAAAGCCGGCGCGCGCGGCTGCGCGGTGGCCGCCGCACGCAGTCAGGGCACGGAGATCGCCGCCGGCCGGGCGCCGCACGCCCCGGCGCAGGCTCCCGCGACGGCGCGCGCGTCATCGCGCCGGCCCGGCGTCAGTCGAACGCGAGCTCCGACAGCGCGCACAGGTTGCCGTCGCGGTCGGCCACCCAGCACTCCATCCGCCCGTCGCCAGCCTCGGCCCCGCACAGCGAGACCGTGTCGCCGACGTAGATCGGGCGCGTCAGGCGCGACGTGAAGCCGGTGAGCTCGCCCGGCGCGTGCGCGAGCGCCGCGTCCAGCATCAGCTGCATCGTGAGGCCCCCGTTCTGCACCGTGTTCGGATAGCCCTCCTCGCCGCGCGCGTAGTCCGCGTCGTAGTGGATGCGGTGGGCGTTCCACGTCACCGCCGAGTAGCGGAACACGAGCGGCGGGGTCAGCGTGATCGCCTGCGACCACGCGGCGTTGTCCGGCGCGGGCTTCGGCGGCGTGACGGCGCTCTTCTGCCCGGCGGGCACCGCTTCGCGGTAGATCGCGTCGAACTCGTCCACCGCGACCGTCTTGCCGCCGGTCTCGATGGTGTGGCGCATCGTGAGGATGCAGATGTTCCCGGTGCG
>CBDUCN010000491.1:0-2678 GCA_965365655.1 uncultured Gammaproteobacteria bacterium | reverse complement strand
CGGATCATCCCCTTCAGGCCCATCTGCTGGCCGTCCTGGGGCGAGTAGATGCGGGCGATGCCGTAGTCGTGCAGGTCGCGGATCTCGTCGGCCACGATCACGCCGCCGCCGCCGCCGAAGATGCGCACGTCGCCGCGCCCGCGCTCGCGCAGCATGTCCAGCATGTACCTGAAGTACTCGACGTGGCCGCCCTGGTAGGAGCTCACCGCGATCGCGTGGGCGTCCTCGTGCACCGCGGCGGTGACCACCTCCTCCACCGAGCGGTTGTGCCCGAGGTGGATCACCTCGACGCCCTCCGCCTGCAGGATGCGGCGCATGATGTTGATGGACGCGTCGTGACCGTCGAACAGGCTCGCGGCGGTGACGAAGCGGAGCCGCGGGTCGCGATCCGGGGCGGCGTCGCCGCGGTCGCGGGTCAGGGGGGTCACGTTGCTGGCGGGCGTGGCCATCGCGGGGTCCTCGCTGGTCGTTCGGGGCAGTCCGGTCCGGAGCGGCCCGCCGGCTGGCGGCGCGGCTCCCGGGGGCGCGCCCGCAGGGTCCGCCTGCGGCCGGCGCCGATCAACCCGGCGTGCCGGGCGTCGCGCGGGCTCCCGCTCCGTGGAACCTCCGAGGGGCGCGAAGCTACTTGACGTTAACGTTAACGTCAATATAACGTCCGCGGCCATGAGCAGCCCCGCCGCCGAGCATGCCGCCCGCCCTTCCCTGTCCATAGGCGACCTGTCCCGGGAGCTGGACGTGACCACGCGCGCGATCCGCTTCTACGAGGACCAGGGCCTGCTGGCGCCGCGCCGCCAGGGCCAGACCCGGGTCTACGGCCCGCGCGACCGCGTGCGCCTGAAGCTGATCCTGCGCGGCAAGCGCCTCGGCTTCAGCCTCGCCGAGATCCGCGACCTGCTCGAGATGTACGACGCGCCCGAGGGCGAGGTGGGGCAGCTCAGGCATTTCATCGTGCGCATGCGCGAGCGCCGCGCCGACCTGCAGCGCCAGCGCGCCGACATCGACGCGGTTCTCTCCGAGCTGGACGCGCTGGAGGAGCGCTGCGAGGCGCTGCTGCGCAGGCCGCCGGCCGCGGCAGGCGGCCGCTCGTGAGCGCCGCGTTCGAGGCCCGCGACCCCGGGTTCGAGTCGCGCGTGCGCGCGAGCTTCGCGCGCCAGGGCGCGATGCGCCTGCTCGGGGCCACGATGTCGCGGGTGGCCCCCGGCGAGTGCGAGGTCCGGCTGCCGTGGCGCGACGAGCTCGGCCAGCAGCACGGCTTCTTCCACGGCGGCGTGCTCGCGACCATCGCCGACTCCGCCGCCGGCTTCGCGAGCTTCACGCTGATGCCGCCCGACGCGACGGTGCTCACGATCGAGTACAAGACCAACTTCCTGGCCCCGGCGCGCGGCGAGCAGCTGATCGCGCGCGGACACGTCGTCAAGCCCGGGCGCACGGTCTCGGTGGCCGAGGCCCGGACCTTCGCGCTGGCCGGCGGCGAGGAGAAGCTGGTCGCGACGCTCACCGCGACCATGATGGTGGTGACGCACCACGACGAGAAGGACGCGTGATCCCGCGCCGGCACCGCTTCGCCGCGCGCCCCACGCCGGCGCGCGCGGGCCGCGCCGCCACCGTTGCCGGCCGCCGCGCGGCCGAGGAGCCGACATGATTCCCAACCAGCTTCCGTCCCTGGACTTCGGCCTCGGCGACGCCGCCGACATGCTGCGCGACTCGGTGATGCGCTTCGCGTCGGACGAGATCGCGCCGCGCGCCGCCGACGTCGATCGCAGCAACGACTTCCCGATGGATCTGTGGCCGAAGATGGGCGCGCTGGGGATCCTGGGCGTCACCGTCGAGGAGGAGTACGGCGGCGCCGCGATGGGCTACCTCGAGCACTGCGTCGCGATGGAGGAGGTCAGCCGCGCGTCGGCGTCGGTGGGGCTGTCCTACGGCGCGCACAGCAACCTGTGCGTGAACCAGATCCGCATCAACGGCAACGACGAGCAGCGCCGGCGCTACCTGCCGAAGCTGGTCAGCGGCGAGCACGTCGGCGCGCTCGCGATGAGCGAGCCCGGCGCCGGCTCCGACGTCGTCAGCATGAAGCTGCGCGCCGAGAAGAAAGGCGGGCGCTACGTGCTCAATGGCTCGAAGATGTGGATCACGAACGGTCCCGACGCGAACACCCTGGTGGTGTACGCGAAGACCGATCCGCAGGCCGGGCCGAAGGGCATCACGGCGTTCATCGTCGAGAAGGGCTTCGCGGGCTTCACGACCGCGCCGAAGCTGGACAAGATGGGCATGCGCGGCTCCAACACCTGCGAGCTGGTGTTCCAGGACTGCGAGGTGCCCGAGGAGAACGTGCTGGGCGAGGTCGGGCGCGGCGTCAACGTGCTGATGAGCGGTCTCGACTACGAGCGTGCGGTGCTCGCCGCCGGGCCGCTCGGCATCATGCAGGCGTGCATGGACGCCGTCGTGCCCTACGTTCACGAGCGCAAGCAGTTCGGCACGCCGATCGGCGAGTTCCAGCTGATGCAGGGCAAGCTGGCCGACATGTACACCACGATGAACGCGGCGCGCGCATACGTGTACGCGGTCGCAAGAGCCTGCGACCGCGGCCAGACCACGCGCAAGGACGCCGCCGGCGCGATCCTCTACGCCGCCGAGAAGGCAACGTGGATGGCGCTCGAGGCGATCCAGGCGCTCGG
>CBDUCN010000490.1:0-2723 GCA_965365655.1 uncultured Gammaproteobacteria bacterium | reverse complement strand
TCTACGCCGCCGAGAAGGCAACGTGGATGGCGCTCGAGGCGATCCAGGCGCTCGGAGGCAACGGCTACATCAACGACTACCCGACGGGACGGCTGCTGCGCGACGCGAAGCTGTACGAGATCGGCGCGGGCACCTCGGAGATCCGGAGGATGCTGATCGGGCGCGAGCTGTTCCGGGAAACGGCATAGGGCCGCGAACCCAGCAAGAGGCAACGAATCATGAGCACCGAAGATCCGATCGTCATCGCCGGCGCGAAGCGCACCCCGATGGGCGGCTTCCAGGGCGAGCTGTCGGCAGCGAAGGCCACCGATCTCGGCGCGTGCGCGATCGCGGCGGCGCTGGCCGACGCCGGCGTGCCGGCCGCGGACGTCGACGAGGTGATCATGGGCTGCGTGCTGCCGGCGGGCCTCGGCCAGGCGCCGGCGCGCCAGGCCAGCCTCGCCGCGGGGATCCCGCTCGCGGCCGGGTGCACGACGATCAACAAGATGTGCGGCTCGGGGATGAAGGCCGCGATGCTCGCGCACGACCTGATCGCGGCCGGCAGCAACGACGTGATGGTCGCCGGCGGCATGGAGAGCATGAGCAACGCGCCCTACCTGCTGCCCAAGGCGCGCGGCGGATACCGCATGGGGCACGGCCAGGTGATGGACCACATGTTCCTGGACGGGCTCGAGGACGCGTACGAGGCCGGGCGCCTGATGGGCACCTACGCCGAGGACTGCGCGCAGAGCTACCAGTTCACCCGCGAGGCGCAGGACGCGTTCGCGATCGAGTCGCTGACGCGCGCGATGAAGGCCGGCACCGACGGCACCTTCGCGGGCGAGATCGCGCCGATGACCGTGAAGACGCGCAAGGGCGAGGTCACGGTGGACGGCGACGAGCAGCCGCGCAACGCGAACCTGGAGAAGATCCCGACGCTGAAGCCCGCGTTCCGCGCCGGCGGCACGGTGACCCCGGCGAACTCGAGCTCGATCTCCGACGGCGGCGCGGCGCTGGTGCTGATGCGCCGCTCCGAGGCCGAGCGCCGGGGCCTCACGCCGAAGGCGCTGGTCCTGGGTCACGCGACGCACGCGCAGGAGCCGGGCCTGTTCACGACCGCCCCGGTGGGCTCGATGCGCAAGCTGCTGGACAAGATCGGGTGGGCCGCCGGCGACGTCGACCTGTTCGAGGTCAACGAGGCGTTCGCGGTGGTCACGATGGTCGCGATGCGCGACCTGGATCTGCCCCACGACAAGGTGAACGTGCACGGCGGCGCGTGCGCGCTGGGCCACCCGATCGGCGCGTCCGGCGCGCGCATCCTCGTCACGCTGCTCAACGCGCTCGCGACGCACGACCTGAAGCGCGGCGTCGCGAGCCTGTGCATCGGCGGCGGCGAGGCCACCGCGATCGCGGTGGAGCGGATCGCGTGAGCCTGCTCAGCGACGAGCAGCGCCTGATCCAGGACACCGCGCGGCAGTTCGCGGCCGAGGTGCTCGCGCCGAACGCGGCGCGCTGGGACGCCGAGTCCGCGTTCCCCGAGGAAGGCGTGAGCGGCATGGCCGAGCTGGGCTTCCTCGGCATGCTGACGCCCGAGGCCCACGGCGGCGTGGGCGCGGACCACGTGGCCTACGCCCTCGCGCTGGAGGCGGTCGCGGAGGGCGACGGCGCGTGCTCCACGATCATGAGCGTGCAGAACTCGGTGGTGTGCGCGGCCATCGACCGCTACGGCAGCGAGGAGCAGAAGCGCCGCTTCCTCGCGCCGCTCGCGCGCGGCGAGATGCTCGGCGCGTTCGCGCTCACCGAGCCGCAGGCCGGCTCCGACGCCGCGAACCAGCGCACCCGCGCGGCGCGCCGCGGCAACGGCTACGTGCTGGACGGCACGAAGCAGTTCATCACGTCCGGGCGCCGCGCGCACCTGTGCATCGTGTTCGCGGTCACCGATCCGGACGCGGGGCGCAGGGGCATCAGCGCGTTCATCGTGCCCACCGACAGCCCCGGCTACCACGTCGATCGCGTCGAGAGGAAGCTGGGCCAGCGCGCGTCGGACACCGCGCAGATCCGCTTCGAGGGCCTGGAGCTCTCCGGCGATCACCGCCTCGGCGCCGAGGGCGAGGGCTACCGCATCGCACTGTCGAACCTGGAAGGCGGGCGCATCGGCATCGGCGCGCAGTCGGTCGGCATGGCACGCGCGGCCTTCGAGCACGCCCGGCGCTACGCGGAGGAGCGCGAGTCCTTCGGCAGCCCTCTGTTCGACCACCAGGCGGTCGCGTTCCGGCTCGCCGACATGGCGACCCGCATCGAGGCCGCCCACCAGCTCGTGCTGAGCGCCGCGCGTCTGCGCGACGCCGGCGAGCCGTGCCTGAAGGAAGCGTGCATGGCCAAGCTGTTCGCGTCCGAGATGGCCGAGCGCGTGTGCTCGGACGCGATCCAGACCTTCGGCGGCTACGGCTACACCGCCGACTTCCCGGTGGAGCGCATCTACCGCGACGTGCGCGTGTGCCAGATCTACGAGGGCACCAGCGACGTGCAGCGCATGGTGATCGCGCGGGAGCTGCGCCGATAGCGGGCGGCGGGACGCGACGCGCACCCGGGGCCGGACGGCGCGGGCATCCACCGCCCGGGCGCCGACGGCGCCCGGGCACGAGACACGCGCCCTGCGTCGACGCCGCGGCATCGGGTATCGTCTGCCGGGCCGGCGCACGGCGGCGAGCGCGCGCGGTGACGCGACGGCGCCCATCCCGGGC
>CBDUCN010000489.1:0-2747 GCA_965365655.1 uncultured Gammaproteobacteria bacterium | reverse complement strand
CGGCGCACGCTCGCCGCGTGGCCGCCGTGCCCGGTCGACGGGCCGACGGGCCGACGGGCCGACGGGCCTGCGGACCGTCGAAGACCTGCTACCGCGTCGAGCGTCGCGTGATGCGCCGCTGAAGCTGCTGCAGCCTCACCGCGAACCCGGCGGCGACGACGCGGTACAGGCGCATCGCGCAGCCGGGCGACAGCCGCGACATCTCGCCGGCGCCGATGCGGATCACGGTGCACGGCTCGGCCGCCCACACCTCGGCGCCCGACTCGCCGGCCTCCACGAGGCCGAAGTCGCCGAACGCCGAGCCGGGCCCGAGGCGCGCGACACGCGTCGCGCCGGAGATGATGGTGACCTTGCCGCGCACCAGCAGCACCGCGGAGACGTCGCCCAGCCCCTCGACCACGATCCGCTCGTCGCTGCCGTAGGTCTCCCACACCGCCGTCGCGAGCACCTCCGCGAGCTCCGCGGTCTCGAAGCCGTAGAAGCACGGCAGCTGCTCGAGGTCGCGGATCGCCTCCGGGCCGGAGCGGCGCTGGTCGGCGAAGGACATGTCCTCGAACACCAGCCCCAGGTCCCCGGCGAGCTCCATCGCGGTGCGGTAGCGCCCCGCCGGGTGCTTCTTCAGGCAGCGGTCGATGATGCTCGCGAGCTGCTCGGGCACATCCGGGTTCAGCTCCCGGATCGGCCGGTGCGGCTCCTTCATGACCTTGCGCGCGATGTCGCCGACGTGCTTGCCGGCGAACGGCGAGATGCCGGTGAGCAGCTCGTAGGTCACCACGCCGAGCGAGTAGATGTCGGACTGGTTGGTCACCTCGCCGGCGGTGAGCTGCTCCGGCGACATGTAGCGGGGGCTGCCGAGGCGGCCGATGACCTGCGTCTCCTCGACGTCGGCGCGATCGATCAGGGCAACGCCGAAGTCGCCGATCTTCACGTTGCCTTCGGCGTCCAGCATGATGTTTGTGGGCTTGATGTCCCGGTGCACCACGCCCTTGGAGTGGGCGTAGTCGAAGGCCATCGCGCAGTCGCGCAGGATCTTCACCACCTGCTCGACGGGCAGCAGCCGCCCCTTGCGCGCGTAGTCGGCCAGCGTGCGCGAGCCGGGCACGAACTCCATCACGATGTAGCGCCGGCCCTCGTCCACCCCGGCGTCGATGGTCGCGATGATGTTCGGGTGATGCAGCATCCCCGCCGCCTTCACCTCGTTGAAGAAGAGCTTGCGCCGGCGCCGCTCGCCGCGCGCGCTGTCGTGCTCGACCTCGCCGGCGATCTTGATCGCGACGTCGCGCCCGGTGAACGGATCGCGCGCCCGCCACACGCGGCCCATGCTGCCGTAGCCGATCTCCTCGATCAGCTCGTACTTGCCGATGGTCTCGATTTCCGGCGCGGAGTGCATGGGACGCATTATGCACCGCCGCCGGGGCGCCTCCCCCGTGATCCGGGACACGCGCGGCTCATCGCGTCCGGCGGCGCTCGCGGCCCGGTGCACGGCGCGCCGCGCGACCGACCGCCCGGCGGCGCGCTGCACGGCGAAAGGCGGCCCACCGTGGCATCATGCCGCGCGGCGCGGCCGGCCCGGCGGCCCGCCGCGCGGCCGCCGGGCGGCGGCGCAACGCCAGCGAAGGAGCCCGCCGATGATGGATCTGCTGCTCGACTACGGGCTGTTCCTGGCCCAGGCCGTCACCGTGGTGATCGCGGTCGCGGCGATCGTCGCGGTGATCGCCGGCGCGGCGCGCCGCCAGCGCCCGCCCGAGGGCGGGCTCGAGGTGAACCGCATCAACGACCACTTCGACGACCTCGCGCGCCCGCTGAAGGAGAAGCTGCTGCCGGGCAAGGCGTTCAAGGCCGAGCTGAAGGCGCAGAAGAAGGCGCGCAAGGCCGCGGAGAAGTCCGGCGAGCAACGCCCGCGCATCTACGTGCTCGATTTCCGCGGCGACATCCGCGCGAGCGCCGCGCGCAACCTGCGCCACGAGGTCAGCGCGGTGCTCGCGGCGGCCGGCGACGGCGACGAGGTGCTGCTGCGCCTGGAGAACGCGGGCGGCCTGGTGCACGACCACGGCTTCGCGGCGTCGCAGCTCGCGCGGCTCAAGGACCGCGGGCTGACCCTCACCGTCGCGGTGGACAAGGTGGCCGCGAGCGGCGGCTACATGATGGCCTGCATCGGGGACCGCATCCTGGCCGCGCCGTTCGCGGTGCTGGGCTCCATCGGCGTGCTGGCCCAGGTGCCGAACGTGCACCGCTGGCTGCGCGAGCGCGGGGTGGACTTCGAGCAGTTCAAGGGCGGCCAGTACAAGCGCACGGTGACGGTGTTCGGCGAGAACACCGACGCCGACCGCGAGAAGTTCCAGCAGGAGATCGAGGAGACGCACGCGCTGTTCAAGAAGTTCGTCGCCGAGCACCGGCCGTCGCTGGACCTCCAGAAGGTGGCCACCGGCGAGCACTGGTTCGGCCGCGACGCCCTCGAGCTCGGGCTGTGCGACGAGCTGGGCACCAGCGACGACTGGCTGATGGCGCGCCGCGAGGGCAGCGACCTGCTGCACGTGCGCTACCGGCGCCGCGAGCCGATGACGAAGCGCCTCGCCCACGCGGTCGAGGACGCGCCGGCTCGCGCGCTGGAACGCGTGCTCGCGCGCGCCGCGCGGCGCCCGCTGCAGCAGGGCTGAGCGCGCCGCCGCGGCACCGGACGCGGCGGCCGGAAAGCCTGCCGAGACGCACGCGCGACGCCGGACGAGTCATCGCGGCCGGGCGCGCGC
>CBDUCN010000488.1:0-2755 GCA_965365655.1 uncultured Gammaproteobacteria bacterium | reverse complement strand
GCCACTTCGTCCTCTACCGCAAGGTGTGGCGCGACGGCCAGCGCTACATCCAGGGCGCGCTGATCGAGCGGCGTCCGCTGCTCGCCGGGCTGGTCGAGACGGCGTTCGAGGGCACCGCGCTGTCGCGCACCAGCAACCTGCTGGTCGCGTGGCAGGGCGACGTGCTGGCCGAGTTCTCCGGCAACCCGTACCGCGCGCTGCTCGACAGCAACGTGGATCTCGCGGGCGCCCTGCTCCATCGCGCGCGCCTGTCCGCGCCGCTGGCCGATCTGGAGCTGGTGTTCAGCGTCAGCCGCCTGCCGGTGGGGCCCGGCGCGACGGTGGTCGCGTGGACGGCCAGCGCGCTCGCGCTGGTGCTGGTCGCTGGCGTGTGGCTGATGTATCGCCTCGGCATTCGCCAGATCGCGCTCGCGCGGCAGCAGCAGGACTTCGTGTCCGCGGTGAGCCACGAGCTGCGCACGCCGATCACCAGCATCCGCATGTACGCGGAGATGCTGCGCGAGGGCTGGGCCAGCGAGGAGAAGAAGCGCGGCTACTACACGTTCATCGTGCAGGAGAGCGAGCGGCTGTCGCGCCTGATCGCGAACGTGCTGCAGCTCGCGCGCATGACCCGCAACGAGTTCAGCGTGCAGCTCGAGGACCGGCAGGTCGCCACGCTGCTCGACGGCGTGCGCTCGCAGGTCGCGTCGCAGGTCGAGCACGCCGGCTTCGAGCTTGCGATGGAGTGCGCGGGCGAGGCCGCGCAGGCGACGGTTCGGGTCGACCCGGACGCGTTCAGCCAGTGCATCATCAACCTCGTCGACAACGCGCTCAAGTTCTCCGCCACCGCCGAGTGCCGGCGCGTGGAGGTCGGCTGCCACCTCGACGGCGACGGCCGCGTGAACGTGACCGTGCGCGACCACGGCCCCGGCATCGCCCGCGACCAGATGAAGAAGATCTTCACGCTGTTCTACCGCTCGGAGAGCGAGCTCACGCGCGAGACGGTCGGCACCGGCATCGGGCTCGCGCTGGTGCACCAGCTCGTGCGCGCGATGCACGGGCAGGTGGACGTCGCGAACGCGGATCCGGGGGCGCGCTTCACGCTGCGCTTCCCGGCGCTGGCGGCTCGCGAAAGCGGCCGCGGCGCAGCCGCCTGAGCTCCTGCCGCGCACTGCCGGTGTGCGCGGAGAGTGGGGGTGGGTATCCTTCGCGTCCCGTTCGCAACGCCGCCGGAACCCCGTGTACGTCGACATCCACACCCATCTCACCCACGAGCGTTTCACCGGCGACGTGGAGGACGTGATCGCGCGCGCGAGCGGTGCGGGCCTCGGCGCCGTCGTGGTCAACGGCCTGGAGCCGGAATCCAACCGCGCGATCCTGCGCATGGCCGACGAGCACCCGGTGGTGCGTCCGGCGCTCGGCATCTACCCCATCGACGCGGTGTGCAACCTGCTGCCGGAGGACTTCACCCTCGACGTCGCCCGCTTCGACGTGGACGCCGAGATCGCGTTCATCGACGAGATGGCGGCGGCAGGCCGGCTCACCGCCGTCGGCGAGTGCGGGCTGGACGCGCACTGGGTCGGCGAGGACACCTTCGCCGAGCAGGAGCGCGTGTTCGAGGCGCTCGTCGACGTCGCGATGCGCCACGACCTGCCGGCGATCATCCACACGCGCAAGCGCGAGGCGCGCTCGGCCGAGATCCTGCGCCACCTCGGCGCGCGCAGGGTGGACTTCCACTGCTTCGGCGGCAAGGTGAAGAACGCGGTGCGCTGGGCCGAGGAGGACGGCTGGTGGTTCTCGATCCCGGCCAACGCGCGGCGCAGCGAGTCGTTCACGAAGATGCTCGAGCGCCTGCCCGAGGAGCGCATCCTCACCGAGACCGACGCGCCCTACATGTCGCCGGAGCGCGGCGTGCGCAACGAGCCGGCGAACGTGGTGGACACGGTGGCCTACCTCGCGGAGCTGCGGGGCTGGAGCGTGGACGACGCGCAGGCCCGCGTGTGGCGCAACTTCGAGGCGTTGACCGGCCCGCGCGGCTGACGCGCCGGCCACGCGGGCGTCAACGCTGGAAGCGCATTCCCAGCGCCGCCGCCTGGCGCCGCTCGAACGCCCTGCAGGCCTCGTCGTGGTGGTGGCCCAGGATGCCGCCGCGCACGCTGCCGGGCTCGGTGGACCGGTAGAAGTGCCCCCAGGACTCGGGCAGACGCACCGAGTCGGGCGGCGCCAGCCAGAGCCGGAACAGCACGCGCTTGCGCTCGGGCTCGTCGAAGTCCTGGAACGGCGTGCGCGAGTGCAGGATCACGTGGTTGTTCATGATCTGCAGGTCGCCGGGCTCGAGGTACATCGTGAACATCAGCTCGGGCCGGCGCAGGATCGCGTCCAGCACGTCCATCAGCTCGCGCTGCGCATCCGACAGCGCCGGCACGCCGTCCAGCTTCTGCGCCGACTGCACGCGGTTGCGGTTCCACTTGCAGAACATCCGCCCCTCGCACCAGTCGAACAGCGGCTGGCCGTAGAACGGCGGCTCGTCCGGCGCCTCCTCGCCCTGGCGGCTGAAATAGAAGTCCCGGTATGCGAGCTCGGCGAGATCCGGCCGCTCCGCGGCGAGCACGGCGTGCGCCGCCAGCGAGCTGGTGATCATGCTCTGCCCGCCGCTGCGCGCCGGGTTGTAGCACGCGAGCGTCGCGAGGTCGGCGCCGTCGACGTGGAAGTCCAGCCCTGCGTTGGACGAGTAGCCGCGACCGGTCGCGCTGCGGTAGTCGGTGCCGGCGTCACG
>CBDUCN010000487.1:0-2779 GCA_965365655.1 uncultured Gammaproteobacteria bacterium | reverse complement strand
GTTGTCCAGCTTGTAGTCGTTGTGCAGCAGGGCCACCTCGCGGGAACGGGGCAGGTTGTCGCGCAGCCAGCCGACGAGGCGGTCCATGTCGGGGTTCCGCTCGTGGGCCGCGGCGTACCAGCGCTTCGCCCAGCCCTCGACCTGGCGCCCGACGAACCCGTCCGGGCGGCCCAGGTCGGCCAGCCCCGCGGCCGCCCGGTCCACCCGGTGCAACGCGACCAGGGCGTCGATGAGCATGTCGGCGATGCCGGTGAGGCACGCCGGATCGGCCGCGTACGGCGCCGGCATCTCGCGGCGGATCAGCTGGCCGCGGCGGCGCTCCATGACCTGGAACGGGGCGCCGATCAGAGCGTCGTCATCGCAGTACAGGAAGCAGCGCGGCGCCAGCGGGAACACCCGCCACAGCCGCGACAGCACGCGGTGCTCGCGCGCCATGTCGTGCGCGCCGGGAGCCACCGGGCCGAGCGGGGGCCGGCGCAGCACGAACTCGCGCGCGCCGCCGTCGCCGCCGAAGCGCAGCAGGTACGTCAGGTTCGCCCGCCCGCCGCGGAACTGGGCGAGCGCGAGCGGGCCCTCGGCCCCTTCCAGGTGCTCGCGCAGCCACGGCTCGAGGCGATCCAGCGGAAGCTGCTCGTCGGCGCGCGGGACGATCAGCTCGGGGTCGTCGAATCCCGGGGCGGGGATGCCGTCGCTGTCGGTGTCCATGCCGTGCCGGCCGTCCCGGCGCCCTCAGCGCCCCCGTGACGCGGGCCGGCATTCGCCGCCGCGTGCGCGGAGCATTGATAAATCGCCAGAGAAGTCTGGCGTAACACCATGTTTTGAAATGACTTTCAAGGGTTCTCCGCGGTGCGTCCGCGCCACGCCTCCGACGGCTTCGCGAGCTCCTCGCGCGCCACCGTCCGCAGGTGCACGTCGTCCGGGCCGTCGGCCAGGCGCAGCGTGCGGGCGTGGGCCCAGGCACGGGCGAGACCGAAGTCGTCGCACACGCCGGCGCCGCCGTGCACCTGGATCGCGCGATCGATCACCTTGAGCGCCATGTTCGGCGCCGCGACCTTGATCATCGCGACGTACGCGCGCGCGCCGCGCCCGCCGACCTCGTCCACCAGCGCGGCGGCCTGCATCACCAGCCCCCGCGCCTGCTCGATCTCGAGGCGCGAGCGCGCGATGTGGTCCATGACCACTCCCTGCTCGGCCAGCGGCTTGCCGAACGCCACCCGCGCCTTCGCGCGCGCGCACATGGCCTCCAGCGATCGCTCCGCGACGCCGATCACCCGCATGCAGTGGTGGATGCGCCCGGGCCCGAGGCGCGCCTGCGCGATCTCGAAGCCGCGGCCCTCGCCGAGCAGGACGTTCGAGCACGGCACCCGCACGTCCTCGAAATCCACCTCCATGTGGCCCTTGGGCGCGTCGTCGTAGCCGAACACGTTGAGGTGGCGCAGCACCCTGACGCCGGGGGTGTCGAGCGGCACCAGCACCATCGACTGCTGCCGGTAGCGGTGCTCGTCGGGATTCGTCTTGCCCATGAAGATCAGGATCCTGCAGCGCGGGTCGCCGGCGCCGGAGGTCCACCACTTGCGGGCGTTGATCACGTAGTGGTCGCCGTCGCGGCGGATCGAGGCCTGGATGTTGGTCGCGTCGGACGACGCCACCGCCGGCTCGGTCATCGCGAACGCGGAGCGGATCTCGCCGGCGAGCAGGGGCTCCAGCCACTCGGCCTTCTGCTCGGGCGTCGCGAAGCGCAGCAGGGTCTCCATGTTGCCGGTGTCGGGCGCCGAGCAGTTGCACGCCTCGGGGCCGATCGGCGAGCGCCCCAGGATCTCGCACAGCGGCGCGTACTCGACGTTGCTGAGGCCCGAGCCGTCCTCCTCGAGCGGCAGGAACAGGTTCCACAGCCCGCGCGCTCGGGCCTCGGCCTTGAGCTCCTCCATCACCGGCGGATTGCTCCAGGGGTCGCCGCCGTCCGCCTGCTGACGGTAGTACGCCGCCTCCGCGGGGTACACGCATTCGTCCATGAAGGCGAGCAGCCGCTCGCGCAGCTCCGCGACGAAGGCCGCGCGTCCGGCCGCGGCCATCATCGCGACGGCACCTCAGGAGTGTTCCGCATCATCTTGATCTGCATGAACTTCAAGCCTCTTCAGCTTCAGATCCTGCGGCCCGCGGCGACCCAGTACGGGTCGCGCAGGCGGCGCTTGTAGATCTTTCCGTTGTCGCCGCGCGGCAGCTCCGCATGCACCTCGATGGTGCGCGGGACCTTGAAGCCCGCGAGCCGCGCGGCCAGGAAACGGGTCAGCTCGGCGGGCGCCGGCGCGGCGCCCGGGGCCGGCTGCACCGCCGCCGCGACCGCCTCGCCGAACTCCTCGTCCGGGATGCCGAACACCGCGCAGTCCGCGACCTGCGGGTGCTCCATCAGCGCGGCCTCGATCTCCGCCGGGTAGATGTTCACCCCGCCGGAGATGATCATGTCGCGCTTGCGGTCGCGCACGTACAGGTAGCCGTCCTCGTCCAGCATCCCGACGTCGCCGTTCGTGAGCAGCCCCTCGTGCTCGATGTCGGCGCGGTCCGCGGCGCGGCGGTGGTAGTCGAAGGGCGGGGCGCTGTCGAGCCGGCCCCAGATCTCGCCTTCCACGCCGGGCGCGACCCACGCGCCGTCCTCGCCGCGGATCGCGAGGCGCACCCCGGGCCGGGCGCGCCCGACCGTCCCCGGGCGCTCGAGCCACTCGTCGGCGTCCACGGCGGTGAGCACCGACGCCTCGGTGGAGCCGTAGTACTCCCGGATCAC
>CBDUCN010000486.1:0-2782 GCA_965365655.1 uncultured Gammaproteobacteria bacterium | reverse complement strand
AGGCTGGACTTGCCCTTGTTCGGGTGGCCGACCACCGCGAAGGTCGGGGCGCTCATTGGTTCACCCCTGTCCCTGCAGCGCGGCGCACGGTCCGATGCCGCCCGTGCCGCGCCGCGGACGATCCTGTGCACCCGCTCATGCGGGCGGCGCCTGCTCGAGGTGCACCAGGCGCACGTCGCCGGCGGCGCTGCGCGCGATCGCCTGACGCCACGCGGCGGCGTGGCGCTCCGCGGGCACGGCCGGCGCGCCGTCGGCGAGCTCCAGCGGCAGCAGCGCGACCGCAACGCCGTGCGGCACCGCCGCGCGCAGGTCGCCGACGAAGTCCAGCAGGTCCAGCGTGGGCGGCTCGTGGGCGCGGGCGAGCACGAGGACGCCGGCGCCCGCCGCGGCTTCGCCGAGGCTGCGCGCCAGCGCCCGGTCCTCGGCGGTGGTGCGCGCGCCGCCGGCGGCGTGCAGGTCCAGCACGCGGGCGCCGCGCAGCAGCGCCGCGATCGCCGGACGCTGCAGCGGCAGCGCGGCCCAGCACACGACCTGCCACGCGTCGGCGCGCGGCAGCTCCGCCCATGCGGCGGGCGGCGGGCCGGGCGGCAGGTGGGCCTCGTCGTCGGTGGCGCGGGTCTCGACCAGCGGCGTGTTCATGCGGTCCAGCAGCTCGTGCACCCGCGGGTCGGCGAGCAGCGTGTCGGCGCACGCGCGGGACAGCCGGTGGTGCGCCAGCGCGAGCGTCGCGACGCGCGGCGCCACGCCCCACGTCAGCATCGCCATCACGACGAAGGACCACCAGCGCCCCGGCAGCGCGGGATCGGCGGGCGGCGCGTCGGCGGCGACGCGGAACCAGCGCGTGGCCTCCACCAGCGCGGGATCGGGCACGGCCTGCGGCAGCAGCCAGCCCCACGGCAGCGCGAGCGTCGAGGCCAGGCGCTGCACCGCGCCGGGGTCCACGTCCAGGGTCGTGGCCCAGCCGAACGCGAGATCGGTGAACAGCACCAGCGCGAGCGCGGCCGCGACGGCGCCCGCGCCGTAGCCGAGGCCCAGCCACTGCGACCAGCACAGCACGGTCCACTTCGCGGGGCCGGTGCCGTGCTCGCCGGCGGCGACGCGCGCCAGCGCGCGCGCGCCGCCGGCGGGCAGCATGCGCGCGAGCAGCGCGCCGAGGCGCCCGGCGCTGATCGCGCGCAGCCCCCGCCGCGACAGCGCGGCGGCCGCGAACAGCACCAGGGTGATCAGCGGCAGGCCCACGAACAGCGCGAGCAGCAGCAGCACGTTCACGCGCCCGCTGCCGTCGTACCAGAACGCGCCCAGCGCCGTCGCGGCGCCCGCGGCGGCGCCGGCGAGCGCGCAGGCGGCGCACAGCAGGGCCATCGCGCCGTCGTCGCCGGGCGCGTCCGGCTGCGCCCGGCCCCACGCCAGCACCTGCGCCAGCGGCCGGCCCGACAGGCGTTCCAGCTTTCGTCCCAGCGCGCGGTCGCGCTCGCGGCGGGCAGCGCGCGCCGCGCCGTCATGCGCGTCGTCCGCGGCGTCGAGGAGCCCGCGGATGCGGATCAGATCGGCCGCACCGGGACGCGCGGAGGCGCGGGACGCGATGGCAACGGGTCTGGTCACGTGTCGCGGGCTCTTGCCGGTTTCAGCGCGTGTCGTGCGGGCCGCGGGCGCTACGCGAGGTCGCGCAGCTTGCGCAGTCCGCGGCCCAGCCTGCGCGGGTCGCTGACCGCGAGCTCGGCGATGCAGCGCTTGCGGTGCGCCGGATCGTCCAGCCGGGCGAGCGCGGCCCCGAGCTCGCGCTGCACGGCATCGCCGTACGCGTCGATCGCGCTTGCCAGCCCGCGGCGCAGATCGTCGCGGGGCCAGCTCGCGGCCATGTATGCGAGGTCGATGGCGTCGCGCGAGCGGGTCGAGTCGTCGCGGCCCCGATCGGCGTTCGCGAGCAGCTTCTCCGCGACGCACGAGGGTCGGTCCAGCACCGGGACCGGAAAGGGCGTGGCCGTAACCCCGCCCACGTCGATCCGCCCCTCGGCGACGATCTCGAACTTCAACGGCTCACCATCGATCAGCAGGAAGGTCCGGATGCCGTACATGTCGGCGCGGATCTCGCGCATGAGCTCGACCTCCGTGCGGAACAGGTCGCCGAACGAGCACTCGGTGATCTGGCTGCGCAGCGTCCGGTACCCGGCGCGATCCGAGCACAGCAAGTCGACGTCGACGGATTCACGGTACTCGTCCAGCTCGAGGACGATGCGCGTGCCGCCCGCGAAGAAGCACTTCGTCGATTCCAGCCGCGCACGGTTCAATGCCTGCAGCGCCCGCCACACCAGCCGGTGCCGTGGTCGTGCGAACTCACGCATTCAGCACGTCCCGGCCGAACTCCGCCTTCAGGGCGCCGATCAAGGCTCGTTCCTCGGGCTCCAGGCTCTCGAAGTCGACCAGGCGCCAGTTCCGCTCGTAGAGCCGGAACGCGTCCTCGCGGGTCACGTACTCCACGTCCCGGTTCCAGCACAGCAGCGCGAGCCCGGGATGGTCGGCGACGCGGATCACCTCGTGGCGCAGGAATGCGTGCAGGCGCGCGACGAAGCCGGCGCTGCGCATGCCGGCCTTGAGCCGGTCGCGAAGCGCCGCGGGCAGCCGGAGCTGGTACAGGGCCTGTCCTGACTGCCGGTCCTTCAGGCGCTGCCGCCGCTTCGCGTCGCGGAGCTGTTCCTGCCGTGTCCCCATGCGCTCCCCGGATGTTGACATGTCAACATACCTCACCCGCCCGGCGCAGTGAAGCGCCGGCCGCCCGCCGCCC
>CBDUCN010000485.1:0-2784 GCA_965365655.1 uncultured Gammaproteobacteria bacterium | reverse complement strand
GCGGTGAACGCATGAAGCGGTATCGGGAGTTCGAGCCGACCCACGTCCAGCAGCAGCCGCGGCGCATCGGCGCGCGCGAGCTCCAGCACCAGCTCGACGTCGCCCGCGCGCCAGCCGGGCCCCTCGAGATCCGCGATCGAAACGCTCAGGCGCTCGACCGCCGCTGCCGGCGCGCACAGCCACAGCAGCGCGAGCACGACCCGCGCGCGGGGGCGCCGCGGCGCGGCGCGCGCCGGCGCGTCGGCCGGGGCGCGTCCGGGCGTGCCGTGCCCGGCGCACCCGGGAGCGGCCGTCACGTCGCGGGGAACACGCCGGTGGACAGGTAGCGGTCGCCGCGGTCGCAGACGATGAACACGATGGTGGCCCCGTCCAGCTCGGCATCCAGGGCCAGCGCCGCGAAGCATGCACCGCCCGAGGACACGCCGGCGAAGATCCCCTCCTCGCGGCCCAGGCGCCGGGTGGTCTCCTCGGCGTCGGACGCCGCGACCTCGATGATGCGGTCCACCCGGTGCGGCTCGTAGATCCGCGGCAGATAGGGCTCCGGCCATTTGCGGATTCCGGGGATCGTGGACTCGCCGTCGGGCTGCACGCCGACGATGCGGACGTCGGGCGAGCGCTCCTTGAGGTAGCGCGAGGTCCCCATGATGGTCCCGGTCGTGCCCATGGTGGCGACGAAGTGGGTGACCCGGCCGCCGGTGTCACGCCAGATCTCCGGCCCGGTGCCGCGGTAGTGGGCGAGCGGGTTGTCGGGGTTCGCGAACTGGTCCAGCACCTTCCCTTCGCCGCGCGCCTGCATCTCCTGCGCGAGATCCCGGGCGTACTCCATGCCCTCCTCCGGGCTGACCAGCACGAGCTCGGCGCCGAACGCGCGCATCGCGCCGCGCCGCTCCTCGGTCATGTTCTCCGGCATGATCAGCACCATGCGGTAGCCGCGCGCCGCGGCGACCATCGCGAGCGCGATGCCGGTGTTGCCGCTGGTGGGCTCGATCAGCGTGTCGCCGGGACGGATCTCGCCGCGCGCCTCGGCGCCGGCGATCATCGACAGCGCCGGACGGTCCTTGACCGAGCCGGCGGGGTTGTCGCCTTCCAGCTTGGCGAGCAGGCAGTTGCGGCCGCTGCCCATGCGCCTGAGCCGCACCAGCGGCGTGTTGCCGACCAGGTCGTCGAGGTGCCGATGCATCGCGTCGGGCTCGCCGCGCGGCGGTGCCTCCGCGCCGGCGCTCACCGCGCGACCCTCGCGGCACCGCCTGCGGCCCGCGCCGCGCCGCTCGTGTCGACAATTCTTACACTCTCGGAATACCCGGAGGATTCCACGCCAACTCCTTGTTGCCTGATGTGTTTCATTCTCACGCACCCGCCTGGTCGCGGCACGGGCCGCGTGACGCCGGTCACGCTTGCGCCGCGAACCGCGTCGGCATTTCTTACACCGCTGCCGCCGCGGCGCCCCGCGCGCGGGTGCGGCGGCGCCGCAACCCGCGTGAACCGGGCCCGGCCCGGCGGCTGGCCCGCCGCTTGCATCGTCAGCGGTGACATGGCCCGGCGGTCCCGGACGGAAGCACGGGGCGCGCCCGGCCGACTCGACCCCCCCTGACGTTTCGCGAAGTGTGCGTGAGCGAAACCCCCGCCTTCGGGCGGGGTTTTTTTTGCTCCCGCGGCGCTCGCTCAGTGCGGCGCACGCAGCGAGCGCCACAGGATGAACGCGTCCTCGCGGCCCCCGTGCGCCGGGTAGTAGCCGCGCCGGGTGCCGACGGTGCGGAAGCCCTCGGAGCGGTACAGCGCCAGCGCCGGCGCATTGCTCGGGCGCACCTCGAGCAGCACGCTCTCCGCGCCGTGGTCGCGCGCGACCCCGAGCAGCGTCTGCAGCATCAGCCGTCCCAGCCCCTGGCCGTGCGCCCGCGGGGCCACGCACAGGTTCAGCACGTGCGCCTCGCCGACCGCGACCTGCATGATGCCGTAGGCGTCGACCTGCCCCTGGCGCTCCAGCACCCAGCAGCAGTAGCCCACCTGCAGGCAGTCGCGGAAGATGCCCGGCGACCACGGAAAGCCGTACGCATCGCGCTCGATGCCCAGCACGCGCTCCAGGTCCGGCTCGCGCATCGGCCGCACCACCGGCTGCTCGCCGCGCAGCACCGCGCTCACGGCGTGACTCCCAGGCGCCGCGCCACCTCCGCGAGGTCGTCCCAGGCGCGGCGCTTCTCGAGCGGCGAGCGCAGCAGGTAGGCGGGGTGATACGTGACCAGCACCGGCGTCCCGCTCGCCGGATGCCGGTGCACCGCGCCGCCGCGCAGCCGTCCGATCGGGGTGCTCACGCCGAGCAGGTTCTGCGCCGCGACGCGCCCTACCGCGAGGATCAGCTCCGGCGCGACCAGCGCCACCTGCCGGTCCAGGTAGCCGCTGCACGCGGCCACCTCCTCGGGACGGGGGTCGCGGTTGCGTGGCGGGCGGCACTTCAGGATGTTCGCGATGTAGACCTCGTCCCGGGCGAGGCCGATCGCGCGCAGCATCGCGTTCAGCAGCTGTCCCGCGCGGCCCACGAACGGTTCGCCACGCGCGTCCTCGTCGGCCCCCGGCGCCTCGCCGATGATCATCAGCCGGGCCGCCGGATCGCCGGTGCCGAACACGGTCTGGGTGCGCGACGCGTGGAGCTCGCAGCGGGTGCACGCACGCACGGTCTCGCGCAGCGCGCGGAGCGGCGCGGGCTCGCCGGCGGCGCCCGTCGGCGCCGCGGCGACCGCGGCGGGCCCGTGCGCGGGCGCGACCGGCTGGTCGTCGGCCGCCGCGTGC
>CBDUCN010000484.1:0-2791 GCA_965365655.1 uncultured Gammaproteobacteria bacterium | reverse complement strand
CGGCGTCGTTCTCGCCCTGCAGCCGGTCGAGGTAGCTCATCGCGCCCTCCCGCCCGGTGGGTGCCCGCGCCGCCCGGCTCCGCGTCGGAACCTCGGCCCGGGCGTCCCCGCGGGCGGGCGCGCGCGCCGCCCGTCAGGCGACCTGGCGCGGGCGCTCCTCGGCCGCCGCGGCCGTGCCGGTGGAGTACCAGGCCTGCGCCGCCGCGACGCCGCTGCCGAGCACGATCGGGATTCCCGCGTCGCGCATCGCCATCTCGGCGCCCGACAGCGCGGCGAGGCACATGAGCTCGTTGAGATCACCCAGGTGTCCGATGCGGAAGACCTTGCCCGCGACCTTCATCAGGCCCGCGCCGAGCGCCAGATTGTAGCGATGGTACGCGATGTCGATGACCTTCGCGGCGTCGTGCCCGTCGGGCACGACGATCGCGGACACGGTGTCGGACTCCCAGCGCCTCTCGCGCGCGCACAGCCTCATGCCCCACGCGTCGACGCCGCGGCGCACACCCTCGGCGAGACGGTGGTGGCGCGCGATGATCGTGTCCAGGCCCTCCTCGTCGATCATGTCCAGCGCCTCGCGCAGGCCGTAGAGCAGGCCGGTGGCGGGGGTGTACGGGAACCAGCCGTCCGCGTTGGTGCGGATCATGTCGTCGAAGTCGAAGTAGCAGCGGCGCAGCTTCGCATTCTCGCGCGCGGCCAGCGCCTTGCGGCTGACGGCGACGATGCCGAGGCCGGGCGGCAGCATCAGGCCTTTCTGCGAGCCGGTGACGGCGAGGTCCACGCCCCACTCGTCCATGCGGAAGTCGATGCTCGCGATCGAGCTCACCCCGTCCACGTACAGCAGCGCCGGGTGGTCGGCGGCGTCCAGCGCGCGGCGGATGCCGGCGACGTCGCTGGTGACGCCGGTCGCGGTCTCGTTGTGGCACACCAGCACCGCCTTGATCGTCTTCTCCGTGTCCGCCTTCAGCACCTCGGCGTAGCGCTCCACCGGCGCGCCCTCGCCCCACTCCGCGTCGAGGACGGTCACCTCGAGGTCCAGGCGCTGGCACATGTCCGCCCACAGGTGGCTGAAGGTGCCGAAGCGCGACACCAGCACGCGGTCGCCGGGCGCCAGGGTGTTCAGCAGGCTGGCCTCCCACGCGCCGGTGCCGCTCGACGGGAACACGAAGACCTGCGCGGATTCGGTGCGGAAGATCGTCCGCAGGTCGGCGAGGATGGACTTGCTGAGCGCGGGGAAGTTCGCGCCCCGGTGGTCCTCGATCGAGCGCATCATCGAGCGCTGGATGCGCTCGGGAACGTTCGTCGGGCCCGGGATGTGAAGGAAGTGGCGACCGGCCATCGTGAATTCTCCTCGGTTTCTTGCTGCACCGCGCCACGATGGCGCGCTGCCTCTGGTGATTCGCTGCGGGACTCGGGTCCCGTCTGGGCCGAGGAGTATCGGGACTGGTCCGATAATGTTGAATCAATATTTCCAATAACTAATATGTTCTCGATCCAATAGGTCACGCCGGAGGAAACCGAATGCACCAGGCGACGTTCCGCCAGCTCGAGGTCTTCCTGGCGGTCACCCGGCTCGGCACCCTGAGCCGCGCCGCGGAGGTGCTGCACCTCACCCAGCCCAGCGTCACGATGCAGCTCAAGCGCCTCACCGAGCGGGTCGGCATGCCGATCCTGGAGCAGGTGGGCCGGCGCATGGTGCTCACCGAGGCGGGCCGGCTGCTCGAGGCGTGCAGCCGCGAGATCTTCGAGCACCTGGACCTGTTCGAGGCGCGCGTGGACGAGCTGCGGGGCCTTCGCCGCGGCGTGCTGCGCGTCGGCATCGTGAACACCGCGCAGTACTTCTTCCCGGACCTGCTGGCCGGCTTCTGCGAGCAGTACCCGGCGGTGGAGGTGACGCTGGAGGTCGAGAACAGCGCGCGCCTGGCCGGCCGGGTGCGCAACAACCTCGAGAGCCTGTACCTGTTCAGCCGCCCGCCGAAGACGGTGGACATCGAGGCGGTGCCGATCATCGACAACCCCATCGGCGCCATCGCGTGGGAGGGCCACCCCCTCGCGAGCGAGCGCGCGATCCCGCTCGCGCGCTTCGCCGAGGAGCGCTTCATCATGCGCGAGCCCGGCTCGGAGACGCGGCGCGCCGCCGACCGGCTGTTCTCGTCGAACGGCCTGACCCCGGAGATCCGCATGGTGTCGCCGCGCACCGAGGCCATCAAGCGCGCGGTCGCGGCCGGGATGGGCGTCACCGTGCTGTCGGAGCTGACCCTGGTCGGCGGCGGCCACGGCCTCGTGACGCTGGACGTGGAGCAGTTCCCGGTGCAGCACCAGTGGTTCCTGGTGTACCGCCGCGACCGCCCGCTGCCGCCGGTCGCGGCGGGCTTCCTGGACTACCTGCGCAGCGAGGCCGCGACCCGCGCGAGCCACTGGACGCTCACCGGCTGAGCCGGGCGCCCTCGCCGCGTCATCCACCACCCCACCTGACCCCGGGAGGAACGGCCATGGCCGACAAGAGACCGACGACCCCGTACGAGCTGGTGCCCCAGCTCGGCCGCCTGCGCGACGACGTGCTGTTCGGCGACGTCTGGGAGCAGCCGGAGCTGTCCAAGCGCGACCGCAGCCTGGTCACCGTGGCCGTGCTCGCGGCGCTGTACCGCACGCCGGAGCTGAAGGGCCACATGCAGCGCGCGCTGGACAACGGCGTGACCGAGGAGGAGCTGAAGGGCCTGATCACCCACGTCGCGTTCTACGCCGGCTGGCCGTGCGCGGTGAACGCCGGGCGCGTCGGGCTGGAGGTGTTCGG
>CBDUCN010000483.1:0-2803 GCA_965365655.1 uncultured Gammaproteobacteria bacterium | reverse complement strand
TGGAGGATGCGCGCGCTCGAGCGAAGCTGCGTCCGCGCGTCGTCGATCTTCTGCTGCGCCTCGGCGTGACGCTTCTTCGCCGCGGCGTACGCGTTCTCGGTGCTGAGGTCGGAGCCTTGCGCAGCGGCGGTTGCCGCGCCGGCGGCGGTCTCGGCCTGCTCCATCTGGAACTGTGCCGCGTCCCGCGCGATGGTCGCGCTGGCCAGCGTCTCCCGGGTCTGGTCGATGGTCCGCGTGACGTTGTTCAGCACCACCCAGGTGAACTGGGAGTAGAGCAGGAGCGCCAGCAGCAGGGTGGTGACGAGGCCGAACACCCACACGTACCAGCGGGCGCGGGTGCGGCTGGACTCCAGGCTCTCGTAGGTGAACGGGAGCTTGGCCGCGATGTTCGACGTGTGGGCCCAGAAGTCCGACTCCTCGGCGGGCGACCAGCTCGCGCCGCTGCGGACCTTGGACGCGAAGTCCAGCACGTAGGCGCGGCTCTCCGCCGGCGCGAGGCCCTCGCTCTGGGCGTCGTACATGATGAGCTTCTCCACCCGGGCGAGTGCGTCGCGCACCTCGCGCTGGTGGGCGGCGTGGTCGCGTGCACCGTCGTCCGGGGGCACCGGGGGTGGCGCCTCCTGCGGTGCGGTCCCGGTCTCCCGGGACGTGGCGTCACCCATCGCCGCCGGATCGGTGCCGGTTGCGGAGCCGGCTGCGGAGCCGGTTGCGGCGCCGGTGGCGGAGTCCTCGCCGGCGTCCGCCGGGGACTCGCGGTGATCCGGGATCCTGCCGGGGTCGTCCTGGCTCATGGCTGGGTACCTCCCGCGGAAGCCTGTTCCTCGAAGCGTGGCCCGGTCCGGCGGTGTTTTCCAGGCCCCGATCGACCCGTTCGGAGGAGACCCCGGGTCGCCACGCACTCTGTACACCGCGTCTGCGGCCCGCCGCCGGCGGATCGCCCGGATCAGTATTGCTCGCGGTCGATCCCGTACTTCTTGAGCAGCTTGCCGAACGCGCGGCGCTCCTTGCCGGCGCGCTGCGCCGCGCGCGACACGTTGCCGCGGGACGCCGCGATCACCTGCTCCAGGTAGTGGCGCTCGAAGCGCGCGATGACCTCGGCCTTGGCCGACTTCATGTCCATGGTCGCCAGGCACGAGCGGTCCGCGGCGCGGGCGTCGCGGCGCGCCGGGCGCTGCGCGCCCGGCGAGTGCAGCCCCACCTCGAAGCTCACCCGGTCATCGTCGGCCAGCAGCAGCTGGCGGTGCACGACGTTCTCCAGCTCGCGGATGTTGCCGGGCCAGCCGTGGGCGAGCATGCGCGCGATGCAGTCCGGGTCCACCTCGGGCACCTCGCGGCGGTACTTGCGCGCGAAGCGGGCGAGAAAATGGTGCATCAGCAGCAGCACGTCGTTGCCGCGATCGCGAAGCGGCGGCAGGTGCACCGACATGATCGCGAGGCGGTAGAGCAGGTCCTGGCGGAAGGAGCCCTCGCGCACCATCTCGTCGAAGTCGCGGTTGCTGGCGGCGATGATGCGTGCGTCGGCGCGCACGCTGCGCCGCGCGCCCAGCGGCCGGTACTGCCCGTCCTGGAGGAAACGCAGCAGCGAGACCTGGGCCTTGGGTGACAGGCACTCGACCTCGTCGAGGAACAGCGTGCCGCCGTCGGCGTCGGCGGCGAGGCCGGCCTGGGCCTCGCGGGCGTCGGTGAAGGCGCCGCGCGCATGCCCGAACAGCTCGTTCTCGACCAGGGTGTCCGGCAGCGCACCGCAGTTGACCGGCACGAAGGGCTTGTAGCGGCGGTCGCTGAGGTAGTGGATGGCGCGCGCGACCAGCTCCTTGCCGGTGCCGGTCTCGCCCTGCACCAGCACGTGCGCGGAGGTCGCCGCGAAGCGTCGCACGAGCCCCATCGCGTCGTTGAAGGCCGGCGACTGGCCGAGCAGACCCAGCGCCGCGACGTCGCGGTCGTCGACGGCATCATCGGCGGCGCCCGGTTCGACGCCGCAGGGCTGCGGGCGTACGCCGCCCGTGCCGAGGTCCTTGTCGCGAGCCATGGGCACACTTCCGTGTCGGGTCGCTGGCCGCCTCCTCGCAGGGCAGCCCTTCACCTTCTTCGAGGTGATACTCAGGCGCTCGAGTCGATAATCGGATTCCTACCCGGGGAGATCAAACAATTTTGCTGCTCTTGCGTGATCGGCGGCACGCAGCGGCGGGGAAGCGTGTCGCGCGCCGGGGTGGCGGTGTCAGCCCGGGTCGCTGCCGGGCACCAGATGCGCGAGAACGCGGTAGGGCTTGGGGAACCAGGCCCAGTGATCGTCGACCCAGACCAGGCCGTCGTAGGCCATCCCGGACGGCTCCCCCGGCCGCACGAACTTCCAGCGCGCCCAGACCCGGTGCGGGTCGAGCAGCGGAGCAATGCGCCGGTAGCCGCCCGGAAAGCGGTGCGAGAGCTCGTTGTCGTGACCGAGCATGCCGGCCGGCGCGAGGTCACAGACGAGCTCGGTCTGTTCCGCGCGCGGCCGCGGCGGCGCCGGCTCGGCGTCCCACACCGCGCGGTAGGCGCGCGCCACGGCGTCGGCGTCGAGACCGGGAAAGACCCTGGCGGCGTCCCCGTCTCTCGGCCGCAGGGCGCGGGCGGTCGCGCCGTCGCGATCGGCGGCCAGCGCGCGCAGCAGCGGCTCGAGCTGCCCGCGCAGCACCTCGATCGCCGCGAGCGCCTGGCCGCGGGCGTCGGGGGGCGGCGCCGGCGCGGCGCCGGCGCCGCCGCCGTACTCGTCGAGGATGTCGCGGTAGACGCCGGCCACCGCCGCCAGCCGCTCGCCCTCGAA
>CBDUCN010000482.1:0-2839 GCA_965365655.1 uncultured Gammaproteobacteria bacterium | reverse complement strand
CCGCGCCCGGCGGCGTAGGCCCGCGCGTCCTCGTAGATCGCGATGCTCAGCTCGCGCACCCGCTCCGCAACCTCGCGCCCGACCGCGTCGGCCATGGTCTCGAAGCTGATGTTCTCGTCGTGCACGCCGACCTCGGCCTTGGTCGAGGGCGTGAAGATGGTCTCCGGCAGCGCTGCCGCCTGGGCGAGCCCCGGCGGCAGCGCGATGCCGGACACCGCGCCGGTCGACTGGTAGTCCTTCCAGCCCGACCCGATGATGTGGCCGCGCACGATGGCCTCCACCGGCAGCGGCCGGCAGCGGCGCACGACCAGCGCCTGGCCGCGCACCTGCTCGAGCTCGTCGCCGCTCAGCACCTCGTCGAGCGCGATGCCGGTCAGGTGGTTCGCGACCCGGTGCGCCATGCGCTCGAACCAGAACAGCGACAGGTCCGTGAGCACGCGGCCCTTGCCGGGGATCGGGTCCGGCAGCACCACGTCGAACGCGCTCAGGCGATCCGACGCGACGAACAGCAGGTGACGCTCGTCGACGGCGTAGATGTCGCGCACCTTGCCGCGGTTGAGCAGCTGCAGCCCGCGCAGGTCGGACTCGAACAGTGGGGGATGCATGGGCGCGGGACCTCCTCGGCGCGCGGACGGCGGCGTCGCAGTGTACAGGTCCGCGCGAGGTCGATCGCGGCGAGGCATCGGGCGCGTTACCGCGCGCCGCGCCCTCCCACCTGACACGGATCAATCTTGCCGCCGCGAAGCGGCGTATCAAGGAGGAAGGCCGGCCGCCGGTCGGCGCCACCTGCGGAGAATCGCCTCATGAACCATCGAGCCACCGTGCGCACCGGGCTCGGCGCCCTGGCCGGCGCCGTACTGATCGCGGCCGCAAGCGCGCCGTTCGCCCCGCCGGCCCATGCCGACGACGAGGGCATGCGCTCCGAGGTCTGGTCCGTCGCCCGCGGCGGCCAGCTCTACGACAAGTGGTGGGCGGTGCTGGGCCACGACGCGCCGAAGGACACCCACCCCGCGTACCCGTCCGCCGGCAAGAAGAAGGGCGACACGACCTGGCGCTGCAAGGAATGCCACGGCTGGGACTACCGGGGCGCGGACGGCGCCTACGGCAAGGGCTCGCACCACACCGGCATCCCCGGCATCCGCAACGCCGTCGGCAAGGACGTCGCGGCCATCGCGAGCGTGCTGCGCGGCGACGCGCACGGCTACACGGCGGAGATGATCCCGGACCGCGAGATGCAGAACCTCGCGCGCTTCGTGAGCCTCGGCCAGATCGACATGGACCTGTACGTCGAGCGCGGCTCGAAGAAGGCCCGCGGCGACGCCGAGCGCGGCGCGCGCTACTACCAGACCATCTGCGCCGTGTGCCACGGCTTCGACGGCAAGACGCTCAACTTCAAGGACGCGAAGTCGCCGGAGTACGTGGGCACGATCGCGAAGGAGAACCCGTGGGAGTTCCTGCACAAGGCGCGCTTCGGCCAGCCCGGGATCCCGATGATCTCGCTGATCACGCTGCCTGCGGAGGATCTCGCGGACCTGCTCGCGTACGCGCAGACGCTGCCGGAGAAGTAGCGGGACGCCGCGCCCGGCGTCGTCACGCGTCCGCGCACCGGGCGCATGACGGCAGCGGGCGCGGCCCGACGGCCGGCGCCGCGTCAGCCCTCGCGCGCGAGGCGCGGCAGGTCGAACGCGAACCCGGACGCGTACCGGATGAACAGGCGGCGCAGCGGCGCCACGCGGTCGGTCACCGCGAAGCCGAGCCGGCGCGCCGCGGCCAGCGGCGGCAGCGACGAGCCGAACACCCGGTTGAAGCCGCTCATGATCTCGCCGGTGAGCCGGTTGTGGCCGCGCCGCGAGCGCTCGTAGCGGCGCAGGTTCCCTTCCAGGCCCGGGTCGCGCCCGGCCGCGAGCAGGTCGCAGACGGTCTCGGCGAGTGCCGCCGCGTCGAGCAGGCCCAGGTTCACCCCCTGCCCCGCCAGCGGGTGGATGGTGTGCGCGGCGTCGCCCAGCAGCGCGACGCGCGGCGCGAGGTAGCGCTGCGCCTGCACGCGCACCAGCGGGAAGCGCCCGCGCGCCGCGACCTCCTCGACCGCGCCCAGGCGCGCCTCGAAGGCCTCCGTGAGCGCGCTGCGGAAGTCCGCCTCGTGCATCCGCTCGAGGTCCATCGCGTGCTCCGGCGAGGTGCTCCACACCACCGAGCTCACGCCGTGCGGCAGCGGCAGGAACGCGAGCGGGCCGCCGGGCAGGAAGCGCTGCCACGCAGTGTCGCGGTGGTGCTGCGCGGTGCGCACCGTCGCGACCAGCGCCTCCTGCTCGTAGGGCCGGACGTCTGCCTCGATGCCGGCCAGCTCGCGCACGCGCGAGCGCGCGCCGTCCGCGCCGGCCACCAGCCGCGCCTCCAGGCGCGCGCCGTCGAGCACCAGCGTGGTGCCGCGCGGACCGGGCTCCAGCCGCTCCAGTACCGCCGGGCGATACATGCGCACCGTGTCCATCGCCGCCGCCGCGCCCTCGAGCGCGTGCACCAGCTCGCGGTTCTCGACGATGTGGCCGAGCACCGCGAGGTCCGCGTCGGCCGCGTCGAAGTGCAGCTCCGCGGAGCCGCCGCGCTCCCAGACCTGCATGCGCTCGAAGGGCCCGAGGCGCGCGGCGGGCAGCCGCTCCCACGCCCCCACCGCGGCGAGGATGCGCTGCGACACCGGGCTGATCGCGCTGGTGCGGATGTCGAACCCGTCGCGGTCGGGCTCGGGCGCCGGAGGACGCGCCTCCACGAGCGCGACGCGCACCCCGTCGCGGCCCAGCGCGCACGCGAGCGTCAGCCCCACCAGGCCGCCGCCCACGACCGC
>CBDUCN010000481.1:0-2925 GCA_965365655.1 uncultured Gammaproteobacteria bacterium | reverse complement strand
TGCGAGGACCGCGACCATGATCGTCATCCATCACGCCCCCGGCACCCGGGGCTTTCGCGTCGTCTGGCTGTGCGAGGAGCTCGGGTTGCCGTACGCGCTCGAGAAGGTGGACTTCTCGAGCGAGTACCGCGCGAGTCCCGAGTGGCGGCGCATGAACCCCGTCGGGAAGGTGCCGGTGATGACGGACGGCGACTTCAGGATGTTCGAGTCCGGCGCGATGGTGCAGTACCTCCTCGCGCGTTACGGCGAGGGGCGCCTGGAGCCGGGTCGGGACGGCACCGACCATGGCATCTACCTGCAGTGGTGCTGGTTCGCCGAGGCCACCTTCGGGCGTGCAACCGGCGAGATCGCGAACCACAAGCGCGCGTTCGCGGCGGCGCCGCGTGCCGACGCCATCGAGGAGATGCGCGACCGGGCGCGGGCGTGCGTGCGGGCCCTGGATCAGGCCGTCGCGGACCGGCGCTACCTGCTGGGCGAGCCGTTCACCGCGGCCGACGTGATGATGGGCTACACGCTGCAGAGCTTCGCGAGGCACGTGCCCGACAGGTTGCCGGCGGCGGTCGCGGGCTACTGGCAACGGCTCGAGCAGCGCGCCGCGTACCAGGCGGCGCTGGCCGCCGAGGCACGCCTGCGCGAGGATGCGTGAGGGCCGCTCAGCACGCGCCGTTCTGCCTCCTGCGCTCCACGCTGACCGGCTCCTGGCGCTGGCGGCGCTCCAGGAACCCGCCCTCGCGCTTCCAGCCGTCCTCGTCCAGGCGCACGCACGTGTACGTGTGGCCGGCCAGGGTCACGAACTCGAAGTCCTCGAGACCCTGCGCCTCGATGTCCGGCGTGCCGGCCCGTTCGTTGGCTGTCATCGCTCCAGCCCCCACTGCGGAAACCCGCCTGCAGGCTAGGGGATCGGCGTGCTTTCGCGAGTGAGATTCCACACCTACGCGGCCAATCACGCAGGAACGGGGGATCCGGCCCGCGGCTACTTGCGCACCCGCGCCTCGCTGAACGCGACCACGCGGCGAAGCTCCGCCACCGCGATCCGCACCAGCGTCCGGTCGTCGCCGCCGCCGGTGATCAGCCAGTCCATCTCCAGCACCAGCGGGTCGACCAGCACGCTCGCGTCGCCCGCGTTGAGCGGGGAGTTGCCGCCCACCTGCTGACCGAGCAGCGCCTCGGTCTCCTCCGGGGTCGCGATCCGCGGACGCGCCGCGAGGCCGAGCGCCTTGCGCACCCGATCGGTGCTCGCGCGGCAGTGCGCCGGCACCACCGCGACCACCGCGTGCCCGTCGTGCGTGACCATCACGATGGACTTCGTGATGCGCTCCACCGGATGGCCGCTCGCGGCCACCGCCTGCTCCACCGAGCGCACGCTCTCGTCGAAGCGCAGCACGTCGGCGTCGACCCCGTTGTGGTCGATCCAGTCGCGGATGCGCTGCGCGTGCGGGCTCATGGGTGCGTGCGGCGTTTGTTCAGCGGGCAGGAGCGCGCGGCAAGCATAGCGGCGCGCGCGGACGTGGATCCATGCGACGGCGCCCCGCGCGGCCGATCACCTTCACCCGCAGGGCGTGGTGTATCGTCGCCGCGCGGGGCGCGCCGGCGCGCCCCGAGTATCTGTTGCCCCGTCATCGGCCCTCCCCGGCCGCCCGAGCGAGGAGCACCGCGCATGAGCGTCACCGACACCGCCTACGATCCGCGCACCTTCCGCGCACTGACCTTCCACGACGCGGTCGCGCGCTTCCGCGACGGCAGCGACACCCCGCGCGCGTACCTCGAGCGCTGTCTGGAGGCGGTCGAGGCCCGCGAGCCGGTGGTGCGGGCCTTTGCCGCGCGCAACGACGACGCGGCGCGCGCCGCCGCCGACGCCAGCACCGCGCGCTACGCGGCGGGCCGGGCGCTGTCTCCCATCGACGGCATGCCGGTGGGCATCAAGGACCTGCTGGAGACGAAGGACATGCCGACGCAGATGGGCTGCGACGCGTATCGCGGCAACTTCCCGAAGCGCGACAACGCCGCGGTATGGGCGCTGCGCGAGGCCGGCGCGGTGGTGTTCGGCAAGCTGGTGACGGCGGAGCTGGGCGGCACCCACCCCGGCCCCACCACCAACCCCTTCGATGCGTCGCGCACGCCGGGCGGCTCGTCCTCGGGCTCGGCGGCCGCGGTCGCGGCGCGCATGATGCCGGCGGCCATCGGCTCGCAGGTCGGCGGCTCCGTCATCCGCCCGTCGGGCTACTGCGGGAACGTGTCGCTGAAGCCGTCGCAGGGCGGCATCAACCGCGGCGAGCGACAGGCCACCAGCATGAGCACCCACGGCATCCACGCCGGCTGCATCGAGGACATGTGGCAGGTCGCGATCGAGATCGTGAAGCGCGCGGGCGGCGACCGCGGCTTTCCCGGGCTCACGGGCCCGGCCGCGCCGCCGGAGCCGGTGCGTCCGGCGCGCCTGATGGTGCTCGAGACCGAGGGCTGGGCGGAGCTGGACGAGGCCGCCCGGCGCGTCTTTGGCGCGCTGCTGGAGCGTCTGGAGCGCGCCGGCATCGCGCTCGTGCGGCGCGCTGACAGCCCGCTGGTGGACGCGCTGGAGCGCTCCATCGCCGACGCGCGCGCCACCGCCACCGCGATCACCGCATGGGAGAACCGCTGGGCCATCCGCAACCTGGTGGACGAGCACCCGGACGGCGTGAGCGAGCGCGCGAAGGCCGGTCTCGCGCGCGCCGAGGCGATGACCGTCGACGACTACCGCGCGCTGCTGCTGCGCCGTATCCAGGCGCAGGCCGCCCACGCCGCTGCAGCGCCGCTGGCCGACGCGGCGATCACGCTGTCGTGCCCTGGCCCGGCGCCGCGGTGGGCTGGCGACGTGCCCGGCGAGCCGCTCGCGGCGCGGCCCACCGGCGACGCGGTGTTCAACACCGGCAGCTCGATGCTGTTCGCGCC
>CBDUCN010000480.1:0-2930 GCA_965365655.1 uncultured Gammaproteobacteria bacterium | reverse complement strand
AGGTCGTAGCGCCCGCTCAGCGCGCGCGTGCAGCCCTCGGCGCCGTCGGCCACCGCGTCCACCTCGTAGCCGTGATACACGAACACGTCCTCGAGGCCGGCGCGGATCGCGGGCTCGTCCTCGACCACCAGGATGCGGATCTTGCGGCTCATGACAGGGTGAGCTTAGCAACGCCGCGCCCGCGGGGCAGCGGGCGCTTCGTAAACTCCACGTAAATCCCGCCCGCGATCGTTTACACGTGCGTGGCAGCGGCCCGCGGGGCCGACCTCCAGACTGGCGCCGGACTCGAAACCCGTCAGGAGGAATCACCCATGGCACTGATCTCACGCGTCTCGCGGCTGCTGCGCGCGGACCTGCACGCCGTTCTCGATCACCTCGAGGAGCCGGACGTGCTGCTGCGCCAGGCGGTGCGCGAGATGGAGCAGGCGCTCGCCGACGACGCCGCGCGCCTCGCGCGCCTTCGCCGCGAGCACGAGCATCTCGCGCGCCGCGCCACCGACCTGGAGCAGGCCGTCGCCGGCATCGATGGCGAGCTGGACCTGTGCTTCGAGGCCGGCGAGCACGAGCTCGCGCGCTCGCTGTGCCGCAGGAAGCTCGAGACCGCGCAGCTGCTCGACACCGTCGCGCGGCGCCGTGACGACGCGGCTCGCGATCTCGACGCGCTGGAGCGGCGAAGCGCCGAGCAGCGCCTTCGCTTCGAGTCGATGCGCCAGAAGGCCGAGCTGTTCGACGCCGAGGCGAGCGAGCGCGCGGGCGACGCGGAGCCGCCGGCCGCGGTGCATCCGACCCGCGACGACGTGGAAGTGGCCTTCCTGCGCGAGCAGCGCAAGCGGAGCGCGCCGTGAGGGCCCCGGGACTGATGGAAGGCGCCGGCGCCGCGCTGGCGGCGGCCGTCGGCGGAAGCGCGCTGATGTTCGCGCTGGCCGGCGTGGTCGCGGCGCCGCTCGCGCTGCGCGCGGTGGTCGCCGCGGTGGGCCTCGGCTACCTGCTGTACCTGCTCGCGCGCGCCGGCGGGCGCACCGGGCGCATCAGCATGCTGCTCGCGTGGGCCGTCGCGACCGGCGTCACGCTGGTCCTCGATCCCCCGCTGCTGCTGCACGTCGCGGTGCAGGTCGCGCTCGCGTCGCTGGCGCGCGCGTTCCGCGCGCACCGCAGCGTGCTGCCGGCGCTGGCCGATCTCGCGCTCAGCGCGCTGGCCGTCGCCGCGGCGGTGTGGGCCGCGGAGCGCACCGGCAGCGTCTTCATGGCCATCTGGTGCCTGCTGCTGGTGCAGGCCGCGTGGGTGGCCATCCCGCGCCGCGGCGGGCGCCGCGTCGCCGGCGATCCCCCCGAGTCCGCGGGCGAGCCCTTCGCCCGCGCCCATCGCAGCGCCGAGGCGGCGCTGCGGCGGCTGTCCGCCGCCCGTTGAAGTCATCGTCACACATCCGAAGGAGAACACAGCCATGACATTCCCCGACACCCACGGGACGCGCCCCGCGACGACCCCGAAGACCCGCTCGCGCGCCGCGTCGCGCGTGGCCGCCGCCGCCCTGTTCGCGGCCACCGCCGCGGCGGTCGTGCTGTTTCCGCACGTGCGCGGCACCGAGGCGGCGAACCCGCCGCCGCCCCCGCCGTCGGGCGCCATCGCGCCCACGACGGTGGGCAAGCACAAGGTGGAGGTCGTGTTCGTGCTCGACACCACCGGCAGCATGGGCGGCCTGATCGCCGCCGCGAAGGAGAAGATCTGGTCCATCGCGTCGACGATGGCGGCGGCCGAGCAGCAGCCCGAGGTGCGCATGGGGCTGGTCGCGTACCGCGACCGGGGCGACGCGTACGTCACGAAGGTCGTGGACCTGTCGTCGGATCTCGATTCCATGTACGCGACGCTGATGGACTTCCGCGCGCAGGGCGGCGGCGACGGCCCGGAGAGCGTCAACCAGGCGCTGCACGATGCGATCAATCGCATCTCGTGGAGTCAGGACGAGAACACGTACCGCGCGGTGTTCCTGGTCGGCGACGCGCCGCCGCACATGGACTACATCGACGACGTGAAGTACCCGCAGACGCTGCGCATCGCGGCCGAGCGCGGGATCGTCGTCAACGCGATCCAGTGCGGCGCGATGGCCGGCACGATCCGCCCGTGGCAGCAGATCGCGCAGCTCGGCCACGGCAGCTACTTCCAGGTGGAGCAGGCCGGCAACGCGGTGGCCATCGCGACCCCGTTCGACGAGAAGCTCGCGTCGCTGTCGAAGCGCATGGACGACACGCGGCTGTACTACGGCAGCGCCGAGGAGAAGGCGGCCACGCGTGCGAAGGTGGAGGCGACCGAGAAGCTGCACGACGAGGCGTCCACGGAGTCGCTCGCGCGGCGCGCGGCGTTCAACGCGTCGGCCGCCGGCAAGGCCAACCTGCTGGGCGAGAAGGAGCTGGTGGAGGACGTCGCGAGCGGGCGCGTCGACATCGAATCGCTGCCGGCGTCGGCACTGCCGGAGCCGCTGGCCGCGATGGCGCCGGCGGAGCAGAAGGCGCGCGTGCGCGAAATGGCCGAGCGGCGCCGTGCGCTGCGCCAGGAGATCACGGATCTGAGCGCGCGGCGCGACGCGTACCTGAAGAAGCAGGTGGAGGCGAGCGGCGGCGCCGCCGACTCCCTGGACCGCAAGCTGTTCGACTCGGTGCGCGAGCAGGCGGGCAGGGCGGGCCTGTCCTACGACGCGGACGCGCTGCGCTACTGACGGCCTCGCCCCTGCCGGCGCGCCGGGTCCCGCGCCGCCGTCCCGCCGGGGCGGCCGCACGGGACCCGGCGCTTGCGCGCGCAGTACCATGCCGCCTCCCTGGTCGCCGGAGCCTGCCCATGCGCGCCTACGAGATCGTGTCCGCCGGCGGTGTAGACGCCCTCGCCCTGTCGGAGCGCGACCCGCCGCGCCCCGGCCACGGCGAGGTGCTGGTGCGCG
>CBDUCN010000479.1:0-2932 GCA_965365655.1 uncultured Gammaproteobacteria bacterium | reverse complement strand
TCGCCGCAGCGCGACAGGATCATCGCCTCGGCCGCCCGCGCGGCGGTCTCCCGATCGTCGTCGCGGGCAGTGGCGAGGCCTGGACCGGCGAGCTTCAGCGACGCGAGGATCGCGCAGCCGGTGCGCTCGCGAAACGCGCGAAGCGCGAGCGCCGCCTCCTGCAGCGGCTCGTGGATCTCGATGCGTACCGTCACGCCGTCGATCTCGCCGCGCGCGACGGCGTCGACGATCGCCGCGTGATGGCGCTCGAGCTCGTCCACGGTGAAGCCCGATTTCACGAAGTGGCTGAAGGTCTTGCCGTCGAAGTGGGCCTCCGCGTCGGTCAGGATCTTCGCGAGCAGGATCGTCGCGCCGCTGCGCTCGCGCGCCGCGCGCAGCGCCGCGCCCCGGTCCCGGAACCCGTCCAGCGTCATGTTCACCTCGAAGGCCGCGACGCCGCAGCCCGCGTCGGCGCGTTCGAGCAGCGCGTCGCGCGGCACGCCGACCACGGTGACCACGTGGCGCTGCCCGAATCGCGCCATCAGCCGCATGCGCTCGCGCGGCTCGTCCTCCAGCACGTCCACGTCCGGCAGCTTCGCGAGCCGCACGCCCATCTCCCACAGCGCGAGCAGCGGGTAGTCGTTGCGCGCCCACTTGCGGCCGAACTCCTGCACGCCGCCGGTGGCGGTGATCTGCATGACCTCCGCCCACGGGTGGCGGAGCTCGACGCCCACGTTCGCGAAGCCCGAGGTCCTCGGATGCGCGAGCGGCGGCCGGGAGCGCACCGCCGGCGTCTCGCCGGGCGCCAGCTGCCGGCCGTGGCTTCGCACCGCGCACGCGACGTGGCCGTCGTCGTAGACGTCGACGCGGAACCACCCGAACTTCGCCGCGTCGCCGCGCCCGAACTCGAAGCCCGGATCGGTCCTGCCGAACTCCGAGAAGTCGTGGCGAAGGAAGGCCGTCGACGGCAGCATGTAGAGATCCGCCTCGCCGACGCGGTCGTACCAGAAGTTGTGGACGTGGCCGGCGAACACCGCCTCCACCGAGGGGCGTTCGATCTGCGAGAGCAGCCACGCGCGCGCCGGCTCGTCCACGTTGTCGTAGTTGCCGCGCTCGTCGCGCGAGTAGATGAACGGCGGATAGTGCATGAACAGGAACACCCGCGCCCCCTGCGCGCCGGCGATCTGCTCCTCCAGCCACGCACGCTGGCCGGTCTCGGCGGCGAGGCCCGAGTTGAGCAGCAGCGAGTTCAGCATCACGAAGCGCACGCCCCCGTGCTCGAACGCGTAGTAGTCGTCACCGAAGGCCTCGCGGTAGAGCGCGAGGTAGTCGTCGCACACGCACTCGGCGGGCATCCAGTCCACCCGCTTGTCGCCGACGTCGTGGTTGCCGGGGACGACGTGCAGCGGCACCTCGAGGCAGGACGCGATCGCCTTGAAGCGCTCGACCGCGGCGCCGTACGACGGCAGGGACGGCACCGGGTGCACGAGGTCACCCAGGTGCACGACGAACGCGGGCGCCGGGTCCTGGGCCGCGATCTCGGCGAACACGTAGCGCGCGCGGGCGTTCGCGCGGTGGTTCGTCTCGAATGGCGACGTCGACGTGTGCTCGTCCTCGTTGACGTGGGTGTCGGCGACCACCGCGAACGAGAACAGCGGCGTGCGCGCGGAGCGGCTGTCGCCACCGCGATTGGCACCGCTGTCGGCAGGAGGCTCGGGGGCGGGCATGGGCAGGTCCAGGAATCGGAGGCGCCGGGGCGCGGGCAGCGAAGGATGCCACCAACCGCCGGACCGGCGAAGCATCGGGGCCGACGGGCGCGTCAGCCGCGCGGCCGGCCGGGCGCGGCGCCCGTCGCGTGCGGCGCGAGAGGCGTGGCGCGCCGCGGCCGATGGTCGGCGACCGCCCGCGCCGCCGGCCCCGGGCGCGTCGCGGCGAACGACCGCCGCGCACCGCGGCGCGCGCCGCGCGCGGCGGCCCGATGGCGCGATGAGGAACGCGGGTGACGCCTGCGCGCATGGCACGCCCCCCACACCGGGCCTCGCGGGATATTCACTGCCATTCGCGCCACTTATAGTCACCCGGGCACGGCGCGGCGACACGGCCGTGCGGGCGTGTGCGTGGCGTGGCCGCGCGGCCTGCGACACCGGACACACCCTGCCACCACGGAGACACATCGAATGGCGAGCTTTCCCACCCGCGCGCGCGTCGTGATCATCGGCCAGGGCGGCATCGTCGGCGCATCCGTCGCGCACCACCTGATCGAGCGCGGATGGGACGACATCGTCGGCATCGACAAGTCGGCCATCCCGACCGACATCGGCTCCACCGCGCACGCGTCCGACTTCTGCTACGCGACGTCCCACGACCACATGTCGTGCTGGACGACGATGTACAGCATCGACTTCTACGAGCGCATGGGGCGCTACAGCCGCATCGGCGGCCTCGAGGTCGCGCGGGTCGGGGACGACGAGCGCATGCGCGAGCTCGAGCGCAAGGTCGGCTCGGGCAAGGCGTTCGGGACCCGCGCGCGAATCATCAGCGCGAAGGAGGCCAAGGAGAAGTTCCCGCTGCTCGAGGAGAGCGTGATCCAGGGTGCGCTGTGGGATCCGGACGCCGGTCTGGTGACCCCGCGCTCACAGACCGTGGTCGGCGAGCTCGTGAGCGCCGCCGAGGAGACCGGCAGGCTGCGCGCCTTCGCGAACACCCCGGCCACCGGGCTGGTGATCGAGGACGGACGGATCCGCGGCGTGCAGACCCACCGCGGCACCATCGAGACCTCGACGGTGGTCGTGTGCGCCGGGCTGTGGGGCCGCCTGATCGCCGCGATGGCCGGCGAGGACCTTCCGATCATGCCGGTGGACCACCCGCTCACGTTCTTCGGCCCGTACGACGAGTTCGCCGGCACCGGCAAGGACATCGGCTACCCGCTGCTGCGCGACCAGGGCAACTCGGC
>CBDUCN010000478.1:0-2934 GCA_965365655.1 uncultured Gammaproteobacteria bacterium | reverse complement strand
GGTCGCCCGGGCAAGCGGCAAAGGCGGCTGCTCGGGCATGGACCTCTTTCCCGGCGCTCCAGGTCCGTCGCCGTGCCTCCCCCGCGTTGCGCAGCGAAGAGCGCCCGGCCGACCGGCCCGTGAGCTACATTTGGAAACGTCTCTGTGGCGACCCGGAGATCCTGATCGGCCCTGCAACGAGGAGCAACCCGTGAGCATCGAACGACTGCATTCCGGCCCGCGCATGTCCCAGGCGGTGAAGCACGGCGGCGTGGTCTACACCGCCGGCCAGGTCGCGCAGCGCGCGCCCGGCGCGAGCGTCGCGGAGCAGACCCGCGACATCCTCGCGCGCATCGACGAGCTGCTGGCCGAGGCGGGCACCGACAAGTCGAAGCTGCTCTCGGCCACCATCTGGCTGGCCGACATCGCGACCTTCGGCGAGATGAACGAGGTGTGGGACGCGTGGGTGGACGCGAGCGAGCCGCCGGCGCGCGCGTGCGTCGAGTCGAAGCTCGCGGCGCCGCAGTTCACCGTCGAGATCGGCGTGATCGCCGCCGTCTGACGGCGTCCCCGATGCGCGTCGTGGTGCTGGGCGCCGGCGTGATCGGCGCCACCACCGCGTGGGCGCTGGCCCGCGACGGTCACGACGTGACGGTGCTGGACCGCGAGGCCGAGCCCGCGTCGGCCACGTCGTACGCGAACGCCGGCCTGGTGGCGCCCGGTCACGCGTTTTCCTGGGCGTCGCCGGCGGCCCCGGGGATCCTGCTGCGCAGCCTGTTCAGCCCGGACCAGGCGCTGCGACTCAAGCCTGCCGCCGACCCGCGCCTGTGGCTGTGGCTGGCGCGTTTCCTCGGCCAGTGCACCGCGGCGCGGGCGCGCGCGAACACGGTGCACAAGCTCGCGCTGTGCCGTTACTCGGTGCAGGTGCTGGACGAGGTCGTGGCCGAGACCGGGGTCGCGTTCGACGGCCAGCGCGGCGGCAATCTGTATCTGTACCGCTCGCAACGCAGCCTCGATACCGGGGCCGAGCACATGGGCTTCCTGGCCGGGCTGGGGCTCGAGATCCGGGTGCTGGACCGCGACGCGGTGGCGCAGGTGGAGCCGGCGCTGGCGCCGGCGCGCGAGCGGATCGCCGGCGCCGTCCACTCGCCGGGCGACCGCAGCGGCGACGCGTGCCTGTTCACCCGCAACCTCGCGGCCTGGTCGCAGGCGCACCAGGGCGTCGAGTACCGCTTCGGCACCGAGGTGCTGGGCCTGGACGCGAGCGGCGACCGGGTCACCCGCGTGGTCACCGATCGCGGCTACCTGCCGGCGGACGCGGTGGTGCTGTGCCTGGGCTGCGACAGCCCGCTGCTCGGGCGCCGGCTCGGGCTGCGGCTGCCGATCTACCCGGTCAAGGGCTACTCGGTGACGCTGCCGGTGGGGACGCGCGACGCCGCGCCGCGGCTCGGCGGCGTCGACGAGGAGAACCTGGTCGCGTGGTCGCGGCTGGGCGAGCGGCTGCGCGTCACGTCGACGGCAGAGTTCAGCGGCTACGACCGCAGCTTCCGGCGCGAGGACTTCCGCGCGATGCTGCGCGTGGCCGAGGACCTGTTTCCCGGCGCCGCCGACCACCGGTACGCGGAGCACTGGGCGGGGTTGCGCCCGATGACGCCGGGGGGCACGCCGCTGTTCGGCTTCGCGCGCTACGCGAACCTGCTGCTCAACACCGGCCACGGCCACATCGGCTGGACCATGTCCTGCGGCTCGGCGCAGGTGACCGCGGACCTGCTGGCCGGCCGTCCGACGGCGGTGAGCCTGAACGGGATGCTGTACGGGCACTGAGCGCTGGCGCACGGGGCCGCGTGCCACGGGCGTAAGATGCAGCCGACGCGGTCGCCGGGCGGCGGCCGTGCGCCCGCGACCGGGCGCGTCCACCCGCGGAGGTCCCGCATGAGCGCCAGCTTCGAGATTCGCAACGACGAGCCCGAGCCGCCGCGCGTCGAGCGCACCCACATGGCGCACGCGCTCGACCGGGGCCTCGGCTGGCGCGCGCGCATCGGGGTCATCGTGCTGGCGTCGGACTTCACCATCGAGCACGAGCTCGCACACCTGCTCGACCTGCCCGGCGTGGCGGTGCACCACACCCGTATCGAGAATGACGCCGTGGTGAGCCCCGAAAGCCTCGCGCAGATGGAGGCGCGCATCGCGCGCTGCACCGAGGTGATCACGCCCGGCGCCGGCCTCGACGTGGTGGTGTTCGGCTGCACGTCGGGCGCGATGGTGATCGGCGAGCCCGCGGTGCACGCGCACATTCGCGAGGTGCGCCCGGACGTCGCGTGCACGACGCCGATGGAAGCCGCCTTCGCGGCCTTCGCGGCGCTGGGTGCGCGGCGCATCGCGTTGATCACGCCGTACGTGGACGCGATCAATCGCAGCATGCGCGCGCACGTGATCGCGCACGGCGTGTCGGTGCCGGTCATGGGCTCGTGGAACGTCGACGACGACAACGCGGTCGCGCGCATCGCGCCCGAGTCGGTGCGCGACGCGGTGCTGTCGCTGGGCGCGGAGCGCGACGTGGACGCGGTGTTCGTGTCCTGCACGAACGTGCGCCTCGCCGCGCAGGTGGAGGCGCTGGAGGCGGAGCTGGGCAAGCCGGTGACGTCGAGCAACCACGCCACCGCGTGGCACGCGCTGCGTCTCGCCGGCGTGCACGACGCGCTGCCGGGCCGCGGCCGGCTGTTCCGCGAGCCGCTCGCCTGATGCGCCGCGCCCGGGAGCACGGCGCGCGCAGCGCGTGGCCGCGGGTGCGTCACGCGCTCGCGCTCGCGGCGCTGCTGGCAGCGCTGCCGGCCGCGCCGGTGTCGGCGTCGGCGGGGAACCTGGTGGTGTTCGGCGACAGCCTGAGCGCCGGCTACGGGGTGCCGCCCGGGCGCGGCTGGGTGGACCTGCTCGCGAAGCGCCTCGCGGACGAAG
>CBDUCN010000477.1:0-2950 GCA_965365655.1 uncultured Gammaproteobacteria bacterium | reverse complement strand
CCAGATCGCGATGGACGACGTGTTCGTGCCGGAGGAGAACCTGCTGCCCGGCGTGAAGGGCCTGAAGGGCCCGTTCGGCTGCCTGACCCGGGCGCGCTACGGCATCTCGTGGGGCGTGATGGGCGCGGCCGAGTTCTGCTGGCACGCGGCACGCGACTACACGCTGGAGCGCAAGCAGTTCGGGCGCCCGCTGGCGGCGACGCAGCTCGTGCAGAAGAAGCTCGCGGACATGCAGACCGAGATCACGCTGGGCCTGCAGGGCTGCATGCGCCTGGGCACCCTGTTCGACCAGGGCCGGGCGCCCCACGAGGCGGTGTCGCTGCTCAAGCGCAACAACTGCGGCAAGGCGCTGGACATCGCGCGCACCGCGCGCGACATGCACGGCGGCAACGGCATCGCCGACGAGTACCACGTGATGCGCCACATGATCAATCTGGAGACGGTCAACACGTACGAGGGCACGCACGACATCCACGCGCTGATCCTCGGCCGCTCGCAGACCGGCATCGCGGCCTTCGCGTGACGCCCGCCGGCAACCTGACGCGCCGCTCGTGAGGTTCCCGCGCACCATCCGCCTCGACGACTCCGACGACGAGGTGTACGAGCGCGTCGCCGCGCCCGGCGAGTGGGCGGTGCCGGGCTCGTTCGCGTTCCTGGACGACAGCGCGGAGACGCTGTCGGGCAAGCGTGGGCAGGCGTTCCGCCACGGCTTCCTGGGCACCGGCTCCTTCGGCTGGTGCTCGCTGGTCGAGGTCGCGGAGATCGAGGAGGACGAGTACCAGCAGGTGATCGACCGCCTCGCGCAGCACTTCGTACGCGAGCACGGCGCACCGCACATCGCGGCGGCGCTGCCCGCCGCCGCCGAGGAGGCCGACTACGCGGCCAGCATCTGCAGCCACGCGCTGCACACGGTGCTCACGCTCGAGCGCGAGCTCGGCGAGGACGGCATCGTCGAGAGCATGAAGGTCGTGCGCCCGGCGGACGGCTCCGACCACACGAAGGTCAGGATCTGGGGGCCGGAGTGACGTAGCGCGGGCGGCCCCGGGACCGCGGCCGGATGCCCGTGCGGCGAAGTCGATCGGTGCGGCCGCTCGGAGCCATCCTGTCCCGTGCCGGGGGTGGGTCAGGGATGCGGAGAAGAAACGAGAGACCACGTGGAACGCAGGCGCAGCCGTGCAGCGTTTCAACGATGATCAGCCATTCAGAGCGGCTCCAGCCAGCCGAACGCGCTGCCGACGCGGTGGGCGCGCTCGCACTGCCAGTCGGCGAGGCGGGTCGCGCCGGGGCGGGTCTGCTCGTGCATCAGGTTGTCGCTCTCCGGCAGATGGGTCCCGCTGTCGGACAGCACGTGCTGCAGCTCGTGGGCCAGCGCCTCCCCGGGGTGCTCGAGGTGCGCGGTCAGCCACAGCGTGCCGGCCAGCGCCTCGCGGCCGCGCGCGTTGGAGCGCCCGATGGCCTCGGCGTCGAAGGCCGGCTGCTGCAGCGTGTCGCGCACCAGCCACGCGGCGGGCGCGCGAACCTCCAGCGTGCGCATCAGCTCCAGCGCGTTCGCGGTGTGGAAGTAGCGCAAACGCCGCGGCAGCCGCCACAGCTCCACGCTCACATCGTCGAAGCGGACCCCGCACTGGGCGTGGATGGCCGCCGCACGCGCGATTGCGGCGGGCAGTGACTCCAGCGCCCAGCCCGAGTCCTCGATCCACACCAGCGTCAGCGGCGCGAGCCGGTGGCTGGCCTGCGGCGGCCCGTCGGGGTACACGGCCTGCGGGTCCACGCGCAGCCGGCCGATTCGCTGCGGCGCGGCGGGCTCGGCCGCGCACGCGCCGCGCCGCGCGAGCACCGGGTCGGGGATCAGCCCCACCCGCACCGGCGACACCGACGCGGCGACCGGCTGCGTCGCGAGCGCGAACAGCGCGGCCCGGAGCTCCGGCGCGCCCCACCCGGGGTTCGCCGCCTTCAGGCACGCCGCGAGCGCCGACACCCGCGCCGCGGCGTAGCTCGATCCGGACACCTCGGCCGCGTAGCCGCTGAAGTCGGTGGTCACCAGGTTCTCGGCGGGCACCATCAGGTCCACCGTGCGCGCGCCCCAGTTCGAGCCGCGCGCCGGCAGGCCGCTGTCGTCGGCGGAGGTCACCGTCACCAGGTTGTCCAGGTCCAGCGCGGCCGGGTACACCGGGTCGCGATCCAGGTCGCGGCCCTCGTTGCCGGCGGAGGCCACGAACAGAATCCGCGGGTGCGCGCGGGCAGCGGCCTCGAACGCGCGCCACGGCGCCGCGTCGCCGCCGCCCAGCGACAGGTTCACGATGCCGATCCCCGCCGCCGCCGCGTCGGCCACCAGCCGCGCCATGCGCGCCATGTCCGGGCGCGGGTAGCGCATCGGGGCGACGGTCGCGACCGGCGCGTCGTCGAGCAGCAGCGACGCGGTGCGCGTGCCGTGGCGCTGCGGCAGGAACGGCGAGCGCGACGGGTGGCTGTCGAACGGCCGCGGGTCGTCGTCCCAGTAGTCGTACCCGAGCGGCGCGCCGTCCGCGCCGCGCGCGAGGCGCGCCGCGACGCGCGGCAGGCCGTAGTTCACCCCGGAGTCCACCATCGCCACCGCGACGCCCGCGACCGGCGCGCCGGGCGGCACGGGCTCGTCCAGCGCGAGGCGCGAGCGCACCTGCGCGAGGTCGCCGCCGAGCACCTCCACCTCGCGCGCGACGCCGCTGTCGCGGTACTCGAGGCGGCGCGCGACGCGCACCCGGCACCCGCCGTCCGCGACCACCCACAGCCGCGGCCGGCGCACCGCGGACACGTACTGCGACAGCTCGAGGATCACCTGGCGCAGACGCCCGTCCTGGCGGTGGGTGTCGTAGCGCACGTGGCTGCCGTCCGGCAGCAGCAGCCGGCGCCGCCGCGCGTCCATGCCGGGCGGCGCGTCCAGCGCCGACTCGTCGAGCACGATGCCGCCGCC
>CBDUCN010000476.1:0-2961 GCA_965365655.1 uncultured Gammaproteobacteria bacterium | reverse complement strand
AGCCGCCCGTCAGCCGCCCCGCGCGACCGCGCCGTGCAGCTCCTCCAGCGCGGCGCGGGCGAACGCCCACATGTTGGCCTCGCGCTCGCCGTGACCGGTCTCCACGGTACGGCCCGACTGCGCCGGCCCCCACACCGCGATGCAGCAGTGGCCGGCGGCGTCGCCGTAGCGGTTGCCCGACGGGCCGGCGGCGCCGGTCTCCGCGAGCCCCCAGGTGGCCCCCAGGCGCTCGCTGACGATGCGCGCGCACAGCGCGGCGTACGGCGGCGACGCGGAGCGCACCGCCTCCGGCAGGGTCGCCGGCAGGCTCAGGAACGCGGCCCGCGCCTGCCCCGTGTAGACCACCGCGCCGCCCCGGTACCAGGCCGACGCCCCGGGCACCGCCAGCAGCGCGGCCGAGACCAGCCCGCCGCTGGACGATTCCGAGACCGCCACCGTCTCCCCGCGCGCGTCGAGCGCGGCGCCCACCGCCGCCGCCAGCCCTGCCAGTTCGTCCATGTCGCATCCCCCGTGTGCGTGCCTCAAGTTTCCGCCCGGGCGGCCGAAATCGGAAGCAGTCAGCCACCCCCGAGAGCACGATCATGTCCCACGCCCCCGCCCGCCACCGGCTCGTGACCCGCAGCGACTTCGACGGCCTGGTGTGCGCGGTGCTGCTGAAGCACCTCGACCTCATCGACGACATCACCTTCGTGCACCCGAAGGACATGCAGGACGGCAAGGTGCAGGTGTCGGCGAACGACATCACGACGAACCTGCCGTACCGCCCCGACGTGCACCTGTGCTTCGACCACCATTTCAGCGAGACGCTGCGCAACCCGGGCGTCGGACGCGCGAACCACGTGATCGACGCCGCGGCGCCGTCCGCCTCGCGGGTGGTGTGGCGCCACTACGGCGGCCATGACGCGTTCCCCGCCGAGTGGGACGAGATGATGGCCGCGGTGGACAAGGCCGACTCCGCGCAGTACACGGTGAGCGAGATCCTCGATCCCGACCGCTGGGTGATGCTCAACTTCCTGATGGACGCGCGCACCGGGCTCGGGCGCTTCAGGGAGTTCCGCATCTCGAACTACCAGCTGATGATGGATCTCATCGACCACTGCACGAACCTCGACATCGACCAGATCATGGAGTTGCCGGACGTGCGCGAGCGCGTCGAGATGTACGAGGCCCACGAGGAGCTCTACCGGCGCCAGCTCAGGCGCCGCGCGAGCGTGCACGGCAACCTGCTGTGCCTGGATCTGCGCGACGAGGAGACCATCTACGTCTCCAACCGCTTCATGATCTACGCGCTGTATCCGCAGTGCAGCATCTCGATGCACGTGATGCGCGGATTCCGCGGTCAGAACACCGTGTTCGCGCTGGGCAAGTCCATCGTCAACCGCAACTGCCCGACCAACATCGGCGCGCTGATGCTGGAGTACGACGGCGGCGGCCACGCGAACGCGGGCACCTGCCAGGTCGACAACGATCGCGCCGAGGCGGTGAAGCGCGAGCTGATCGCGCGCATCACCGAGGAGTACCAGCTGGGGCTTCGCGCCTCGGCCTGAGCCGCGCGCACCGCGTGCGCCGCGGTCAGCGGGCGGCGTCCTCGACGCCGCCCGCGGCGCGTTCCACAATGCGGCGCATGGACACCGCCGCCGAGCGCCTGGGCGAGTTCGTCGCGAGCACGACGCCGGACGCGATCCCGCCCGCGGTGCGCCACGGCGCGAAGCGGGCGCTGCTCAACGGCCTCGGCTGCGCGCTGGCGGTGCCCGGCGAGCACGCGGTGCAGGCCGCGCTGGACGTGCTCGCACCGGCCGCGGGCCCTCCGCGCGCCGGCGTGTGGGGCCGCCGCGAGCGCCTGGACGCGATGAGCGCCGCGTTCGTGAACGCGATCGCGGCGAACCTCCTCGACTACGACGACACCCACCAGGGCACCGTGATCCACCCCACGGCGCCGGTGCTGGCGCCGGCGCTGGCCGCCGCCGAGGATCGCGGCGTGAGCGGGCGCGAGCTGCTCGCCGCGTTCGCGCTGGGCGCCGAGGTCGCGTGCCGCGCCGGCGACGCGGTGTCCCCGGCGCACTACGCCCGCGGCTGGCACATCACCGCGACCTGCGGCGTGTTCGGCGCGGCCGCCGCGGCGGCGCGCGTCGCCGGGCTGGACGCGTCGGTCACCGGACACGCGCTGGGGATCGCCGCGAGCAGCGCGGCCGGCGTCGTCGAGAACCTCGCGAGCGCGGCCAAGAACGTCGGCGTCGGCAACGCGGCGCGCAACGGCCTGCTCGCCGCCCGCCTGGCCGCGGCGGGCTATGCCGCGGCGCCCGCCGCGATCGAGGGTCCGCTCGGCTGGGCGCGCGCGAGCGGCGACGAGCCGGATCTCGCGGCCCTCGCGGGCGGCCTCGGCGAGCGCTGGTCCTTCGACCGCAACTGCGTGAAGCCCTACCCCTGCGGCGTGGTGATGCACGCGGTGATCGACGCGTGCCTGGCGCTGCGCGACGCGCACGCGCTGCGCCCGGCGGACATCGCGCAGGTGACGGTGCGCGGCGACGCGCTGCTCATCGCGCGCGGCGACCGCGCGGTGCACGACGAGCGCGACGCGCGGGTGAGCATCCACCACTGCGCGGCGGTGGCGCTGGCCCTCGGCCGCGCCGGGCTGGACGAGTTCACGCCCGCGTGCGTCGCCGACGCGCACATCGCGGCGCTGCGCGCGCGCGTCGTCGCCGAGCGCGACGACGCGCTGCCGACCGGCGCCGCGGCGGTGAGCCTGGTCACCACCGCCGGCGCGACCCACGCGCACACCGTGCGCGACGCGCTGGGCAGCCTCGCGCGCCCGCTGTCGGACGCCGACCTCGAGCGCAAGGTGCGCGGCTGCGTGGCCGCCGGCGGCTCGGGCTGCGACGCGGGCCGGCTGATCGACGCCGCGTGGGGCGTGGACGAGGCCGCGACCCTGGAGCCGCTGCTGGCCGCGCTGCGCCCGCCGGC
>CBDUCN010000475.1:0-2967 GCA_965365655.1 uncultured Gammaproteobacteria bacterium | reverse complement strand
CGCGCCGTCAGGCGTCGTCGTCGCAGTCGCCGTCCGGGCAGTCCAGGCTGTGGTTCATGGACATCGCCGGCATGTCGCCGTCCACCGCGCCGACCACCACCGCCGGCACGCCGGCGACGGTGGTGTGCGGCGGCACGTCCTCGAGCACGACGCTGCCGGCGCCGATCTTGGCGCCCTCCCCGATCTCCACGTTGCCGAGGATCTCGGCGCCGGCGCCGATCAGCACGCCGCGGCGCACCTTCGGGTGCCGGTCTCCCTGCTCCTTGCCGGTGCCGCCCAGCGTCACGCCGTGCAGCAGCGACACGTTGTCCTCGATCACCGCCGTCTCGCCGACCACGACGCCCGTGGCGTGGTCGATCATGATGCCGTTGCCGATGCGCGCCGCCGGGTGGATGTCGACGTGGAACACCTCCGAGGTCCGGCTCTGCAGGAACAGTGCGAGGGCCTCGCGGCCGTTGCGCCACAGCCAGTGCGCGACGCGGTAGGTCTGCAGCGCCTGGAATCCCTTGAAGAACAGGAACGGGCGCGAGTAGTGGTGCGCCGCCGGGTCGCGGTCGCGCACCGCGTGCAGGTCCGCGCGCACCGCGTTGCCGATGGCCGGATCCGCGCGCATCGCGTCGCTGATCAGCTCCCGGATCAGCATCGACGGCAGCACCGTGCTCTCCACCTTGCCGGCGAGCAGGAACGCGAGCGCGTCCTCCAGCGACTTGTGGTTGAGCACGGTCGCGTACAGGAAGCTCGCGAGCAGCGGCTCGGCGGCCGCCTCCTCGGAGACCTCCTCGCGGATGGTCCGCCACAGCGGGTCCACCGCCGCGGCGGCCAGTCGCTGGGCCGGGTTCGGCGTCGCCATCACGATCCTCCTCGACGGTGCGCGAAAGAGTCTCCGCCAGCGGCGCCGGTGGCGCAACGTGGGGCGCCGCCGGCGCCCGGCCCGCGCAGGCGCCCGCCGGGGGGCCTGCCCTGGTGCGCGCTCATTTCAGGATTCCTGTCATGTCCGTTGCCGGTGCCACCACGGCGGTCATTGCCGGGGAGGCACGATAGGCCTTCATACGGGCCTCGACAAACGATCCCTGCTACGGCGAGCTGTTAGAAAATCTAATGCAAACCCGGCGTGCGCCGGGGCCGCCCCGGGTGCCGTCGCGGCTGGAGGCCGGGGCCGCCGCGGGCCGTAGGGCCCGGCCGGGGTCAGTCGGCGGCCGGCCTGGCCGCGCGCATCTCCCGCCCCCAGACGTTCATCCCGTACTTCCAGTACCCGCGCACGTTCGCGAGGCGCTGATCGGCGCCGGCGTCCAGCGCGCGCACCTCGCCGTGCAGCAGCGGCTTCAGGTACGGCGCGAGCACCGCGCCGCCGCCGCCGGTGATGACCATCAGGTCGATGTCCCAGTCGTCCGCCCACAGGCGGTCCACTTCGCTCGCGATGGACGTGGCGAGCCTGCTCAGCGCCTCGTCCACCAGCGGCTTCAGGTCGATGCTCTGGCCGCGCACCTTGATGCTGCCCCGGGCCACCGCGTCGTAGAGACGGTAGATCTCCACGTTCACGCCCGTCAGCTCCTTGAGCCGCGTGGCGATGGAGGCGTAGGCCTTCGCGATCCCGGACTCGCTGGTGTGACTGCCGCGCTCGGAGTAGCGGGTGCGGTCGGCGATGCTGCAGTCGCAGGTGCGGAAGCCGACGTCGATGATGCCGATCTTCTCCTGGACGAAGCGCTTGTCGCTGACCTCCGCGAGGTCGTTGAGCATGTGGTTGAACAGGGTGCCGAAGGGCTGCGGGATCGCGCGCACGTGGCTCACCGTGATCGACGTTTCGCTGCGCGCGCCCGTGTGGTCCACGCTGACCAGCTCGTGCTTTCCGGTGAGCAGCTTCGCGATGGCGTCACGGTGCCGGCGGTAGTAGCTGATCGGCAGCCCCGTGACCACCCGCACCGGCTCGCCGCGCTCGGCGAGGCGGCTGAGCGCGGTCAGCGCCATGATGCGCGCGAAGGTGGAGATGAACTGGTCCTGGTCCAGGGTGAACGAGCGGGTGTTGCTCTGGCGCTCCGCGAGCTCGCCCACGAAGTAACCGGTGCCGCCGATCTCCACGTGCAGGTGCTCCTCCGGGCGCGGAGAGCCCAGCAGCTGCTCGCGGTACTGGATGTCGGTGGCCTCGCCGAAGATGGACTTGAACGCCAGAGCGTCGCGGCCGTTGAAGGCCTTCGTGAAGCCGAAGCCGATGTCGATTCCCACCACCGCCATGCGCCGTTCCCCCGCGTCGGACGCCGGCGGTTGTATCACGCGCCCGGTACGCAATCAAAAGCCGGCGCGGGCGGGGCGCGCCGGTCAGCTCAGCAGGGCCAGCAGCAGCGGCAGCGCGATGGCGGTCGCGAGCGCGTTGAGGCCCATCGCGAGGCTCGCGAAGGCGCCTGCGACGTGGCTCACGTCGAAGGCGCGCGCGGTGCCGATGCCGTGGGAGGCGACGCCCACCGCCAGCCCGCGGGCGCGCCAGTCGCGCACGCCCAGCACGTTGAGCACGAAGGTGCCGCCGACCGCGCCGATGATGCCGGTGAGGATCACCAGCACCGCGGTCAGCGAGGGCAGGCCGCCGATCTTCTCCGCGATCCCCATCGCGACCGGCGTCGTCACCGACTTCGGCGCCAGCGACATCAGCGTGGAGTCGGTGGCGCCCAGCACCTTTCCCATCGCCACCGCGCTGCCCACCGCGGTGAGCGAGCCCGCGACCAGCGCGGTCAGGATGGCGACCGCGGAGCGGCGCACGAGGTGGAACTGCTTGTACAGCGGGACCGCGAGCGCGACGGTCGCAGGCCCCAGCATGAAGTGCACGAACTGCGCGCCCTCGAAATAGGTCGAGTAGCCGGTGCCGGTGACGGTGAGCAGGCCCACCAGCAGCAGCACCGCGATCAGCACCGGGTTTGCGAGCGGGTTCAGCCGCGCGCGCCGGTACAGCCACACGCCCGCGAGGTACGCGGCGAGGGT
>CBDUCN010000474.1:0-2969 GCA_965365655.1 uncultured Gammaproteobacteria bacterium | reverse complement strand
GAGACCTTTGCCGTGTCAGCCCAGCCGATCGACGAACCGCCGCCGCGGGCCGAGCCCACCCGCGCCACGACCGACCTCGCCGTGCTCGAGAGGTGGGCGTCGTCCCTGCCGTATGCGAACCCGCCGGTCGTCATCGCGAGTCTCGCGCAGGAGGCGGCGCGGATGAACGCGGCGGCGCTCAAGCCCGCGCTGCGGCTCAAGCTGCTCGAGGTGCACGCCCGCGGCTACGACCGCCTGGCAACGGCGCTGGTGCGTGGCGCCAGCGCCCGCGACCGCTGGCGTGCCGTCAGCATGAGCGCTCGGATCCTCGCGATGCGCCTCGCCGCCGGGTACGGCCAGGTCGCGAAGGACCTCGACGGTGCCCGCAGCTGGCTGTCCGGGAGCCGACAGCTGGCCACGGCCGCGCGCCGCGAGGCGGTGTTTCTGACGCATGCGTTGCTGCACGGCTACGGCGAGTACGCAGTGCCCGACCCGAGGCTGTGGGTGCAGCTCGCCCGGGTGCAGCGCCTGGCGATCGAGCGGCGCTTCGCGGACAGCCGGGGGTCGGGTGACTGGACGAGGACGGAGTTCCGGGCGTGCGTCACGCACCTGTACAAGCGCGCCCTGCTCACCGGGCTCGCAGATCCGCACCGGCTCGGGCGCGGCGAGATCTGGCGCGCGTACGACCTGCTCGGCGAGCATGCGGACGCTGCCGTGCTCACGCGCCACGAGGACGTGCCGGACACCCGCGGCGTGTTCCTGGTCGCGCCGGGCGCGGCGCGGCACGGGGTGTGCCTCGCGAGCCTGGACGCCTCCACGATCCCGGCCGACGCCGTCGCGCTCGACGCGCGCCCGGTGAGCCGGGCGCTGGGCGCGACGCTGAAGGCGGTCGAAGCCGGCACGCCGGGATCGGCGGCCGAGGCGCGCGCGCGCCGCGAGACGATCTCGCTGCTGCGCCGCGTCGTCGCGATGCTGGATTCGCTGCGGCAACGCGGCGGGGAACGCAAGCGGGCCTCGTCCGCCGTGCGCGTCGCGGTCGGAATCGGCGCGATCCACGCGGCCATGGGCGTGCGGCGTGCGGACGCGCCGCGGGCCACCTTCGAGGCGCCTGCCGCGGCACGCAAGCCCTCCGCGGCGCGGACCCTGCTGCAGGCCATCGAGCCCGAGAAGGCGGACGACGACGCGATCGACATGATCGACCCCCACTCCGGCGCGACGGTGTCGGTGCGCGAGCCCGGCGGTCCTCGCGGCGGCTCGCGCACCGGCGAGCGGGCGGCGGAACCGGGCGGCAGCGCGCCCGGCGCCGCGCGCGATCTCGACACCTGGCAGGTCGCCGACAGCGGGCCGCGCGGCATCGGCATCGTCCGCGAGAGCCCGCCGTCGGCTCCGGTCGGGGTCGGCGAGCCCGTCGCGGTGCGGTCGGGGGACCATCCCTGGGTGGTGGGCGTGATCCGGTGGATGATGGTGGACGCGTCGAAGGGACACCGCGCCGGCGTGGAGATGCTCTCGCAGTCGGCGACGCCCGTGGAGCTGCGCGCGATGGACGCGGGCAGCGGCGCCGTGCCCCGGGCCGGGCTCATCCTCGGCGGCGCACGCGCCGACGGTGGCGGGCTGATGGTCGCGCTCCCGGGCAGCTACGGCGAGGGGCGCGTGTTCCACGTGCAGGGATTCGACGAGGCGCCCGCTCGCCGGGTGCGCGCGACGTCGCTGCTCGACACGACGGCCGTCTGCGAGGTGATCGTGTTCGAGTTCATCGGCAACGCGCCGCGGCGCGCGGCGCCCGGTGCGGGCACGGCGTCGCGCGTGTGAGGTGCACGCGACCCCGCGGCGAGCGGCCGGTCGCGACCGGTTGCCCCGGCGCGTGGATCGGCGCCGTGAACTGATCCCCGGGTCACGGGCCTTCCGCGCCGAACCGTCAGCCTGACACGCGACACCCCATCGAGTCGTCGAGAGCCGTCGACGCTCACCCCTTTCACATCGTTCAGCCTCGCGATGTCGCAGTATTCTGCTGCAGATGCGCGGCAGGCGTTGAAAGCGAGGTGTGTGTTCGATGAGTGCGCACGGCGCCGGGGGCTTGATGGGCCAGGCGTTCACCTTGTTGAGGCAGGGCAGGCTGGCTGATGCCGAGCGAGTGCTCGCGCAGATCTGCGAGCAGGATGCGCGGAACGGCAAGGCGTGGTTCATGCGCGGCGCCATCAGGCTCGAATCGGGCGACGCGAACCGCGCAATCGAATATCTGGGCGTTGCGGTCGATCTGGACCCCGGGAACACGGATGCGCACTTCACGTTGTGCAAGCTGCATCTTTCCCGGGGCAACCTCGCCGACGCGATCTTCCACATCGAGAAAGTGGTGGAGCAGGATCCGGGTCGCGGAGAGGCATGGCTGGCCTTGGGGAGCCTGCTTGCAGATGCCGGCCGGTTTCAAGAGGCGGAACAGGCCAGCCGGGTTGCGATGGAGCTGTTGCCGGGTGTCGCCGAGCCAGGAATCAACCTGGCCAATGCGCTGATATCGCAGGGGAAGCAGGACGAGGCGCTCGCGCTGTGCAACAGCATCAAGGCAGATGATCCGGCACGTCCGGGTATCTGGCACAGCCTGGGCCTCGCATTCAAGGCGCTGGAACGGATGCAGGATGCAGAGCAGTGTCTGACGGCGGCCATCAGGCTGGACCCGACGAACGCAGCCGCGTTCTGCGCGCTGGGAGACGTCAAGGCTGTACGGGATGACGTCTCGCAGGCGCTATCGCTGTACCGCAAGTCCAGGGATCTCGACCCTTCCGATCCGCGGGTGCATTTCCAGCTGGGCAAGGTGCTGCTGCCGAACAGCTCCGCAAGACACGGAGCGCTGGTCGAGCGGTTGCAGGGTGATCATCTCTACAACGACGCCGGGGAAGCCAGGGACATCGCGAGGGAGCTCGCGACAGGCTTTCGTTACGGTGATGCCGGAGTGGAGAGTGCGCTGATCCGGTTCTTCGATGAATTCGATCCCGCGC
>CBDUCN010000473.1:0-2976 GCA_965365655.1 uncultured Gammaproteobacteria bacterium | reverse complement strand
ATCGGCAACGACGACAAGTGGGACGCGGCGGCGCGCATCGACACCGCGCTCGGCGGCGGCCAGCTCAGCGGCGCGCTGTTCTACGGCGAGAACGGCCAGACCACCACCCCGGGCGGCGGCGTCGACTCGCGCTACGGCGGCTCGATCTCCTACCTGTTCTCGCAGGGCACGAACATCACGTTCGCGTACGCGCAGAACGAGCTGATTGCCAACGTGCCGGACCAGAGCAACTGGAACATCAAGCTCGGCCACAAGTGGGGCCCGCACGCGGTCGGCATCCAGTACGGCGAGACCGACGACGTGGGCCTCGCCGGCAACGAGGACGAGGGCTGGGGCATCGGCTACGTGTACAGCGGCCTGAAGAAGGCCAACACCGAGCTGTACGCGTCGTTCATGCACCAGGAGCTGGACGTCTCGGCGGCCACCCAGGCCACCCTGGCCGGCAGCGTCGAGGACATCAACATCTTCGTGGTCGGCGCGCGCGTCAAGTTCGACTGAGTCCATCCGGCTCGGCCGGAACTCGAGTGGAACGGAAAAGCCCCCTCCTTCGGGAGGGGGCTTTTTTTATGTGCGGCCGTCAGTCGCGGCGGCGGTTCTAGGCGCGGTGGATCGCGCCGAGGTGCCTGCGGATCTCGTCTCGCTGCGCGATGCCGTCGTCGCCGAACATGAACGCGACCAGCACGTAGCGGTCCCCGGACACCACCGGGCGGACCTCGTGCAGCAGCGAGCAGCTGAACACGATCGCCTCGCCGGGCCGCGGCCGGTAGAGGTGGCGCCCGTACTCGGGAAAGCACAGCTCGCCGCCCTCGAACTCCTCGTTCAGGTTGATGGTCACCGCGAAGCGCCGGTGCGCGGTCTGCGGCGACAGGTTGTCGCGGTGCGCGCTGAAGTGACCGGCCTCCGACGCCCGGTAGCAGGTGATCTTGAACTCCTCGGCGCGCGTGATGACGTAGCAGAAGGCCTTCTGCACCTCGGGCACGATGCGCCCGCCGACCCGCTGCGTGAGCCCGTCGAGCAGATCCCTGTCGTGCACGTGGTGGTCGTGGCGGCGCTTGAAGCTCGTGTCCACGGTGTGCACCGCGCGCCCCTCGACGAACGCGTAGGTGCCGCCCTCCTCGTGCCCTCGCGCATGGAACTGCTCGATGAGCCAGCGGCAGTAGTCGGGCTCGAGCACCCGCGGGATCATCAGCGCCGGCGCGATGTCCGTCGGCCGCGCCGGCTCGGCGAACAGCGACAGGCCGCAGACGCAGTCGCTCGCCTCGCGTGCGGCAGTGCGCGCGTCGGCGTCGAACACCGCGATCACGCGCTGGTTCGGATCCAGGACCACCGTGCGCACCGCGTCGCCCGGCGTGCTCCACGCCGTGCGCAGCGCCTGCGCGGCGCTCGCGTGCGCGTCGTCGAGCAGCACCTGCCCGGCGAACGCGTCCGGCGCCGCGAGCGTCGGCGAAAGCGGCGTGTGCCCCGGCACGACGACGAAGCAGTGCGCGCGGCCGTCGCGGGCCAGCGCGTCCAGGGTCGCGACGTGCTCCGCGGCGCCCTCGGCATCGGCGCGCGGCAGCAGCGTCATCACGATGGGCAGACCGCGCGCGGCGTCGTAGAAGCTGCGCACGACGCCGCCGGGATCCGCGAGGCGCAGATCCGGGATGCGTTGCCCGATGCCCAGACCCATACCGTTCGCCATGTCGATCGACGCTCCCGCGGAGACACGCGACGCGTGCGGTTCACGATGCCCGCGCACCGGCACGCGGCACCGCGCGCCGGGTCGCGACGCGAAACGTTACAGCCGTCGTGCGCGCGAGGGCGAGCCCTCGCTCAGCCGGCCTTCTCGAACAGCTTCATCGCGACCGTGTAGCGCACCACCGGCGCGATCCGGTTCGGCTCCCGCGCGACGTGCGGCACGCGCCCGTCGAACACCGCGATGCGCCCGGGCTTCGGCAGCACCGCCTTCACGATCTCCTCGCAGTCCGGCGTGTAGAACACCGTCTCGCCGGACCAGCGCGCCTCCCACTCCTGGTTCGCGTAGTACAGCACGGTGTAGTTCCCCGGCGCGTCGTGGTCGACGTGGATGCTCGGGCAGTCGCCGTACGTGTACGCGTTCACGTACATGCGCGCGATGTCGAAGCGCCCCTGGGTCACCCGGGTCTCCACGAGGCGCCACAGGGCGCCGATGGGATTGTCCCCGTGCACGATGGCGTCCGGGATGTTCGCGATCCAGAAGCCGAACGGGTCCTCCGCGTTGGACTTCTGTCCGAAGCGGTACACCGGCTGGTGGATGGCGTCGAACACCTCGTCCACCATGCGCGCGTCGACCAGCCCGTCGTACACCTCCACCTGCATCGGCTGCGGCATCGTTCAGCTCCGCTCTGGATGGCGCTCGCACCAGAACTGGTACATCGCCTCGAAGGTCTCGGGATGCGCCGCCTCGAAGCGCTGCCACGCCGCGAGGTCGTCGAGCGCGCCTTCGCCCGACGCGAGGAAGAGCCGCTCGATCAGCGGGTGCGCGAGCTCGAAGCCGAGGAATCGCAGCCCGAGCGCGGACAGCATGGAGGAGACCTCGCCGAGGTCGAACTGGTGCTCCACCGGGTGGAACAGCAGGTCGCGGCAGCTCGCCGTGGTGTAGAAGTCCTCGCTGTCGAGCAGAGGCGTCAGCGCCGGCTCCTCGCCCGCGAGCACCCGCTCGCGCAGCGCGCGCACGCCTTCGGCGCCGGCGGACAGTCCGAGCTCCGCGATGCGCGCCCGCGCCGCGTTGACGGGGCCGCGCGCCGCGCGGCTGTAGAGCGCGACCCGCATCAGCCCGTCCGGCGCCAGCACGTCGAGCAGCGCCTGCCAGCCCGCCGCCGGGTCCTCGAGGTGGTGCAGCACGCCGCTCGCCGTCACGACGTCGAAGCGCCGGCCCAGCGCGTCGGCGCGCCGCAGGTCGCCGTGCACGAACTCCACGCCCGCGATCCCCAGCCGCCCGGCCATGCGCCGGGCGTA
>CBDUCN010000472.1:0-2990 GCA_965365655.1 uncultured Gammaproteobacteria bacterium | reverse complement strand
CCGCGTCTTCCGCGAAGCGAGTTGAAATTCGACAGGACGTCGAATTTCAACAGCCTGTCAGCACCGCGGCCCCTGTGCGACGGGATCAGTCCACCCGCTCGGCGGGCTCGGCCGGCGCCTCGCGGCGCTTCTCGCGCCAGGTGCCCAGCACGACCGTGAGCAGCCCGAGGACGATCTCGTCGACGAACGGGATGAAGTCCGGCACCAGCAGGTCCACGAGGAACAGCAGCCCGATCAGGGCGAACAGGGTCGGGAAGCGCAGCCGGCTGCCGCGCGCGGCGGCCGAGCGGCGCAGCGCGCTCGCGGTGTTGGCGGTCATGGGACTTTCCTGGTCGAATCGGCCATCAGATTACATGGGGGCCCGGCGCGCCCGCTTCAAGCGCGCGGCCCTCCCGAGCCCGGAGCCAGCCGCATGCAGCAGATCGCCCTCACCGTCGACGGCGCCGTCGCCACGGTCACGCTGAACCGCCCGGAGGCGCTCAACGCGATCACCCCGCAGATGCTGGACGAGCTCAACGAGGCCTTCGAGCGCATCCGCGGCGACGACGGCCTGCGCGTCGTGGTGCTCACCGGCGCCGGACGCGCGTTCTCCGCCGGCGTGGATCTGAAGTCCCTGGGCGCGCAGGAGCTGCCCGGCGGCGCGGTGGGCGACGTGCTGGACGTGCCCGGGCGCGCGCTGCTCGCGTGCATCGAGCGCATGCCCAAGCCGGTGGTCGGCAAGGTCAACGGCTTCTGCTTCACCGGCGCACTCGAGCTGCTGCTCGCCTGCGACCTCATCGTGACCGCACGGGAGGCGACGTTCGGCGACACGCACGCGAAGTGGGGGATCCGGCCGTCCTGGGGCATGAGCCAGCGCCTGCCGCGCCGGGTGGGCGTGATGAACGCGCGCCTGCTCTCGTACACCGCGCGCACGTTCACCGGCGATGACGCGGCGCGCATCGGGCTCGCCAACGCCGCGGTGCCTGCGGAACGCCTGGACGACGAGGTCGCGGCGCTGGTGCAGGAGCTGCTCGCGAACAGCCCCGGGACCATCGCCGCCTACAAGGACCTGTACCGGCGCAGCGAGGGCATGAGCCTGGACGAGGGCCTCGCCTGCGAGGCCGACGCGCGTTACGCGATCGAGGACACCCACGAGCGCCTCGCGCGGTTCCTGGCCAGGTGACGGCGGACGGGCGCCGACAGCCTGCTACAGTCATCGGCCAGCCGCCCGAGGACGCCCTGATGAGCGAGCCCGTCCGCATCCGCGTCGACGTGTTCTCCGACACCATCTGCCCCTGGTGCTGGATCGGCAAGCGCCGCCTGGAGAAGACCCTGTCCGCGCGCCCCGACCTGGACGCGCAGGTGGTGTGGCACGCGTTCCAGCTCAACCCCGACATGCCGGAATCGGGCATGGATCGCCGCGAGTACCTCGACACCAAGTTCGGCGGCGCCGAGCGCGCGAACGCGATCTACGCGCAGATCCGCGAGGAGGGTGCGAAGGAGGACCTGCCCTTCGACTTCGACGCGATCCCGCGCACCCCGAACACCGTGGACTCGCACCGCCTGGTGCGCTGGGCCGCCGCGCAGCCGGGCGGCCAGGATCCGGTGGTGGAGGGGCTGTTCCGCGCGTACTTCACGAACGGCGCCGACATCGGCGACCGCGAGACGCTGGTCTCGGTGGCCGCGGGCGCGGGCATCGACGAGGCGGCCGCGCGCGCGTTCCTCGCCGGCGACGCCGAGCGCGACGCGGTCACCGAGGAGGACTTCCGCGCGCGCAGCGCCGGCATCAGCGGCGTGCCCTGCTTCATCGTCGACGGCAAGGTCGCGATCCCAGGCGCGGTCGACAGCGCGGTGTTCCTCGAGGTGCTGGACAAGCACGGCATCGGGGCGCCGGCGGCCTGAGCCGCCGCTCCCGGCCTCCGCCCACCGGCCTCGACCGTGCCCGCTCCCCGCGATCCCGCTTCGCTGCGCGTGCTGCTGCTGCACGACCACCCCGAGCGCTACCGCGACGCGCTGACGGCGCGCTTTCCCGACGTCTCGTTCGACGCGTGCACGCGCGGCGACGACGTGGAGGCGGCGCTCGCACGGGTGCGCCCGCACGCGGTCTTCAGCTGCAAGTGCCCCGGCCTGCCGGGCCCGGTGCACCGCGCGGCGCTGGAATGGCTGGACGTGGAGTGGATCCAGGTCGCGGGCACCGGCTTCGACCACCTGCAGCCGGTCACCCGCGACGACGTGGTCATCACCAACTGCGCCGGCGTGCTCAGCCCGTTCATGGCGGAGACGGTGCTCGGCGCGATGCTGATGCTGAACACCGGCTTCCACACCTACCTCGCGCAGCAGCGCGAGCGGGTGTGGCGCATGCAGCCGTGGACCGCGCTCGCCGGCAAGACCCTGCTGGTGATCGGGCTCGGCAGCATCGGGCGGCGCGTCGCGCGCCACGCGCGCGGCCTCGGCATGCGCGTGCTGGGCCTGCGCGCGCGCCCGGGCAAGGTGGACGAGGTGCACGAGACGCTGCCGCCGGGTGCGCTGCTCGACGCGCTGCCCCGCGCGGACGTGATCGCGGTGCACGTGCCGCTGGTCGCGAGCACCCGCAACCTGCTGGACGCGCAGGCCTTCTCGCGCATGAAGCGCGGCGCGATCGTCGTCAACACCGCCCGCGGCGGCGTGATGGACGAGGACGCGCTGCTCTCGGCGCTGCGCGACGGCACCGTCGCGGCCGCGCACGTGGACGTGTTCGCGACCGAGCCGTTGCCGCCGGACAGCCCGCTGTGGGACGCGCCCAACCTCGTGATCACGCCGCACATGGCCGACTCGGTGAGCGACTTCGAGGCGCGCTTCGCCGCGTTCTTCGCGGACAACCTCGAGCGCTGGCTGGCCGGGCGCACGCTGCACAACGTGGTCGACCCGGAACGCGGTTACTGACCCGGGCCGCCGCACACGGCAGCGCCGGCGCCCGCAGGACGGAGCAAGCCGCAGACCGCGTCTGCGGCGCAGCGACCCGGAATCCGACA
>CBDUCN010000471.1:0-2991 GCA_965365655.1 uncultured Gammaproteobacteria bacterium | reverse complement strand
CGGCGACGCGGTGGTGTACCCCACCACCAGCATCCACCGCGTGGAGCCGGTCACGGGCGGGGAGCGCCGCGTCGCGGTCGCGTGGATCCAGAGCATGGTGCGCGATCCGGCACGGCGCCAGATGGCCTTCGACATGCTGCAGGTGCTGGACTGCCTGGGCCGCCAGGAGCGCGGCGAGCCGCCGCCGGAGGGCGTCGACGCGTACCGGCTCCTGCAGAAGTGCCGCGCGAACCTCGTGCGCATGTGGGCGGAGGTGTAGCGGCCCGGGAGGCCGGCGATCACGCGGCGCGGTCGCGCCATCGCAGCAGCATGGCCCGGGGCGCACCGTTCGCGTGCGCGGTCATCGCGGTCCACGCCTGTTGCCTGCAGCACCCGCGCGCGCCGGCTGCCGCGTTCCGCAAACGGGGGATCCCGCCATCCGACCGCGCCCGCACGCCCTTCCCGCCCTGCTGCTCGCGACGGCGCTCGCGGCCGGGTGCGCCGCGCCCGCGCCGCCGCCGGCGCCCGCCGAGGCCGGGCCGGCCCCGGGCGCGCCGGCGGGCGAGCCGCGCTGGCGCGCGGTGCGCGTCTACATCGCCGACATGCCGTCGCGAGGCCCGCGCTGGCACCTGGACGCGCTGCTCGCCGAGCGCGTGTTCGCCCCGATCCTGCACACCTGGGGCGGGGCGCTGGCACCGTGGCGCTTCCACCGCCGCGCGGCCGACGACGCCGAGGGCCACCGGTTCAGCTTCGCGTTCCGGGCCGACCCGGCCGTCGCACGGCAGGTGCTCGCGGCGGTGCGCGCGTCGGCGCTGCTGGACGCGCTGCGCCGCGCGGGCGACGTGCGCGACGTGCGCGAGGAGACGGTGCCGCGCGAGGGCCCGGCCAGCGGCGAGCTCGCGGCAGGCACCGACCCGGCCTGGCCGCCGGCGGTGCAGCAGGCGTGGCCGTACTTCGCGATGGGGGCGAGCCGCAACTGGCTCGCACTGGTCGAGCAGGTGAGTGCGGCGCGGGCGGGTGGAGCGCCGCCCGCCGAGGGCGACCTGGCCGCACTGATCGCCCACTACCGGGGCGTGAACGAGGACGTCAGCGCGCTGTGGCGGGACAACGCGCAGCACGCGTGGCTGCACCATCTCAACGCGCTGTTCGGCTATCAGCCCGTGCTGATCCGCGAGCTGCGGCTGATGCAGTTCTGAGCGGGCGCTGCGGCCCCCGGCCGCGTCCGCGTCCGCGTCCGCGACATCGTTCCGATGCCCGTTCGATGACGCGGGAGCGCGCGACGTGGCCCTGGACGGCGCCTGACCTCCCGGCAGACACGCCCGCTCAGCGCTCCCCGGCGAGCACGGCCTCGGCGACCAGGTACCAGCGCACCGACCCGAGGCGCTGGTAGACGACGACCCGCTCGCGCGCACCGTCGACGCGCGCGACGTGCCCCGAGACGCCGGACGCGATGCGCTCGACGACCGCATCGTCGGGATAGCGTTTCAGATCCGCGAGGTCCGCGATCAGCGTGCCGAGCGCGAACGCCTGCGGCGTGTCGCCCGAGCTCGACACCACGAAGCCGTTCTCGTCGAGCAGATAGGTCGCGCGTATGTCGGACTCGCCGGACATGTCGAGCAGATCTTCGCGAATGTGGTCCAGCGTCGTCTCGACGCCGGCCACGCCGATCAGCGTGCCGTCGGGCGCGCGCACCGGGCGCGTGCACGGCACCACCAGGCCGCGGCCGCCGACGTCCACGTACGGCGCGAGCCACGTGGTGCCGTGGCGGCCGATCGAATAGCGGTACCAGGGCCGCGCGCGCGGGTCGTACTCCGGCGGGTAGCCGCCCTTGCCCGGGTACGCGACGTGGACGCCCTCGGCGAGGCCGACGTAGGTCCACGTCAGCGCCGCGCCGTGCTCGCGAACGCGCGCGCCCACGGTGCGCTCGTGGCGCGTCCAGTCGGGCCCGCCGACGCTCTCGAACATGGTCTGCTTGAAATGATGGCGCAGCGGCGCGAGCCTGCCCAGCAGCGTCGCGACCGCGTCGCGCGTGACGCCAGGCGCGAGCTTGAACACCGAGTGGTCCAGCGATATCGCGCGCCCGTACGCGGCCGACGGCAGGTAGTCGGGCGGCGCGCCGCCCGCGCGCAGGTAGTCGTCGTTGGTGTAGACGGGCTCGTCGCTGGGCACGCCGCGCAGCACGAGCTGGGCCGCGGCCGCGGCGAGCCCCTCGACGATGGCCTCGAAGCCGAGGAAGTGGCGTTCGATGCTTTGCGCGCGCCCGGCGACCGACACCACCAGCGCGGCGATCCGCTCCTCGTGCGCCTTGGCCGCGATGATCGCCTGCTGGCGCGCGTAGACCGACCACATCGACACGCCGGCGCCGGCGAGCACCACTGCGGCGACGATCAGCATCGTCGCCTCGCGATGGTGGCCGACCCAGCGCACGAGGCGCTGCAACGGCCCGTCGCGCCTCGCGCTGATCTCTTCGCGGCGCAGGAAGCGGCGCACGTCGTTCGCGAGCGCCTGCACGTCCGCGTAGCGCCGCTCCGGCTCGCGGGCGCAGGCCTTCGCGATGATCGCCTCCATCTCGCGCGCCGCGGTGCCGTGCACGCAGCGGGCCGTCATCGGCTGTATCTCGGCGCGCGCCATGTGCAGCATCAGGTCGCGCAGCGGGCCTTCCGCGTACGCGCGGCGCAGGTTCACGATCTCGTACAGGATCAGCCCCAGGCAGAACACGTCGCTGTGCGCGCCGACCGCCGCGCTGTCGCCGAGCACCTGCTCCGGGGAGATGTAGCCCGGCGTGCCGAGGATGTCGCCCGCACCGGTCTCGGCATGCCCGCGCGCGGCGGCGTCGGATACCCGCACGGAGATCGCGTCCTCACCGCCGGAAGCATCAGCGCCTGCAATGCCGTGGTCGCCGGCGAGCAGCTTCGCGATCCCCCAGTCGACCACGTAGACCTCGTTGTGGCGTCCGACGAGGATGTTCCGCGGCTTCAGGTCGCGGTGCACGACGCCCTTGCTGTGCGCGTA
>CBDUCN010000470.1:0-3013 GCA_965365655.1 uncultured Gammaproteobacteria bacterium | reverse complement strand
GTACAGGGACGTATTCACAGCGGGTCCCCGCGGCCCGTACCGGACCGGGCGCCCCCGGAATGCCGTCATCCGATCACGAACGCGTCGCGCGCCCGGAAAGAGTGCACCGACCGCCCGCCGCCGCGAGACGTAATCCGGGCGCGCCCCTCAGTCGCCGCCAGCGGCGTACACGTAGCCGACCCCGTGCACCGTCTTGATCAGCGTCGGGCGCTGCGGCTCGCGCTCGAGCTTGCGGCGGATGCGCCCGACGCGGATGTCGATGCTGCGGTCGAACGGATCCCAGCGCCGGTGATGCGCCAGGTCCAGCAGCTGGTCGCGGGTCAGCACGCGGTCCGGGTTCTGCGCGAACGCGCGCACGAGGTCGAACTCCATCGCGGTGAGCTCGATCTCCGCGCGCTGCGCGTCGAGCAGCTTGCGGCGCTCGAGATCGACGACGTACGGGCCGAAGCGCAGCTGGTGGGCCGCGAGGCCGGGCGCCTCGTCCGCCGGAGACGCTTCCGCGGCCGCGCCGCTCGCCGCGGCGCCCGCCGCCGCGCCGCGCCGGCGCAGCACCGCCTTGATGCGCGCGAGCAGCTCGCGCAGGTCCACCGGCTTCGCGAGGTAGTCGTCGGCGCCCATCTCCAGGCCGACGATGCGGTCCACCGTCTCGCCCGCGGCGGTGGCCATGACGATGCCGACGTCCGTGCTCTCGCGCAGGAAGCGGGCCAGCGACAGGCCGTCCTCGCCGGGCATCGTGATGTCGAGCACCACGAGGTCGATGGGCTCGCCGGCGCCGACCAGCGCGCGCAGCGCCGGGCCGTCGCCGGCCTCGACGACGCGGTAGCCGTGCAGCTCCAGGTACTCGCGCAGCGTCTCGCGGATCGGCGCCTCGTCGTCCACCACCGCGATGCAGGGTCCGCCGGCCGTCACGCGCCCTCCTCCGCCGCGTGCGCCGCGGCGCCCACCCTCGCGAGCAGCTCGCGGACCTCGGCGGGGCGCACCGGCTTCTCGAGGTACGGCCGGCCGCTGCGGCGCAGGAAGCCGCGCACCCGCGGCGTCAGCGCGTCGCCGGTGACGAACACGACGCGCGGCAGCATCTCGGGGTGGACGCGCTTCAGGTGCTCGAAGAAGCGCGGCCCGTCGAGGCCCGGCATGCGCACGTCGCTGAGCACGACGTCGAAGCTGCGCGACTGCATCAGCTCCAGCGCGTCGGCCGCGGAGTGCGCCACCGCGACCTCGTGGCGCGCGGCCCCGGCGACCTCGGCCAGCATCTCGGCCACCGCCGGCTCGTCGTCGATGACCAGCACCTGCAGCCGCCCGGGCGTCGCCGCGCGCGCGGCCGGCGCGCCGCACGCCGCGTCCTGCGCCGGCGCGGCGGGAAGGCGGATGCAGAAGGTCGCGCCGCCGTCGGGGCTGCTCTCCAGATCCAGGATCCCGCCGTGCGCCGCGACGATGCGGTGGCACAGCGCGAGCCCGATGCCGGTGCCCGCGCCCGCCTCCTTGGTCGTGAACAGCGGCTCGAAGATGCGGCCGCGGATCGCGTCCGGCACCCCGGGGCCGTTGTCCTTCACCTTGATCACGACCTCGCCGCTGCGCGCGCGGTGCGAGGACGTGATCCTGATCTCGCGCGGGCCGTCGACGTCGCGCAGCGCGTAGCGCGCGTTGAGCACGAGGTTGATGATCACCTGCGCGAGCTGGTTGCCGTCGCCGTGCACGCAGGGCAGGTCCGCCGCGAGGCGCCGCGTCACGCGGATGCCGGAGTCGCGCAGCGTGTACGCGCACAGATCCAGTCCCGACGCGACGATCGCGTTCGGCGCGAGCATCGTGCGCTCGAGCGGCTGCTGGCGCGCCATCGCGAGGAACGCCTTCACGATCCGCGAGCAGCGCGCGGCCGCGTCGCCGATCTTCTCCGCCCGCGCGACCACCGCCGCGTCCGCGGCCGTCTCCTGCATCAGCAGCGCCTGCCCGACGACCACCGACAGCGGGTTGTTCAGCTCGTGGGCCACGCTCGCGAGCAGCTCGCCGAGCGCGCTCAGCTTCTCGCTCTGGTGCAGCGCCTCGCGCTGGCGCGACATCTCCTCGTCCACCCGCTTGCGGTGGGTGATGTCGGTGCGCACGACGGCGACCCCGCCGCCGCCGATCGCGGTCGCGCTCACCAGCTTCCACTCGCCGTTCTTCAGCTGCACCTCCGCCGGCGGCGCGTGCGGATTCGCGAGCCGGCCCGCCAGCCATCCGGCGTCGTCCTCGCTCGCGGTGATCGCGCGCTGGTCGATGCGCGCGACCCGCGTGAGGAAGTCGCGCGCGAGCGCGCGCTGGTCGAGGCCGACGAGCGCGCCCGGCAGCGCGCCGTACGGCGCCGCGAACGCGGCGTTGCACAGGATCAGCCGGCCGTCGGCGTCGAACAGGCCGAGCGCGCTGGGCACCCGGTCCAGCGCATCGGCCAGCAGCGGCGACAGCGACGGCGCGGCGCGCTCCGCGGCCGGCGGCCCGGCGCCGCCGCCATCGCCATGGCCATCGTCGATCGCCTCCAGCCACGCGTGCACCGTGGACTCGCCGATGCCGGCGGCGACGCGGGCGCGCAGGCGCAGCCGGCGCGGGACGCCCGCGCGCGGGCGCAGGCACAGCGTTCCCTCGGCGCGGCCGAGCCGGCGCAGCGTGTCCAGGCCCGCGCGGTAGCGCTCCAGCCCGTCGTCGGCGATGTGCCGCTCGAGCCCGCCGGCGCCGACCAGGTCCGCCGCGTCCAGGCCCGTCACGGCGCGGCAGTTCGGGCTGACCCAGGTCAGGTCCAGCGCGTCGCCGAGGCGGCCCGAGACGAACGCGAGCGGCGACGCGCTGAACGCGAAGTCCACGAGTCCCGCGTCCACCGCCGTGCCCGCCACCGGATCCGCTTGCATCACGCGTCGTCCTTCATCGGCGTTGCGGGGCGCCGGGCCCCGCGCCGCGCCGCCGCGGCGCACGGTTCACCGACCGCGCCGCCGTGCGCCTGCGGCGGCCGCCTGCGCCGGCCGGGCCGCCGGCAACGCACCGGCCCGCG
>CBDUCN010000469.1:0-3027 GCA_965365655.1 uncultured Gammaproteobacteria bacterium | reverse complement strand
ATCATCCTCGGCATCGCGACGGTGAACCAGGCCGGCGCCATCGGCGCCATCGGCGCGATGATCATGGCCGGCTACCGGCTCACCGCCGGCCAGCGCAACGCGTTCTACCCCGCGATCCTCGCGGTGGGCTCGCTGGTGGGCATCATGGTCGTGCTGAGCCTGTACGACCTCAACATCAAGAACGTGCAGGAAGGCGACGTCGTGGGGCTGGTGCTCGCGGGGATCTTCGTCACGACCCTGATGATCGCCGTGCTGTGGAGCTGCTGGCGCGCCTACGTCATCGAGGACACGCTTCGCGGCACCATGATCGAGACCGCGAAGACCACGTCGATGGTGTTCATCATCCTGATCGGCGCCGCGATGCTGACGACCGCCTTCCGCGGCTTCGGCGGCGAGGAGCTGGTCAAGGAGCACCTGACGGGCCTGCCGGGAGGCTTCTGGGGCCAGTTCATCGTCGTCATGCTGGTCATCTTCCTGCTCGGCTTCTTCCTGGACTTCATCGAGATCGCGGTGGTGGTGGTGCCCATCGTCGCGCCGATCCTGCTCGCCGACCCGTCGGCCAACATCACGGCCGTGTGGCTGGGCGTGATGGTGGGCCTGAACATCCAGACGTCGTTCCTGACGCCGCCGTTCGGCTTCGCGCTGTTCTATCTGCGCGGCGTCGCGCCGCCCACGGTGAAGACGCTGGACATCTACCGCGGCGCGGTGGCCTTCATCTGCCTGCAGCTCGCGGGGCTCGCCGTCGCCGGCACCTTCCCGAGCCTGGTGAACTACCTGCCGTACCGCACCTATCTCACCTCGGACACCGCGCCGCCGCCGATGAACCCCAGGCTTCAGGCGTGCATCGAGGAGTTCCTGTTCGACGATTACGACGCGCGCGGCGACGAGATCCGCGCGGCGGCGCGCGAGATGCAGGGCGCGGATCTGAGCTACCTGCCCGGGGACTGGCAGAAGTCCATCCCGAAGGCCCTAGACCAGGCATTGTCGGCCTTCGACCGCGTGGCGGACGTGCGCGCCGCCAAGCAGGCGGTGGCGGACGCGACACCGGAGTACCGGCCGGTGCACCAGAAGGTCCGCGCGCTGCAGCGCGACATCGCTGCGCTGGAGGAGGAGCGCAAGACCGCGCTGCAGACGGTGCGCCGTCTCGAGCGCTACGAGACGTCCGGCGAGGTGACCGTGGCCGGCACCGAGGCGCGCATCAAGAGGATGGACGAGGAGCTGGAGACGCTGCGCGCGCAGATCCCCGCCGGCTGGGACGACACGCACGATCGATTCAAGACGCTGCTCGACGCGGAAAAGAAGGCGCTGCTCACGTACCGGCGCACCGTCGACAGCGCGTACGAGCCGATCATGAAGCTGCGCGGGGAGATCGGCCAGGCCGAGCAGCTCGCGTCGCTGGAGGGCGACATCGCCGCGCTCGCCGGTGTCGTCCAGGACCTGCCCGCGGACTCGCCGTCGGAGCGCCTGGACGCGCTGCAGGAGCAGTTCAAGGAGGTCGAGCGGAAGGTGGGCGACGTCGAGGGCAGCAACCCGGTGCGCTCGCCGCTCGCGAAGGCGCGCCGGGCGCTGCGCGAGACGGGCAACCGCAAGCCCGATCCCGACGAGGCCCGCACGCTGATGGCCGAGGCCATGGACGCCTTCAAGGCGGAGGTGGCGTGGCGCTCGCGAGCGGCGCAGCAGCTCGAGCCGCGGCTCGCCGCGTACGACGCGACGATCAAGGACACCATCGGCCTGCGCATGCAGCGCCGGCTCACGACAGAGCAGGCGAAGACCGTCGCCGCCTGCCAGTCGCACCACGTGGACGTGTCGCTGAACTTCTGACGGCGCGTTCACGACGCGCCGGTTCGCGGAGGCGCGCGGTGCAGGGATGCACCGGCAGACATCGAGCACGTCAGTGCCGGGTGTTCGTGGCGAGCCGGAGACCGCGTCTTCGGCGTATCGAGGCGACGACGCCCCGGACGCGCTCCGTCACCCGCGCGTCAGTCAGTCCGGTCCGCGCGGGAGACGCGTTCGGCGCCGGCTGCGCGCCGGCGGGCTCACCCTGGATGTCGCCGAGGAGGCAACGCATGGCCGACGGCCGCACCAGCTCCACGGTCTCGATGAAGGGCGGCGGGTACTACTCGCTGCACACCGAGGGCGCGAAGCACGTCATCGACAACACCGCCGAGCTCGCGCTGGGCGCGCTCGCGCGCATCGACCTCGCGGCCGCGGGGGCGCCGTTCCGGCTCGCGGACTTCGGCGCCGCGGACGGCGGCACCTCCATCGACCTCGTGCGCCGCGTCGTGGCCGACGTGAAGCGCCGCGATCCGGCTCGGGAGGTGGCCGTCACGTACACCGACCTTCCGCGCAACGACTACTCGGCGCTGTTCACGATGCTCGCCGGCGGGCGCGAAGGGGTGAAGAGCTACCTGCACGAGCACGACGGCGTGTTCGCGTTCGCGGCCGGCACCAGCTTCTACGATCCGATCTTCCCCACGGGCACGCTGGACTTCGGCTTCTCCGCGACCGCGATGCACTGGCTGAGCTCGCTGCCCGGGCGGATCTCGGATCACGTGCACGCCGTCGGCGCGTCGGGCGCCGAGCTCGAGGCCTTCCGGGCCCACGCGCTGCGCGACTGGGAGACCATCCTGCTTCACCGCGCGCGCGAGCTGCGATCCGGCGGCCGGCTCGTGATGAGCAACTTCTGCATCGACGAGCAGGGCCGTTACCTGGGCAACACCGGCGGCGTGAACATGTTCGACACCTTCGACGCGCTGTGGCGCGCGATGGCCGAAGACGGCGAGATCTCCGAGGAGGAGTACCGCGCGACCGCGTTCCCGCAGTTCTACAAGACCGTGGACGAGTACTGCGCGCCGCTCACCGACGAGGCGAGCCCGGTGCACCGCGCCGGGCTGCGGCTGGTGTCGGCCGAGACCCGCGTCGTGCCGTGCCCGTATGCCGCGCGCTTCGCGAAGGCCGGCGACGCGGCCGCGTTCGCGGCGTCCTACGTGCCGACGCTGCGCTCGTGGAGCGAGACCGTGTTCTTCA
>CBDUCN010000468.1:0-3047 GCA_965365655.1 uncultured Gammaproteobacteria bacterium | reverse complement strand
GAGACCGCGTCTTGCGCGAAGCGAGTTGAAATTCGACAGGACGTCGAATTTCAACAGCCTGTCAGCGCTCCAGCGCGTCCAGCCCGCCCAGGCGCGCGAAGCGCGAGTGCTCCGGCAGGTACCAGTCCATCTTGCCGGGGCCGAGGCGGCGGCTGTTGTCGTCGTCCAGCCACAGGCGCAGCAGCCTGCGCTTGCGCCCGGGCGCGTCGCGGTACGCGGTGCGCGCGTGCAGCACCAGGAAGTTGTTGACCAGCTGCAGGTCGCCCTTCTCCAGCCACATCGTGACGTGCAGCTCCTCGCGTTGCGTCACCGACTTCACGAAGTCGAGGGCGGCGCGCTCCGCGGCGCTGAACACCACGCCCTCCTCCTCGCAGAAGCGGATCGAGGAGTCGGTGTACGCCACGTGCAGCAGGCCGTCGAAGAAGCCGAACACCGGCGTGCGGTACGCGGTCACCGGGTCCTCGCCGGGCAGGCGCTGGTCGCGGCGGTGGTGGTGGAAGCCGCGCATCAGCACGGGCAGGTGCTCCGGGCGCTCGCGCACCACCGCGTTGTACACGGCGGCCGCGCTGAGCAGCCTGCTCTGCCCGCCCTCGGCGGCGGTCTCCAGGCACAGCAGGGTGACGATGCTGGTGCCGTCGTTGTGGAAGTCCAGGTGCGCACTGCCGTGGTAGCCGCGCTGCGAGCTGTCGTAGGGCTTGCCCTTGTCGGTGACCTCGAGCACGTGCTCGCCGTCGCGGTTCTGCACGGTGATGCCGCCCAGGTGACAGCACAGGCCGCAGTACGCGAGCGTGATCTCCTCCTCGCTGAGCCCGTCGAGCGGAAAGCCCGACAGGACCGCGAAGCCCGGACCGCACTCCACGTCCCGGTACACCCCGGCGAGCCGCGCGGCGGTGAGCGGCAGCGGGAAGTCCGCGGGCGTGACGTCCTTCGCGACGACCCCGCGCCCGCGCGCGGCGCGCGTCGCGGCGACGATCTCGGCGCGCATCGCGTCGTCGAGCGCATGCACCCAGGAGCGGTCGTCCGGGTAGTCCGCACGGCCCCACGCGGTGGCGTCGTCGATGGGGACCCCCGGCTCGACGGCCGGCAGGTCGTAGCGCCGGCGCACCGGCATCGCGTGCTCCTCGCGGGTCATCGTCGGCACAGCGTACCGCATCGGCGCTGCGCGCGATTCCGGCGGCGCCGGCGTGGCCGCGGACGTCGGTGAAGCCTCCGCGCTGACGTGCGCGCGCGGGCGGCGCGCCGCGCGTGCGACGTGGCCGTCTCGGTCGCCGGCCTGCCCCGGCAGCACCGGCCCGACGGGAAGCCTGCGCACACGCTCGATCGCGAGCCCGCAGTGGCCGCTCAGCCGGCGCGCCGCTGCCGCACGAGCGCCTCCAGCTCGCCGCGCACCGCGTCCACGACCGGCGGCCACTCGCCGTGGGCCGCCTGGCGGAAAAGGCGCACGCTGCGGTACCACGGGGTCACCGGCGTATCCAGCATCCAGCGCCAGTCGGGCTGGTGCGCGAGCATGATCCACGTCGGCACGCCGAGCGCGCCGGCCAGGTGCGGCACCGAGGTGCAGGTGGACACCAGCAGATCCAGGTTGGCCAGCGCCGCGGCGGTGTCGGAGAAGTCCTCGAAGGTCGGCCCCAGCGCCGTCACGCGCACGTCGCCCGGCAACGCGTCGAGCTGGCGCTCGCCGGCCTCGCCCTTCTGGATCGCATACGCCCGGATGCCCTCCACGCGCAGCAGCGGCAGCAGGTTCTGCAACGGCATCGAGCGCAGCCGATCGACCTTCTGCTCGGGATTGCCCTGCCACACGAACCCCACCTTCAGCCCCGGCTCCGCGAAGTGCCGCTCGCGGCACGCGGCGACCTTGTCCGGGCGCGCACGCAGGTAGCCCGCGGGCGCCGGGATCGCGTCGCGGCCGCCGCCGAGGATCCCGGGAATGCTGAGCAGCGCGACCTGGTGGTCGTGCGCGTCCTCGCCGCCCGGCTCGGTGGTGAACTCCGCGCCGAGGCCGCTGTCGCGGAACAGGCCGATCAGCGCCGGGTGCACGCGCATCGTGACGCGCGCGCCCTGCGCGGCGAGCACGGGCAGGTAGCGCACGAACTGGATCGTGTCGCCCAGCCCCTGCTCCGAGTGCACGAACAGGCTGCGGCCCGCGAGGGGCTCGCCCCGCCACGGCCGCGGCATGACGTAGCTGCGACCCATCGCCGCGTGCCGGGCCTCGTTGTCGCGCCAGCCCTCGTCGAAGCGCCCGGCCAGCAGCAGCGCGTGGGCGCGGTTCATGCGCGCCTGCGCGAAGTCCGGCGCGATCTCGAGCGCGCGGCCGTAGGCCGCGATGGCGCCGTCGACGTCGAGCCGGTCCATCAGCGCGAGGCCGAGGTTGCTGTGCATCTCCGGGTCGCGCGGCTCGAAGCCGACCGCGGCGCGGTACGCGGCGACGGCCTCGTCGACGCGCCCGAGCTCGTGCAGCGTGTTGCCGAGGTTGTAGTGCGCGACCGCGAAGTCCGGGCGCAGCTCGATCGCGCGTCGGAAGGCCGCGACCGCCTCCTCGCGCGCGCCCGATCCGTCGAGCACGATGCCGAGCCCGTTGTGCGCGTCCGCATTGTCCGGCGCGAGGCGCGCGGCCTCGCGGAACGCCGCGACGGCGCCGTCCGCCCGGCCGAGCGTCGCGAGCACCCGGCCGAGCACGAGGTGGAACTGCGCGACCCCGGGCCGAGCGCGGATCGCGCGCTCGATCAGCCCGGCCGCGTCCTCGTTCCTGCCGAACTGGCCCGCGATCATGCCGAGCAGGTACAGCGCGTCGGGCTGCTCGGGATCGTCCGCGAGGATCTGCCGGTACAGCGTCTCCGCCTGCTGCACGCGGCCGGCCCGGTGGTGGGCCACCGCCTGCTCGAGCATCTGCGCCGCGGGCGCGCCGGGAGCGCTCACGGGCGCCCGCCCGGCGACGCGCCACGGGACCCGGCGTCGGGGCGCCGCATGCTGCGCGCCGGCGCCGCACGCCGCGCACGCAGCGCGCGCTTCACGGCGCCGGCGCGCGGGCGGCGCACGCGGGCCGTGCC
>CBDUCN010000467.1:0-3049 GCA_965365655.1 uncultured Gammaproteobacteria bacterium | reverse complement strand
GCGTTCATGTCACATGTCAAGACTTGACCCCGAAGGACTGCTGACGTGCCGCACATCGAATTCAACGGCGCCGCGATCCACTACGATATCGTCGATCAACGCCTGCCCTGGCAGCGCGGCGGCGGCGACGACGCCGTCGTCTTCCATCACGGCCTGGGCGCGTGCGCCGACGTGTGGTGCGGATGGGCCAGCGCTCTCGCCCCGCGTCACCGGCTGCTGCGCATGGACATGCGCGGCCACGGGCGCTCACCGGTGCCTGCGCGCCATCCGTGCACCATCGACGCGCTGGCCGACGATCTGGAGGCCGTGGTCGACCATGCCGGTCTCGGGCGATTCCACCTCGTCGGCGAATCCATCGGAGGCACCGCCGCGCTGCTGTTCGCCGCGCGTCACCCGGAGCGCGTGCTGACGCTCACCGTGTCCAACGGCGCACACCGCGGCAGCGGGATCACCAACCTCTCGCCGTGGGAGCGGATCATCGCCGACGGCGGCATGCGTGCATGGTCGGCGCACATGATGCAGCAGCGCTTCTTCGACGGCGCGATCGACGACGCGGCCTGGCGCTGGTACGAGGCGCAGCAGGCGCAGTGCGATCGCGACGCCGTGCTCGCGCTGGCCGCCGCGCTGTCGGCGGCCGACCTCGCCGGGGAGCTGGATCGCATTTCGATGCCGGTGCTGCTGCTGCACCCGGACTCCAGCCCGTTCATCCCTGTGGGGCTGATGGCGGACCTTCGCGAGCGGCTTGCGGACGCGCGGCTGCGGGTGTTCGCGCGGGCGCGGCACGGGCTGCCGTTCTCGCATGCCGGGGAGTGCGCGCGAGAGCTCGCGGGGTTCCTCGAGGCGCTCCCACCAGGGGTCAAGTCTTGACCCCTGAAACGCGCGGATGCGTCGACCGGTCAGCGGTACGCTGGTTCACGCGTCGCACGCGAAGCGCGTGCGGTTGTCCTGCCGTTCCGCGTGCCGCTCCAGGGCCAGCTCGACCAGCCGCGCGATCAGCGCCGGGTAGTCCAGGCCGCTGGCCGCCCACAGCCGCGGGAACATGCTCGTCTCCGTGAAGCCGGGCAGGGTGTTCACCTCGTTCACGAACAGCGCGCCGTCGCGGGCGAGCAGGAAGTCCACGCGCGCGAGCCCCGCGCAGTCCAGCACGCGGAACGCGCGCAGCGCGTCGCGGCGCACGCGCTCGGCCTGCCGGGCCGGCAGGTCCGCGGGCACCACCAGCCGCGCGCCGGCACCCGCGTACTTCGCGCGGTAGTCGTAGAACTCCGCCGCAGGGATCACCTCGCCGGGCACCGACGCCGCGGGCGTGTCGTTGCCGAGCACGGCCACCTCGATCTCCCGGGGCGCGTCCACCGCGGCCTCGACGACGATGCGCCGGTCGTAGCGCGCCGCCTCGTCCAGCGCCGGCGCGAGCGCGGCGGCGTCGCACACCTTCGACACGCCCACGCTGGAGCCGAGGTTCGCCGGCTTCACGAACAGCGGGTAGCCGAGCGCCGCCTCGCACACCCGGCGCACGCCGGACGCGCGGGTATGCCACTCGTTGCGCGAGAACACGCGGTGCGCGCACACCGGCAGCCCGGCGTCGCGCAGCAGCGCCTTCATCACGCCCTTGTCCATGCCCACGGCCGAGCCGAGCACCCCGCAGCCCACGTACGGGATCCCGGCGAGCTCGAGCAGGCCCTGCACCGTGCCGTCCTCGCCGAGCGGGCCGTGTATCAGCGGAAAGACCACGTCCAGCGCGGCCAGCGACGGCGCGGCGGCCTCCAGGCGCCGGTTCCCGGCGCTCACCGCGAGCGGCGCGCCGCCGGCCGGCGGCGGGAGCGGCACCTCCGACCCGTCGCGGTCCTCGACCGCGGCGAGCCGCGGCAGCGCGGCCTCGTCCACCAGCCGCCAGCGCCCGGAGCGCGACACGCCCACCGGCACCGGCTCGTAGCGCTCGCGGTCCATCGCCGAGAGCACCGAGCGTGCGGAACGCACCGACACCTCGTGCTCGCAGGAACGGCCTCCGAACAGCACCCCTACCCGCAGTCTCGACTCGCGCATGCTCCGTCTCCCGGCATCGGCACGGGAACGATGCTGCACGGCGATCGGGGCGCGCCGCGGGCGCGATCGCGGCGAAAAGAGGCAGCCGCGGCGGCGGTCGCGTTCCGCTTCCGAGGCGCGCGGAGGGCGCTCAGGCGTCGCGTACGGACGCGGCGCCCGAGGGGGGGTGCTCGCGCTCGGCCGCGGCGTCCGCGCCGGCCGGGCCCGACGCCTCAGCCGCCGCGGGACGGCCGACACCGCTCGCCGGGCGCAGCAGCCCGAGCCACATCAGCCGGGCGACCAGCTCGGGCAGCCCGGCGAGCAGGGGCTCCGCCGCGATGCCCTCGGAGGCAGCGAAGGCGCGGGTCGCCGCCTCCGCGCTGCGCCGCCCGTCCATGAACCCGAACAGCCCCATCGCCATTGAGTCCAGCCGGGCCGCGAAGGTGAACCCCTCGCGCAGCCGCAGCTCGTCGGCGACGCCCTGCCAGCCGTCCGTGCCGGGGCGTTGCCTCGTCCGGCGCTCCAGGCCGGCCGCCGGCGCCAGCACCATTCCCGGCAGCGCATCGAGATCGCCCGCGCGTGCCAGGCGGTCGCGCGCCTCGAGCACGCCTGCGATGGACTCGCCCGCCGCGCCCAGCTGCGGCGGCGCCTCGCGCAGCTCGCACCATGGCTCGCGCCCGTCAGCGCGATGCACGACCACCAGCCCCTGGCCGATGGTCTCGATGCCCTCCTGGTCGTAGAAGGCGAGCCAGTCGTCCAGCGCGCGCGCGAGCGCGGCTTCCTCCAGGCGCTGCTGCGACAGCCACGCAGAGGCGTAGCGAAGCGGCTCCAGCGCGGTGCGCGCGAGCACCCAGCGGTCGCAGCCCTCCGCGACGAGCTCGGCGCGCAGGTCCTCGCGCCAGTCGCGCCCGCGCCGCTGCGGCCAGTTGGCGACCATCTGCAGCGTGCCGCCGGGCGCGAGGTGCGCCGGCGCCCCGGCGACGACGCGCGCGCAGATGCCGGGCTCGCCGTCGCGGTAGAGATAGTCGCT
>CBDUCN010000466.1:0-3060 GCA_965365655.1 uncultured Gammaproteobacteria bacterium | reverse complement strand
GGGCGTGATCGTCGTCGTCATGGGCGTCGCCGGGACGGGCAAGAGCACCGTCGGGCGCGCCGTCGCGCAGGCCCTGGGCGCGCGCTTCATCGAGGGCGACGCGTTCCACCCGGCCGCGAGCCGCGACAAGATGGCCGCCGGCCAGCCGCTGGACGACGCGGATCGCGCACCGTGGCTGGACGCGCTGGCCGCGGAGCTGGCCCGGCATCACGCAGCGGGGGAGGGCGCGGTGCTCGCGTGCTCGGCGCTCAGGCGCGCCTATCGTGACCGGCTGCGCGCCGGCTGCCCGGCGCTGCGCCTGGTGTTTCTGGACGGTGCACCGGAGACGATCGCCGCGCGGCTGGACCGGCGGCGCGGCCACTACATGCCCGCGTCGCTGCTCGAGAGCCAGCTCGCGACGCTGGAGCCCCCCGCCCCGGACGAGGGCGCGGTCGTGGTTCGGGTGGAGGCCGCGCCCGACGCGGTCGTGGCCGGCGCGCTGGCGGGTCTCACCGGCCCGCTAGCGCAGCCCGGCGATGTCTCCGGGTACTAGCGTCGCGGTCACGGTGTTGTCCCTGTCGGCGCGCTTCAGGGTGACGCGTTCGCCCGAGCGGTAGACCGCCCAGCAGCGCGACAGGGTGCCGTACCAGTTGTCCCACGCTCCGCAGACGGTGTCCCCGTCGACGGTCCAGGTGCCGCTGTCCCTGTAGTTGTTGCCGCGCAGGCCGTGCAGGTCGCCCTTCTCGCCGAAGAACACCACCAGCGGCGGAACCACCTCGGGGGCCGTCTGCAGCGAGTTCCCGCCCAGCACCGCGAAGAGCTGGTCACCGGTGACCTGCGCACCTATGGGCGGCGGCGGCGGCCGCATCAGGGGGTTGTCGCAGCCGGCGAGCGCCAGGGCGGCCAGTGTGAGCAGGATCGGGGTCTTCATCGCGTGGCTCTCGCGCGGGGGCGGCAGGCCCGGCATTCTGCCTGCGTCACCGCCGGGGGGAAAGGCTCGCCCGCGGGGCGGCGTCCCGTGCATGATGGCGCGCGACGGCGCGGGCGTTCCCGCGCACAGGAGCCGCGTTGCGGCCGCGGCGCGGGGCGCCGCGCGGATGCCGACGGAGGATACGCAGATGATCCCGGACGACCGTGACGGCGCCGATCGGGCCCGCGTGGGCGGCGTGCGCCCCGGCGACGCGCCGGCGGCGATCGCGAAGGTGCTGGACGCGCAGGCGCGGCACTGGGGCGCACCGCTCGCCAATCACCTCGTGTACGCGCGGCGCCCGGAGCTGTTCCGCGGCGTGCGCGGCATGTGGGCCGCGCTCAATCGCGACGCCATCCTGCCCGGGGCGCTGGTCGCGCTGGTGAACCGCCGCGTCGCGGCCCTGAACGGCTGCTCCTTCTGACAGGACATCAACGCTGCCGTGAGCAGCGCGATGGGCGTGCCGGAGGAGAAGATCCTCGCGCTGGACGACCACGCGGCGAGCGCGCTGTTCGACGACTCGGAGCGCGCGGCGCTGGCCTACGCCGACGCGATGACCCTGTCCGGCGAGGACGTGTCGGACGAGCTGTTCGCGCGCGTGCGCGAGCACTTCGGCGAGGAGGCCACTATCGAGCTGACCGCGGTGATCGCGTGGGAGAACGCGTCCAGCCGGTTCAACCGCGCGCTGCGCATCGGCTCGCAGGGGCTGTGGAAGCGTCGGGCGCCGTCGCCGGATGCATGAGGGCCGGGGCCGCGGGGGCAGCACGTGTCCCGGCCGGCACCCGGAAGACGGCCGGCGCCGACGGGGGCCCGGCCGGCCGCCCCCGCGTCACCGCGTTCCTCCGTCGAAGTCGAGATCCACGTCTTCCTCTCCGTCCAGCGAGAGCCGCGGCACCACCGGCGGCGTGCGTGCGATCACCCGCCCGCCGCGCACGACGAACAGCCGTGCGGGGTCCAGCCTGAGCGCCTCCACCTCGTCGCGGCACTGCAGCACCACGAGGTCCGCGCGGCAGCCCGGGGCGATGCCGTAGCCGTCGAGCTCCAGCGTCTTCGCGCCGTTCACGGTCACCGCGTCGAAGCACGCGCGCATCTCGTCGCGGCCCGTCATCTGGGCCACGTGCAGGCCCATGTGCGCGACCTCCAGCATGTCGTGGCTGCCGAGCGCGTACCACGGGTCCATCACGCAGTCGTGGCCGAAGGCGACGTTGATCCCGTGCGCCATCAGCTCCTTGACCCGCGTCATGCCGCGGCGCTTCGGGTACGTGTCGTGGCGCCCCTGGATCGCGATGTTGATCAGCGGGTTCGCGACGACGTTCAGCCGCGCCTCGTGCATCAGCGGCATCAGCTTGCTGACGTAGTAGTTGTCCATCGAGTGCATCGACGTGAGGTGCGAGCCCGTCACCCGCTCGTGCAGCCCGAGGCGCTGCGTCTCGAAGGCCAGCGTCTCGACGTGGCGCGACAGCGGGTCGTCGCTCTCGTCGCAGTGCATGTCCACCGCGAGCCCCCGTTCCGCGGCGATCGTGCACAGGATGCGCACCGACTCGGCGCCGTCGGCCATCGTGCGCTCGAAGTGCGGGATGCCGCCGACCACGTCGACGCCGCGGTCCAGCGCGTTGAGCAGGTTCTCGCGCGCGCCGGGCGAGCGCAGCACGCCGTCCTGCGGAAAGGCCACGAGCTGCAGGTCCAGCCACGGCTTCATCTCCTCGCGCACCTCCAGCAGCGCGTCCACCGCGAGCAGGCGCGGATCGGAGACGTCCACGTGGCTGCGGATCGCGAGCGTGCCGCGGGCGATGGACCAGCGGCACAGCCGCCGCGCACGGGCCTTGAAGTCGTCGGCGTCCAGCGTCGGCTTGAGCTCGCCCCACAGCCGGATCCCCTCGAGCAGGGTGCCGCTCTCGTTCATGCGCGGGCGGCCCACGCTGAGCGTGGAGTCCATGTGGAAGTGGCTGTCCACGAAGGGCGGGGTCACGAGCCGGCCGCCGGCGTCGAGCGTCTCGGCGGCGTCGCCGGTCACCGTGGCCGCGACGTCGACGATGCGCCCGTCGCGCACCGCGATGTCCACGGTGCGCTGCGTTCGCGGCAGCCGCGCGTTGCGGACGATCAGATCGAGCATG
>CBDUCN010000465.1:0-3104 GCA_965365655.1 uncultured Gammaproteobacteria bacterium | reverse complement strand
GTCAGCGGCCGCGCGCGGCGGCCGCGGCGTTCACGACGCGGCGATCACCTTGCCGATGCGCTCGATGTTCGCGATCGTCTCGGAGTGCGCGAGCCCCGGCCAGCACGCGCGCAGGATCAGGTGGTCGGTGCGCAGGCGCTCGGCGTAGCGTGCGACGCCGTCGCGCACGGCGGCCACGTCGCCGGTTAGGAAGCGGTCGGTGGAGAACTCCTCGAAGCGTTCGGACAGCGGCACGCCGTGCGTGTCGTTGTGGCCCCAGGATGCGTAGGCCTCGTACTTCCACAGCAGCGGGCCCCGGCTCACCTCGCGCGCGTGCGCGGCGTCGCGGCCGACGAAGCACTCGCGCATGATCGGGCACGGCGCCGCGGGACCGAGATCGTGCGCTGCGCGCTCGTCCTCGAACACCGCGAGCAGGCGCTCGAGCTGCGCGAGGTCCGCGGTGGGCGAGCCCAGCCAGGCGTCGGCGATGCGCGCCGCGCGGCGCACCGCGGGCTCGACGTCGCCGCCGAGCCAGATCGGCGGGCGCGGGCGCTGCTTCGGGCGCACGCTCGCGCCGACGCCGGAGACGTCGAAGTGCCGGCCGTGCCACGTGACGCGATCCTCGGTCCACAGGCGCTTCACGACGTCGACGGCCTCCTCGAGGCGCGACACGCGGTGCGCCTTGCGCGTGCCCATCGCCTCGAACTCCTCGTCGCGGTAGCCGAGCCCGCCGGCGAGCACGTAGCGCCCGTCCGACATCCAGTCGAGCGTCGCGCCTTCCTCGGCGGTCATCACCGGGTTGACCATCGACATCAGCAGCACGCCGGGACCGATCTGCATGCCCGGGATCTCGGGCAGCAGGCGTGCCATCAGCGGCACGGTCTGGAACATCTGCACGTCGGGGCCCGTGAGCATGTGCTGGCCGACGAACAGCGACGCGAAGCCGTTCTCGTGCGCCGCCCGGGCCTGCTCCACGAGGTTGCGGAAGCCCTGCGCGAGGTCGTCGCCGGGGCGCCACTGCGGCGTCATGAACAGCCCGATCTTCATGCCGTGTCTCCCGGCGCAGGCCCGTGCAATGCCCGCCACACGCGCTCGGGCGTCGCCGGCATGTCGAGGTGCGCGATGCCGCGCTCGCGGCGCAGCACGTCGACGACCGCGTTCATCACCGCCGGCAGCGCGCCGGTGGTGCCGGCCTCGCCGCATCCCTTCGCGCCGAGCGGGTTGGTGGCCGCGGGCACCGGGCGCGACGCGAACTCGAACGGCGGCAGGTCGTCCGCGCGCGGCAGCGCGTAGTCCATGTACGAGCCGGCGACGAGCTGGCCCTCGCCGTCGTACACCGCGTCCTCCAGCAGCGCCTGCCCCATGCCCTGCGCGATGCCGCCGTGCACCTGGCCTTCGACGAGCATCGGGTTGATGAGGGTTCCGAAGTCGTCCACCACCGTGTAGCGCACGACCCGCACCACGCCGGTGTCGGGGTCGATCTCGACCTCCGCGACGTGGCAGCCGTTCGGGAACGCCGACGGCGGCGTGTCCTCGGAGACGTTCGCGTCCAGCGATTCCGGCAGCTCGCCGCCGAGGCCGCCGAGGGTCCGCGCCCGGGCCGCGAGCTCCAGGATGCCGATGCCGCGGTCGGTGCCCGCGACCCGGAACTCGCCGCCGGCGAACTCGATGTCGGCGGGCGCCGCTTCGAGCACGTGCCCTGCGAGCAGGCGGCCGTTCTCGATCACGGCGTCGGCGGCGCTGAGCAGCGCGCTGCCCGCGCAGATCACCGAGCGCGATCCGCCGGTGCCGGCGCCCGCGATCAGCTCGTCGCTGTCGCCCTGCAGCAGCTCGAGGCGATCGAGCGGGATGCCGAGGCGGTCGCCGACGATCTGCGCGAAGGTCACCGCGTGTCCCTGCCCGTAGTTCAGCGAGCCGGAGACCATCAGCACGGAGCCGTCGTCGCGGAAGCGGATGCCGCCCATCTCGGTGGCCGGCGGCCCGGTCACCTCGAGGTAGCACGCGAGCCCGCGCCCGCGCAGGCTGCCCCGCGCGGCCGAGGCCTCGCGGCGCGCGTCGAAGCCGTCCCAGTCGGCGTGCGCGACGCCCGCGTCCAGGATCGCGGGGAAGTCGCCGCTGTCGTAGCTGAGCTCCGACACCGCCGCGTACGGCAGCTCGCCGGGCGTGATCAGGTTGCGCCTGCGCAGCTCCAGCGGGTCCATGTCCATCTCGCGCGCCGCGGTCTCCAGCAGGCGTTCCATGTAGTACACGCCCTCCGGGCGCCCGGCGCCGCGGTACGCGCCGATCGGCGTGGTGTTGGTGAACACCGCGAGCGTTCGCGAGTGGAACAGCGCCAGCCGGTACGGCCCGGGGAAGTTGCGCGGCACGTTGCGCGTGTGCATGGACGGGCCCACCGCGCTCAGGTACGCGCCGAGATTGCAGTGCACCTGCACGCGCCCGGCGAGGATGCGCCCGTCCGCGTCGAAGGCCAGCTCCGCGTCGGCCCAGCTGTCGCGCCCGTGCTGGTCGGACAGGAAGCTGTCGCTGCGCTCGTCGCACCACTTCACCGGGCGCCCGAGGCGCTTCGCCGCGACCAGCAGCGCGACGTACTCGGGATACGGCGCCGACTTCATGCCGAAGGAGCCGCCGACGTCCGGGGTCAGCACGCGCAGGTCCTCGCGCGCGACCCCGAGGATCTTCTCCGACAGCGCGTTGCGGAACGCGAACACGCCCTGGCTGGGCGCGTGCAGCAGGTAGCGCCCGTCCTCGAAGGCCGCCACCGCGGCGCGCGGCTCCATCGCCGAGACCACCAGCCGGTTGCTGCGAAGCGTCAGGCGGGTCACGTGGTGTGCGCCCGCGAACGCGCGCTCCACGCCGTCGGGGTCGCCGTACTCCCAGTCCAGCGACAGGTTGCCCGGAGCGTCGTCGTGCAGGCAGGGCGCGCCGTCGGCGAGCGCGGCCCTCGCGTCGGTGACCGCCGGCAGCGTCTCTACCTCCAGATCGATCAGCTCCGCGGCGTCCTTCGCGAGCGCCGCCGTTTCCGCGACCACCAGCGCCAGCGCCTCGCCGCGGTAGCGCACCCGGTCGCTCGCGAGCACCGGGCGGCGCGGCGTGCGCATGTCGCTGCCGTCGCGGTTCTTCAGCGG
>CBDUCN010000464.1:0-3111 GCA_965365655.1 uncultured Gammaproteobacteria bacterium | reverse complement strand
GTCTCAGCGCCGCGGCACCCTCAGCGCCGAGCCGGCGTGCGGCACCTCGGGCTCGGCGAATCCCTTCACGCCGATGCCGTTCACGAAGCCGGCGAACACGACGTCCAGATCCGCAGTTGCGGGAGCCGTGCAGTACCAGCCCTCCAGGCGCATGTCGCCGATCGGCTCGCCGGAGCCGATGACGCTCAGGTTCTCCGAGGACGTGCTCCGCCCCTGGCGAACGTAGATGCACTCGGCGCCGTCGACGCGCCGGTAGCGCTGGTACTCGACGTCGTCGAAGCGGTTGCGTGCGGTGCCGGAGGCCAGCAGCACCGCGCAGCCCGGCGCGACCGAGCGGGTGCGATCGGCGATGGACTCGTTCACGACGAAGGTGCGCTCGCGGCGGATCAGGTCGTCGATGTGCAGGAGGTGGATCTCCGCGCGCGGGTACTCGGCGCCGGGCCGTTTCCAGTAGCCGTGATCGAAGTGGATCCACCCCTTGCGGGCCTGCCGCAGCCGCGGCGTCACGTCGCGCAGGCCGGGCGCCTCGAGCCGCAGCCACGACTCCTCGGCCGTCACCTCCTTCCACTCCAGTGCCTGCGGCACGGAGCTCCACGCGGCAAACGCGACGGCTGCCATCGCGCGCCACACCCGCCGCGAGGCGTGACGTCCACGATTCCGAGTGCCGATCATGCAGGCTCCCCGATGCGCGCTTCGATCTCGTGAAATTGTTTCGAACCCACTCGCCGCGGCGCCTGATCGGGATCAATGCCGGGGATGTCCGCCAGGTTCCGGGAGGATCGGGCGCACGACAGCGGGACCTGCTGTGGCGCGATGAGGGCTCGACGGGCGTGATCCCCGCCGCGCGACGCAGGACGTCGCACCGGCGGTGACCATCGGCGGCTGCAACCGCTCGGACGTGGCCGTCGCGACGTCGGTGATGCTGTCCGGGTTCACCTAGGGGCTGCCCTGGCCGTCGTGGTCGGCATGCTCATCGCGGTCTCGCCGAGGCCGGGGCGCTCTCCGCCGCGCACGCAGCGGTGGCTCGCAGCGGCATCGAAGACCTGAGCGCGCCGGCTTGAACGAGCAAGCAGGCAACCTGCCGGCCGCTCACGGGTATGCCCGAGGGGCCGTCGACCGGGTCCCTGCGCGAGCTGCCCTGCCGCTCAGGGCCGCAGCACCTCCGACAGCAGCGGGTTCGGAAAGCGGCGCTCGACGGTGACCGCGTAGAACGCCTCGGTGAGATTCGGCAGCGCCGCGCACTCCACCAGATCGCCGCTCGTGAGCTCGTCGCGAACCACGATCGGCGGCAGGACGGCGAGGCCCACGCCCTCGCGCGCGAGCAGGCGCATCATCGCCATGTCGTCGACCTCGGCGGCGATCTGCACGCTGACGCCTAGCCTGTCGGCAAGCGCGTCGAACGCGGTGCGAAGCGCGCTCGCCGCGGTCGGCAGCACCAGCGGCGTGCCCGCGAGGCGCTCGGCGAGCGACAGGCCGGGCGCCCGGAGCTCGGGCACGCCGATCAGGCTCACCGCCTGCTCGTCGATGCGCTGGACGATGAAGGGCGTCAGGGCGTCGGCGGGCGGCGGCTGGTTGGTCAACACGAGATCGAGGTGAAGCGCCGACAGCGCGTCGAACAGCTCTGCGGCGCTGCCCGAGCGCAGGATCACCTCGACGTTCGATCGGCCCAGCACCGGGCGCAGGAACGCGAGCTGGAAGTTCCGCGACAGCGTCGCGAGGGAGCCGATGCGCAGCGCCCGGCGCGGCTGCCCGCGCTGCTGCAGGGTGGCGACCAGCTCGCGGCCCGTCTCGAAGATCGCGTCCGCATGATCGAGGGCGATGCGCCCGGCCTCGGTGAGGTGGAGCATCCGCCCCCGCCGCTCGAACAGCGCCTGGCCCAGGCGCTCCTCGAGGCGTCGGATCTGGGTGGAGACCGCCGACTGGGACACGTTGAGCCGCGACGCCGCGCGGGTCAGGTTGCCCTCGTGGGCGACGGTGTGGAAGTACCTCAGGTGGTGGTAGTTCAGGGCGTCCATATCGTTCACTTAAACAGAACGCTTGGTTCTGAACAATGAATTTTTCTTAGGCCGCCACTCCGGTCAACATCTGCGTCCTCCGCCGGACCCCGGACACACCCATGGCCTACGCCCTGACACCGCTGATCGCGCCCGCCACGCTGACGATGGTGGCGCTGGCCCTGCTGGCCCGGCCGCGTGCGCGCGGGCGCCGCGCGGGGCGGCACGTGGAGGCCGCGGCGCTGCTCGCGCTCGCGGCGGCCGTCGCGTCGGCGCTGCTGCTCGCCGTGCAGGGGCCGTCGGCGACGCCGATCGTCGGTCTCGGCGGCGCCGCGATCAGCGTGCGGCTGGACGCGGTCAGCGCGACCATGCTCGTGCTCGTCGCGTTCGTCGGGTGGGTGGTCGTGCGCTACTCCATCGCCTATCTCGACGGCGAGGCGCGCCAGCGCGCCTTCCTGGGGTGGATGGCCGCCACGCTCGCCGCCGTGCTGCTGCTGGTGCAGGCCGGCAACCTCGTGCACCTCGTGCTCGCCTGGATCGCGACCAGCCTGTGCCTGCACCGGCTGCTGCTGTTCTACGGCGATCGCGTCGCGGCGCGCCGGGCGGCGCGCAAGAAGTTCGTCGTCGCACGGCTCGGCGACGCGGCGCTGATCGGCGCCGCGGTGCTGCTCGCGTTCGGTTACGGCACCGCGGACATCACCGCGATCCTCGCCGCCGCGCGCGAGGGCATCGCGCCCGACGGGGTGCAGTGGGCGGCGGGGCTCCTCGCCGTTGCCGCGATGCTGAAGTCCGCGCAGTTCCCGACCCACGGCTGGCTGACGGAGGTGATGGAGACGCCGACTCCGGTCTCGGCGCTGCTCCACGCCGGCGTCATCAACGCCGGAGGATTCCTTCTCGTGCGCTTTGCCGACGTGCTGCTGCTGTCGCCCGGCGTGCTCGCGCTGCTGGTCATGGTCGGCGGGTTCACCGCGCTGTTCGGGGGGCTGGTCATGCTGGCCCAGTCCGCGGTCAAGACCTCGCTCGCGTGGTCCACCGTCGCCCAGATGGGCTTCATGACCATGCAGTGCGGCCTCGCGCTGTTCCCGCTGGCGCTGCTGCACATCGTCGCCCACTCGCT
>CBDUCN010000463.1:0-3115 GCA_965365655.1 uncultured Gammaproteobacteria bacterium | reverse complement strand
GGAGCGGCGGCCATCGGGAGCGAGGTTCCAGGGGAGCAGCGGGAGGTAGGGCGGCCGGCGCGGGCGCGTCCGGGGGTCGGGGACGTGGGGAGGACGTAAGGCCGGATGGCTCTCGTCCATCCAGCCGCTGGGTTTGCTCATGGCCTTCTCGAGCTTGAGGGCGAGCGCATCGCCCACGGCACGCGCCGTGCCCGTTGCGGTGGGAAGCCCCCTGCGGACCTGGCTCAGATAGGACTCGCTGGTGCCGGCGCGCCGGGCAAGGTTGACGGCCGAGCCCGCCTCCGCCACGAGCAGCTCCAGGTTGCGCAATCGGACTTCGTCGCGTTGTCGCTTGGTCACTCGGCCACCTCGAGATTTAGCAGGATGATAAATATGCGAAAGTACTCTTGCAAGGAAATTCGCTCCTAGCTAAAGTTTCGCATCATGAAGCTCAGGGAATTCTTGCGGGCGGCCAGCCGGCAGGAGCGAGCCGCGGTTGCGGCCGCGTGCCACGGATCGGTTGCCTACCTCTACCAGCTCGCGGGCAAGCATCGCTTCGCGAGTGCCCTCATGGCCGTGCGCCTCGAGGAGCGCACTCGCGAGGTGGCCTCGGCGAGTGGCGGTCGCCTGCGCCCCGTCCCGAGGGAGAGCCTCGTGCGCCACCCCGAGATCTTCTGGCACCCGCGGGCGCTGCAGCCGCCCGGTTCGCAGCCCCAGGCCCGGGTCGGGCCATGAAGGAGCACGTGGCGCAGGGCGGGACCGGGTCGAAGAACCCGTGCCCCGGCAACGCCGTTCCGCGGGCGCGTCGCACCGCGGGCCGCGCGGACGGGGAAGCGGCTGCCGGCGAGCGCACCCGTGCACCCGAGGGCTCGCCAGCCGCAACGGAAAACCACACCCCGTCCAGTCACCGTTCGCTCCCGACTCGCGGGCACACCGGCCATAGCATTTCCGCGTCAGAAGCGAACGACCGAGTACAGACCGTGACCGATTCGAACACGTCCACTTACGAGTACCTGCTGGCGAACTACGGTCCTCTGCTGACGCTGCAGCACGTCGCGGAGGTCATGCACACGACGCCTGCGGGTCTGCGCGTCAGCCTGTCGCGCCGCCGCCAGCCGATGGCCGTGCAGCTGGCCGCGACGCGACGGCGCCTGGGCCGGCGGATGTACTTCGAGGCGCGCCGGGTCGCCGACCTCATCGACGGCTGCGCCGACGCCGCGCGCGATGGCCGCGATCCGGCCGCGCGGCGAATCCCGTCGCTGGGCGCGCGTCCGCTCGTCTGAGCCTCCCCCGCCTCCCCGTCGCCGGGCCGGACGCGCCGGGACGACGGGGCAAGGCGAAGGCCGGCAGAGCGCCGCAGCGATGTTGATCCTCACCGTCACGAGCACGAAGGGGGGTGTCGGCAAGACCACCCTCACCGCCAATCTCGGCGGGCTCCTGGCCGATCTCGGCTACCGGGTGCTGCTGGTCGACGCCGACGTCCAGCCGACGCTCTCGAGCTACTACGCCCTCACCGAGCTCGCGGACCGTGGCCTTAGCTCACTGCTGACGACGGGAAGTCTCGCCGGGAGCATCAGCCGTACCGCCATCGAGCGGCTCGACCTGGTCGTCTCGGACGATCCGGAAGGCAAGCTGCCGAGCTGGATCCTGCACACGCCCGACGGCCGCACGCGCCTGCGCCACGCGCTGCGAGAGTCCGGGACCGATCACGATTTCGCGATCGTCGACACCCAGGGCGCGATCGGCCCGCTCCAGGATGCCGCCGTTCTCGCCGCCGACCTGCTGGTGTCCCCGATCCCCCCGGAGATCCTGTCGGCCCGCGAGTTCGCGCGCGGCACGCTGAAGATGCTCGAGCGCCTGCGCCCGATGGGCCTGCTCGGCGCGCCGGTGGCGCCGCTGCGCGGCCTGATCTACCGCGTCGATCGCACCGTCGACGCACGCCGCATCTGCCGCGAGCTGCGGCGCGAGACCCACGTGCCCGGCGACGGCGCGATCACCATCCTCGAATCGGCAATCCCGGCCACGGTCGCGTACCGCGAGGCGGCCACCGCACGCGCGCCCGTGCACCGGTGGGAGCCGGTGCGCACGGGCCCGACGCCGAGCGCACGCGACGCCATGCTCGCGCTGCTGCGCGAGCTGCTGCCGGAAACGGCCATCGATCCGCTACGCCTCGGCGCTCCCGTGCGAGCGCACGTCCGATGAGCCGCCGCCGACCGAGCGACGACGAGCTCAAGTCCATGCTCACCGAAGGTCACTTCGGCGAGACGGCACCGCTCGCACCCGCGCAGCCGCTCGGCCGTACGCCGATGCTGCTCGGCATCGATCAGATCGAGTTCTACGAGGACAACCCGCGCACCGAGCGCAATCCGCTCTACGACGACATCCGGGAATCGATCCGCCAGCAGGGACTGCAACAGCCCCTCGTCGTCACGCGCCGCCCTGACGCCGGCCGCTACGTCGTCAAGGCCGGCGGCAACACGCGCCTCGCCGTCCTCAAGGAGCTTCACGCGACGACCGGCGATCCACGCTACGAACAGGTTCACTGCCTGTTCGAGCCCTGGACGTCCGAGTCCGAGGTGCTGACCGCTCACCTGATCGAGAACGACACCCGCGGGGAGCTCTGTTTCATCGACAAGGCACGCGCCGTGCGCAGGCTGAAGGCGCTGATCGAGTCGGAGACGGGTGAGGTCCTCACCCAGGAGCGGCTCGCCGCGGCCCTGCGCGAACGCGGCTACCGCCTCGAGCGGAGCATGCTGTCGCGCATCGACTACGCGGTCGACACGTTGCTGCCCGCCATCCCCGAGGCCCTGCGCGCGGGCATGGGCCAGCCGCAGATCCAGCGCATCCGCAAGCTCGATCGCGCTGCTCACCGGCTGTGGGTGGTACGCGAGCTCGGCACGCGGGAGGAGTTCGAGCAGGTCTTCACCGCCCTGCTCTCGCGCTACGACGGTGCCGAGTGGCACCTCGATCGCGTGCGCCGCGCCGTCGAGAAGGAGATCGCCGAGCTCAGCGGCGACGGGCTGCCGCGCGTCAGCCTGGAGCTGGATGCCGTGATGAACGGCCAGGCGCCGCAGCCTGACCCGCGGGCCGAGGTGGGTCAGCGCCCGCCGGCCGAGGCGAAGAACCCGGCGCCGAA
>CBDUCN010000462.1:0-3126 GCA_965365655.1 uncultured Gammaproteobacteria bacterium | reverse complement strand
GCACGTGGCCCACCGCGAAGGCCTCCGGCTTGCGCAGGTCCACGACCAGCGCGCCCTCGCGCACGGCGGCCTCGCCCGGCGACAGCACCGGCGAGAACGACGCGCTCACCCGTCGTCGTCCCCGGTGCCGAGGCGCACCAGCGTGCGCCCGGTGACCTTGCCGTCGATGAACCCGGGGAACACCGCGTCCAGCCCGTCGAGGTCGACGGTGCGCGTGACCGCGCGCGCGAGGTGGCGCGGTTTCAGATCGTGCGCCAGCCGGTTCCACACGCGCACCCGGCGCTCGTACTCGACGAAGATCGAGTTGATGCCGAGCAGGTTCACGCCGCGCAGGATGAACGGCATCACGGTGGTGTGCAGCTCGACGCCGCCGGCGAGGCCGATGCTCGCGATGTTGCCGCCGGGCCCGACGCTGCGAGTGAGCCACGCAAGCTCCTCGCCGCCGACGTTGTCCACCGCGCCGGCAAAACGCGCGGCTTCCAGCGGCTTCGTACCGAGCTCGGTCTCGCCGCGCAGCAGCACCTCGCCCGCGCCCAGCTCGCGCAGGTACGCCTCCTGCTCGCGCTTGCCGGTGAACGCGACCACGTCGTAGCCGGCGGCGCTCAGCATGTCGATCGCGAAGCCGCCGACGCCGCCGGTCGCGCCGTTGACCAGGATCGGGCCCCTGTCGGGCGTCTGCATGTTGTGCTGCATCGCGTCGATCGCGAGCCCGGCGGTGAATCCCGCGGTGCCCAGCGCCATCGACTCGCGCAGCGTGAGCCCGTCGGGCAGCGGCACCAGCCAGTCCGCCGGCACGCGCACGATCTCGGAGTAGCCGCCGTCGTGATCCTCGCTGAGGCCGAAGCCGGTGATCAGCACCGGATCGCCGCCGCGGTAGCGCTCGTCGGCGGACTCGAGCACGCGGCCGGCGACGTCGATGCCGCCGATCATCGGGAAGCGGCGCATGATCCGGCCCTTGCCGGTCGCGGCCAGCGCGTCCTTGTAGTTGACGTCGGACCAGCACGCGCGGACGACGACGTCGCCGTCGTCGAGGTCGTCGACGCGAAGCGTCTCCACGCGCCCGCGCACGACGCCGTCCTCGCGGTGCACGCGGTACGCGCGGAACGGCTCGGTGGCGTTCTCCGGCATGGGCTCTCCCGTCGCAGCCGCCCGTCGCAACGGGCATCGCACCATCCTATATCATGGCCGCGTGTTCTCCGGGGCCTGCCAGCACGCGACGCGCGCCAGCATGCCGGGCGCGGCCCGCGCGTTCGCGCGCGGCACCGGCGTCGCGGCGCGCGAGCGATGAGCCGGCGCGGCGACGCCGGCTTCGGCAGCCACGGGCAGCGCACCGTCTATCGTTACGACCCGGCGGCGGCGCTGCGCCACCTGCGCCGCGCCGACCCCGAGCTGGCCCGCCTGATCCGCCGCGTCGGCCCGTACGCGCTGAAGAGCCGCGCCCACCTCACGCCGTTCCAGGCGCTGCTGCGCGCGATCGTCTACCAGCAGCTGTCGGGCCTCGCCGCGGGCAGCATCGACCGCCGCGTGAAGGCACTGTTCCCCGGGCGGCGCCCCACCGCGCGCCGCCTGCTCGCGCTGGACGACGACGCGCTGCGCGCCGCGGGGCTGTCGCGCTCCAAGGTGGCTTCGGCGCGCGACCTCGCCGAGAAGGCGGTGGCCGGCGTGGTGCCGCAGCGCCGCGCGCTGGAGCGCATGGACGACGAGGCGATCATCGAGCGCCTCGTCGCGATCCGCGGCATCGGGCGCTGGACGGTGGAGATGCTGCTGATCTTCAGCCTCGGCCGCCCGGACGTGCTGCCGGTCGCGGACCTGGGCGTGCGCAAGGGCTTCATGCTCCACCGCGGCCACGGGGATCTGCCCGACGCCGCGGCCCTCGCCGCTGCCGGGGAACGCTGGCGGCCGTACCGGTCGGTCGCGAGCTGGTACCTGTGGCGGGCGTGCGAGCTCGAGTGGTGATCCGGGACGCGCGCGCGGCGGTGACGGGCTCGACTATCATGGATGCAAGGTGATCTCCGCCGGTCCGCCTCTCGCCCCCGCCCGAGTGCTCAGATCATGGTGCGCGCCCGCTCCCTCGATGAGATCCACGCCGAGCTCGCGGAGGAGCACCGTGAGATCATGGGTCTGGTGCAGCGCCTCGAGGCCGGGTGCAGTGCCCGCGAGCTGCCGGGGCTGCTGAAGACCCTGCACGACCGGCTCGTCGACCACTTCGCGCACGAGCAGTTCCCCGGCGGCCTGTACGAGGCCATGGGCTTCTGCGAGCCGGCCTACCACGACGATCTCAGGGTGCTGGTGCGCGAGCACTGCAGCCTGCTGTCCGCGGCGCGGGCGCTGGTGGAGCGCTCGCGCGCGATCTCGCCCCGCGAGTGGCCCGGGCTGCTGGAGGACGTGGCCGCCCTCGCGGGCGCCCTGCACGCCCACGAGCACCGCGAGCACGGGCTGGTGGAGAAGCTGAAGGCCGCCCGGAGGACCGCCGCCGGCCGCGCGTGACCGCGAGCCGGGACTGTTTCCAGAACACAACACCGTGTCATCGGGAGACAGTGTGACGTTTTCGCGCCACAGATCCGGTTTCCAAACTGATCCAGATCAATTTCGCCCCCCCGGTCGGTTCCCACAATCCGGGTCCCACTTCCACTCGAAATCTCAGGGGACCCATGAACAAGACCCTTCTCTCGGTAGCGATCGCCGGTGCGATGGCGCTGCCCACGGCCGCCCAGGCGGTCAAGTACAAGCTGTCCGGCCAGGTCAACCGCGCCATCGTCTTCATGGACGACGGCAACGACTCCGACGTGCGCCACATGGACAACAGCGCGTCCGGCACCCGCTTCCGCCTGCGCGGCAGCGAGGACCTCGGCAGCGGCATGAAGGCCGGCTTCTACTGGGAGCTGCAGACCCAGTCCAACCCGTCCGGCGGCCAGGGCACCAACGCCCAGAACGACGGCAACCAGAACACCAACAACCTGCGCCAGGCCAACGTCTGGTTCTCGGGCAACTGGGGCAAGCTGACCATCGGCCAGACCGACGGCGCCGCGAACGGCGCGTCCGAGTCCGACCTGTCCGGCATGGCGATCTCGGGCGTGTACGCGACGCGTGCGTCGTTCACCGGCGGCATCGCGTGGCGCACCTCCG
>CBDUCN010000461.1:0-3128 GCA_965365655.1 uncultured Gammaproteobacteria bacterium | reverse complement strand
GGCGCGATCCTCGCGATCAAGGGCATCGGCGGCTACCACCTCGTGTGCGACGCGGGCAACGCACGCGCGGTGTCGCGGCTGCGCGACGCGAAGCGGCGCGACGGCAAGCCGTTCGCGGTGATGGCCGCGAATGCCGCGTCGGCGCTCGCGTGGGCCGAGTGCGGCGAGCACGAGCGCGCGCTGCTCGAGTCGGACGCGCGGCCGATCGTGCTGCTGCGCAAGCGCGCCGGATGCGATGCGCGCTTTCCCGGCGTCGCGCCGGAGCTCGCGTGGATCGGCGTGATGCTGCCGTATGCGCCGCTGCACCACCTGCTGTTCCACGAGCTCCTGGGCCGCCCGCCGGGCACGGGCTGGATGCACGCGCCGCAGGAGCCGGCGCTGGTCGTCACCAGCGCGAACCCGTGCGCCGAGCCGCTGGTCTGCGACGACGCCGAGGCCCTCGAGCGCCTGCACGGAATCGCGGAGGGCTTCCTGCTCCACGATCGCGCGATCCGCACGCGCTGCGACGACAGCGTGGTGCGCGCGACGCCGGCGGGCGGGTCGCTGGTGCGCCGCGCGCGCGGCCACGCGCCGCGCCCGATCGCGCTCGCGCACGGCGGGCCGCCGGTGCTCGCCTGCGGCGCGCACGACAAGAGCACGGTGTGCCTGACGCGGGGCGACGAGGCGTTCGTCTCGCAGCACGTCGGCGACCTCGACAACGCCGCGGTCCGCGACGCGTGGCAGGCGGCCGTCGCGCACCTCGAACGCCTGCTCGGCGTGCGCCCGCGGCTGGTGGTGCACGACCTGCATCCGGACTACGCGAGCACCCGGCTGGGCGCGGATTTCGCGCGCGCGCTGGGCATCGCGACGCTGGGCGTGCAGCATCATCACGCGCACTGCGCCGCGGTGATGGCGGAGCACCGCGTGCAGGGCCCCGCGATCGGGCTCGCCCTGGACGGTCACGGGCTCGGCGCCGACGGCGGCGCGTGGGGCGGCGAGCTGCTGCACGTCGGCGACGCCGGCGCGGCGCGCATCGGCCACCTCGCGACCCTCGCGCTGCCGGGCGGCGACCGGGCCGCGCGCGAGCCCTGGCGCATGGCGGCCGCCGCGCTGCACGCGCTCGGGCGCGACGACGCCGTCGCCGCGTACTGTCCGCCGGACGCGGCGCCCGTGATCGAGCGCATGCTGGCCGCCGGCACGAACTGTCCGCCGAGCAGCAGCGCGGGACGCCTGTTCGACGCCGCCGCCGGGCTGCTGCGGGTGAAGCCGCGCATGGACTACGAGGGGCAGGCGGCGATGATTCTCGAGAGCCTGGCCGAGCGCCACGGGGACGTCGCGCCGCTGCCCGGAGGCTTCGAGATCCGCGCGGACGGCACGCTGAGCCTCCTGCCGCTGCTCGACGCGATCGCCGGCGCCGGCGCCGGTCATGCGGCGCGGGCCGCGGCGTTGTTTCACGCGACCCTGGTGGCGGGTCTCGCGCGGTGGGCCGTCACCGCCGCCCGCGAGCACGGGTGCCGTGACATCGTGCTCGCCGGCGGCTGCTTCCTCAATCGCATCCTGGCCGGCGGTCTTCGCCGCGCGCTGGAGGCCGCGGGCCTGCGCGTGCACGAGGCCTGCCGTGTACCCCCCAACGACGGCGGGATCAGCCTCGGACAGGCCTGGCTGGGTCTGCGTGCGCTGGCCGCCGGAGGAGAGAGCTGATGTGTCTGGCCATTCCCGCGCGCGTCACCGCGATCGACGGCGTCATGGCGACGGTCGAGGTCGGCGGCGTGCACAAGCAGATCTCGCTCGCGCTGGTCGACGGCGTCGCGATCGACGACTACGTGATCGTGCACGTCGGCTACGCGCTGAACCGCCTCGACCCCGAGGAGGCGAGCCGCACGCTGGAGCTGTTCGCGCAGGTCGCTCACGAGGCCGGCATCCCCTGGCCGGGAGGTCCCGCATGAGGTACATCGACGAGTTCCGGGACCCGGCCCTCGCGCGCACGATCGCGGACGCGATCGCCGATGCCGTCGCGACGGCGGCGGACCCGGGCCGGCGCTACGCGCTGATGGAGTTCTGCGGCGGTCACACGCACGCGATCCACCGCTACGGCGTGCCGGACCTGCTGCCCGAGAGCATCCACATGGTGCACGGCCCGGGCTGCCCGGTCTGCGTGCTGCCGATGGGGCGCATCGACAACGCCGTCGCGATCGCACGCGAACCGGGCGTGATCCTGTGCACGTACGGCGACATGATGCGCGTTCCGGGCTCCAACGGCGCCAGCCTGCTGAAGGCGAAGGCGGAAGGCGCCGACGTGCGCATGGTGTACTCCAGCGCCGACGCGCTCGCGATCGCGCGCGAGTGCCCGAGCCGGCAGGTGGTGTTCTTCGCGATCGGCTTCGAGACCACGACGCCGCCCACCGCGGTCGCGATCCTCGAAGCCGAGCGGCTGGGCCTCGCGAACTTCAGCGTGTTCTGCAACCACGTGCTCACGCCCGCCGCGATGCAGAGCATCATGGAGTCGCCGGACGTGCGTGAGACGGGAGGGGTGCGCATCGACGGCTTCGTGGGCCCCGCGCACGTCAGCACCGTGATCGGCAGCCGTCCGTACGAGCACTTCGCGAGCGAGTACCGGCGCCCGGTGGTGATCGCAGGCTTCGAGCCGCTGGACGTGATGCAGGCCATCCTGATGCTGGTGCGCCAGCTCAACGAGGGGCGCGCGGAGGTCGAGAACGAGTTCACCCGCGCGGTGACGCGCGACGGCAACCTGAAGGCGCAGGCGATGATGGCCGAGGTCCTCGAGCTCAGGCGCAGCTTCGAGTGGCGCGGCCTGGGGCAGGTGCCCTACAGCGCGCTGCGGATCCGGGAGCGCTACGCGCGCTTCGACGCCGAGCGCCGGTTCGACGTGCCGGAGCTGCCGTGGGCGGACAACAAGGCCTGCGAATGCGCGTCGGTGCTGCGCGGCGTCACCGAGCCGACGCAGTGCAAGCTGTTCGGCACCGTGTGCACGCCGGAGACGCCGGTGGGGCCGTGCATGGTCTCGGCGGAGGGCGCGTGCGCCGCGCACTACACCTACGGCCGCGGCCGCGACGCGCGGGTGCGCGAGGCGGCGGCCTGATGGCTGCGCGGGCGCCGGCGGTGCGCGCGGGTTACGTGCGCCCCGTCGA
>CBDUCN010000460.1:0-3142 GCA_965365655.1 uncultured Gammaproteobacteria bacterium | reverse complement strand
CACGGCGGTCAACGGCGACCGCGCCGCGCGAGCGGACGTCGCGGCAGGCCGCGCCGGCGGCGACCGGCTCGCGGCGGGCCACGCGCCCGCTGCGGCCACGCGGACGGCCAGTGGCGCCGGGCCGGCGCCTCGCCGCCGGGCGGCGATTCGCAGGGCCCGGCGCGTTGCGGCGGCTTGTCTCTCGAGCCCGGACCGGCACGGCAGGAGCTGAGCGGCGCTCAGACCTGGCAGCCGGGGCACACGTAGATTCGCCGCGACCCCGCGACCGAACGCTCGACGACGCTGCCGCAGGCGTCGCAGGGCCGGCCGTCGCGCGCGAACACGGCGAAGCGGTGTGCCGCGCGGCCCCGATCGCCCGCGGCCTTGCGCGCGCGCACCCGCGCCGGGGGGTTGGTGATGCCGCGGGTCGCGTAGGAACGCCTCGCGACCGCGAGGGTCTGGCGCGCGACGCGCGCGCGCTCGGCGCGGCTGAGGTCCCGCGGCCGCCGCGACGGATGCACGCCCGCGAAGTACAGGATCTCGGAGCGCAGGTAGTTGCCGACACCGGCCAGGAAGCCCTGGTCCAGGTACAGGCTGGCCAGCGCGCGGCCGCTGAACGCCGGCGCGGCGAGACGCGAGGCCAGGGCCTGCCACGTCAGCGACGGATCCAGGATGTCGGGCCCGAGCCGGGCCAGGAACGGATGCGACGCGAGGCCTTCGGCATCCAGCACCGCGATCTCGCTGGCGCTGTAGAGCAGCGCGCTGTGCTCGGCCGTGTGCAGCGCGACACGCAGGCTGCGCCCGGTGCGCGGGCGCTCGCCGCGCGGGCGAACGTACCAGCGCCCATAGAGCTGGTTGTGCGAGTACAGCGTGAGGCCGTTGTCGAAGCGGGTGAGCATCGCCTTGCCGCGGGTGTCCACCGCGTTCACGGCCGCGCCCTCCACGCGCCGGCGGAACGGCGCGAGCCGCGGCAGCGCGAATTCCACCGCCTCCACACGCCGCCCGACCAGCACCTTCGCGACGCGGTCGGCGGCGATTCGGATCTCGGGTCCCTCGGGCACCGCTGCGCCCCCGTGGCCATGACGGCGCGCACGCTACGAGCGCCGGCGCACGCCCGCCACGGCGAAGCGGTCCGCGGCGATCTGTGTGCGGCGTGCCGGGGCGCGTAGGCGCGCGGGCGCCCGAGCGGCCCGCGGGCACCCGCGGGGGCGGCGCACCACCGATCGCCGCCCGTGAATCCCGGCCCGCCGCCGCGGGACACCTGCCTGCCCGCCTCGCGAGGCCCGCGAGATCTCAGGCGATGCGGAACCGCGCGTCCACCGTGAGCGGGCCGTCGTGGGCCACCTCGCCGCGCTCGACGAGGTGGATCACCGTCGCGAACACCGAGCGCGCCGCCGCGGGGAACATGCGCTCGGGCAGATCGCAGTACATGATCGGCACCATCTCCGCGACGGTGTGCACGCCGGCCTCCAGGCACGCGTGCACCTGGCGCTCACGGTTGCGCCGGTGCGCGATCAGGTCGCGCACGTAGGGCTTCGGATCGCGGATGCACGGGCCGTGCGTCGGCCAGTACTCGGCGTCGTCGCGCGCGAGCAGCCGCTCGAGGCTCGCGAGGTAGTCGCCCATGTCGCCGTCGGGCGGCGAGATGATGGTCGTGTTCCAGCCCATCACGTGGTCGCCGCTGAACAGCGCGCGGCGCTCGCGCAGCGCGTAGCAGACGTGGTTCGACGTGTGCCCCGGCGTGTACACGCACTCGAACGCGAAGCCGTCGCCCTCGATCACGTCGCCGTCGCGCACCCGCACGTCCGGGCGGAAGTCCATGTCGCCGCCCTCCTCCACCTGCACGCCGCGCTCGATCTTGCCGGCGCCGTGCGGGCCGTACGCGTAGGTGGGCGCGCCGGTCGCGGCCTTCACCGCGGCGCAGGCCGGCGAGTGGTCGCGGTGGGTGTGGGTGACCAGCAGGTGCGTCACCGTCTCGTCGCGCACCGCGTCGAGCAGCGCGTCCACGTGCTCCGGGAGATCGGGCCCGGGGTCGACGATCGCGACGCTGCCGCGGCCCACGATGAAGGTGCCGGTGCCGTGGAACGTGAACGGGCTCGGGTTCCGCGCGACCACGCGGCGCAGCCACGGCGTCAGCGTCTCGACGGTGGCGTAGGAAAACGGGTAGTGGCGATCGAAGTCCATCGGTCCGGGGTCGGCGCACGGGCCCGGCGCGAAGAATAGCAGCGGCGGTCGTGTCGGATTTCTTTACACCGCCGGCGCGGCAGTGCCGGGAAGTGCGTTGCAAGCCGTTGAATCGAATGGATCGGATCGTGCGCGCACGATTCTTGCTCTATCCCGGGCGCAGCATCCCGCCGCACCCGCCGCGCTCGGTGCCGGATCGCACCGACACCCGCGTCGGACGCATCTAGGCTAGGGCAGGATGACGCTCCGCGCGGGTGCGCGGGAATCCGGTACGTCGGAGGACAGCATGGCCGAAGCACAGCGCAACGAGAGCCGGGTGGACGTCGCGGGCCGCATCGACGCGGTCTTCCGCTGCGGAGATCAGGCGCCCTCCATCCAGATCATGAACCTCAACCTCGGCGGCGCGGCGCTGCGTGCCGAGGAGCCCATCGCCGGCGTGATGGAGCGCGCGGCGCTGAGCATGCGCCCCGCCGATGGCAATCACGAGTGGGTGGAGTGCGCGTGCGAGGTACGCTACATCCTCGGCGAGAACCGCCCCGACGGCGAGCCGGCGTGGCTGCACGGCGTGCGCTTCCTGGACGTGCCGGAGCCCGCGCAGGCCTTCATCTCCCGAATGCTGGCGGACGCCCCGGCCTGAGCTCCGGCGCCGGCGCGCGATCGCGAAGGCCCGCGGGCACGAAGCCCGCGGGCGTTCGTGCGGCTCGCCGCCGGCACACACGAGGAGCAGCGACCATGAGCGAGTACTACCGGCGGCGCCAGCCGGTCACCGGCGAGGACTACGAGCCGAGGCGCGCGCTGCGCTACACCGAGGTGCCCACCTTCATGCGCACGCCGCTCGCGCAGCGCCTCGACGACGTCGACATCGCGCTTGTCGGCGTGCCCTTCGACACCGGCGTCACCAACCGCACCGGCGCACGCCACGGGCCGCGCGAGATCCGCAACCAGTCGAGCCTGATGCGCGACATCCACCACGTGACGA
>CBDUCN010000459.1:0-3163 GCA_965365655.1 uncultured Gammaproteobacteria bacterium | reverse complement strand
CGTCGCCGCGCACCTCGATCCAGCGCGCGGCCGGGAGCGTGCGCACCTGCGCCTGGCCCACCGGCGTCTCCCCGTAGGCCTGCTCGTATGCCACCGATTCACAGCCTGCCGTCAGCGCGACGGCGAGCGCGGCGCCGGCGAGGCGCATGAGATGGACTGGCTTCATCGGCGAGATTCCTCGAGGGTAGTCTGGCGGGCTCGCGAAGAGCGGGTTTCTTCGCCGGTGCGCGTCCGGCACGCGATCGTGGCGGCATCCGTGACGTGCGCCGGAGCTTCGGCGGGCGGCTCCGGTGCGAGACCGCGTCTTGTGCGCAGCGAGACGACAACGCGCTGTTTAATGACACATTCCTGCCAGTGCAGACGGTCAGGGTCGCGGCCGGCGTCACGCCCGCGCGTACAACGGCAGCGGCGCCGCAGCGCCGCTGCCCGTTCTCCGGATCCTCGCGGCGCCGCTCAGGCGATGTCGAAGCGATCGAGGTTCATGACCTTGTCCCACGCGGCGACGAAGTCGTGCACGAACTTCGCCTCCGCGTCGTCGCTCGCGTAGACCTCGGCGAGCGCCCGCAGCTCGGAGTTCGAACCGAACACGAGGTCGACGCGAGTGCCGGTCCAGCGCGGCTTCCCGGTGTCGCGATCGCGCCCCTCGAACGTCGCCTCGTCCCCGGACGTCGCCGTCCACGCGGTCGAGATGTCGAGCAGGTTCACGAAGAAGTCGTTGCTCAGCGTCTCCGGCCGGTCGGTGAACACGCCGTGCTTCGACTGGCCGGCGTTCGCGTTCAGCACGCGCATGCCGCCGAGCAGCGCGGTCATCTCGGGCGCCGACAGCTTCAGCATGAACGCCTTGTCCACCAGCAGATGCTCCGCGGGGATCGCGTGGCCCTTCTGCAGGTAGTTGCGGAAGCCATCGGCCGTCGGCTCGAGCGGCGCGAACGAGTCGGCGTCGGTCTGCTCCTGCGACGCGTCGGTGCGCCCCGGCGTGAACGGGATCTGCACGTCGTGACCCGCACGCTTCGCGGCCGCCTCGACGGCCGCGCAGCCACCGAGCACGATCAGGTCCGCGAGCGAGACCTTCTTGCCGCTGCTCTGCGCGTCGTTGAACGCGCGCTGTACACCCTCGAGGGTCTGCACGACCTGCGCGACTCCGGACGTCACGTTGACGTCCCACCCCGCCTGCGGGGCGAGGCGGATCCGCGCGCCGTTCGCGCCGCCGCGCTTGTCGGTGTCACGGTAGGTCGAGGCCGACGCCCACGCGGTGGAGACGAGCTGCGCGATCGACAGGCCGGACGCGAGGATGCTCTGCTTCAGCGCGGCGATGTCGCCGTCATCGATCAGCTCGTGGTCGACGGCGGGAACCGGGTCCTGCCACGACAGCTGCTCGTCGGGAACCCACGGTCCGAGGTAGCGCGAGACCGGCCCCATGTCCCGGTGCAGCAGCTTGAACCACGCGCGGGCGAACGCGTCGGCGAGCTCGTCCGGATTCTCGTGGAATCGCTTCGAGATCTTCCTGTAGGCCGGATCGGTGATCAGCGCGATGTCGGTCGTCGCCATCATCGGCGCGACGCGCTTCGACGGGTCGTGCGCGTGCGGCACCGCGTCCTTCGCCTGCCCGTTCTTCGGCGCCCACTGGTGCGCGCCGGCCGGGCTCTTCGTCAGCTCCCACTCGTAGCCGAACAGGTTGTCGAAGTAGCCGTTGTCCCAGCGGATCGGGTCGTTGGTCCAGGCGCCCTCGAGCCCGCTGGTGATCGTGTCGCCGCCCTTGCCGCTGCCGAAGCTGCTGCTCCAGCCGAAGCCCTGCTCGGCGAGGCCCGCGCCCTCGGGCTCGGGGCCGACGTGGCGATCGGCATCGGCCGCGCCGTGACACTTGCCGAAGGTGTGGCCGCCGGCGACGAGCGCGACGGTCTCCTCGTCGTTCATCGCCATCCGGCCGAAGGTCTCGCGGATGTCGCGCGCCGCCGCCATCGGGTCCGGCTTGCCGTTCGGGCCCTCCGGGTTCACGTAGATCAGCCCCATCTGCACGGCGCCGAGCGGGTTCGCCAGCTCGCGGTCGCCGCTGTAGCGCTCGTCGCCCAGCCACGTGGTCTCGGGCCCCCAGTACACGTCCTCCTCGGGCGCCCAGATGTCCTCGCGGCCGCCGGCGAAGCCGAAGGTCTTGAAGCCCATCGTCTCCATCGCGCGGTTGCCGGCGAACAGCAGCAGGTCGGCCCACGAGATCCTGCGCCCGTACTTGCGCTTGATCGGCCACAGCAGGCGGCGCGCCTTGTCGAGGTTCGCGTTGTCGGGCCAGCTGTTCAGCGGCGCGAAGCGCTGTGCGCCGGAGCCGCCGCCGCCGCGCCCGTCCGCGACCCGGTAGGTGCCCGCGGCGTGCCACGACATGCGGATGAAGAACGGACCGTAGTGGCCGTAGTCGGCGGGCCACCAGTCCTGCGAGTCGGTCATCAGCGCGTCGACGTCCTTCGCCAGCGCGTCGAAGTCGAGCGTCGCGAACTCCGCGGCGTAGTCGAAGTCCTCGCCCATCGGGTCGGCGCCGGGATGGTTCTGGCGCAGGACCCGCAGGTTCAGCTGATTCGGCCACCAGTGCTGGTTCGCCGTGATGCCGACCGCCTGGTGCGCAGTGTGCATCACCGGGCACCTCGCCGCCGAGGGCTCGTCGCTGGTGACGGTCGTGCCGTGGGCTTCGTTGCTCATTCGCTTTCCTTGTCTGCTCGTGTCGTGTGAGGGCGCGGTGTGTGCCCGCGTGTTCAGGCGGGGCCTGCCGCGGCCCGGCAGCCGGGGCACTGGCCCCAGAAGATGATCTCGGCCTCGTCGATCACGAAGCCGGACGCGTCGGCGGCGTCCAGGCACGGCGCGGCGCCGACGGCGCAGTCGACGTCGACGACCCGGCCGCAGGTGCGGCAGACGAGGTGATGGTGGTTGTCGCCGACGCGCTGCTCGTACAGGGCGGGTGACCCGGCGGGCTGGATGCGCCGTAGCAGGCCCTTGTCGACCAGCACGCCGAGGGCGTCGTACACCGCCTGGCGCGAGATCGCGCCGATCTCGGTGCGTACCGCCCCGGCCACGTCGTCGGCGGTGCCGTGCGGACGGTCGGCGATCGCACGCAGCACGGCGAGGCGCTGCGCGGTGACCTGCAGGCCGTGCCGGCGAAGGAGTTCGGGGAAGTCGATGG
>CBDUCN010000458.1:0-3166 GCA_965365655.1 uncultured Gammaproteobacteria bacterium | reverse complement strand
ACGCGGTGCGGGGGCCGGCGAGAAACGCAATGTGTTTGTGGGACGGGACACTAGAGAAGGTTGAAGAACGCGCCGGCCAGCAGGATCGCGAACAGGATGCTGAAGCCGAGCAGCGCCTGGGACACGCCGGGCTGGCGCTCGCGCAGCTCGAACGCGGCCCAGCCGGTCACGAGGATCAGCAGCAGCAGGCTGATGACGACGCGCACACGTCCCTCGCTGCAATCGGCCGGCGCCGTCGGTCAGCCCGCGCCGCCCTGCTCCAGGGCTTGCAGCAGCCGCGGCGCCGGCAGGTAGCCGGGCACCACGTCGCCGGAGTCCAGCACGATCGTCGGCGTGCCGCGCACGCCGACCAGCTGCCCCATCTCGTAGTGCGTGCTGACCGGGTTCGGACACAGGTTGCGCGGCACGTCGCGCCCGGCCTTCGCGTCCGTCATCGCCTGGCGCTGATCCTCGGCGCACCACACCGAGACGATGCGCTCGTAGGACTCGGAGCCGATGCCGGCGCGCGGGAACGCGAGGTAGCGCACCCGGATGCCGGCATCCAGGTAGCTCTGCATCTCGCTGTGCAGCTTCGCGCAGTAGCCGCAGTCCACGTCGGTGAACACCGTGACCGTGTGCGTGGGCTTCTCCGGCTCGAACACGATCATCGTCGATTCGCCGAGGCTCTCCACCGCGTCCAGGCGCGCCTTGTTGCGCGCCGGCCGGGTCAGGTTCTCGCGCCCCTCGACCGCCAGGATGTCACCGCGCACCACGTACTGGCCGTCGCCCGAGAAGTAGAAGATGTGCGGCCCGTAGGCCACCTCCCACATCCCGTCCAGGGGCGCCGGCTTGATCCACGAGGGCGTGACGCCCGGCATCACGCTCTCGACCGCGGCGGACACCGCGGGCGGGACGTTCGGGGCGGGAGCGGCGTCCTGGGCGCTCGCCGCCGTGAGGCAGGCGAGCAGGCTTGCGGCGGCGAAGGCGCGGAGCGGGTTCATGCGTGGGGATCCTCGACGGAATCGGCGGACTGTACCACGGACACCGGGGCGGCCCCCGCCCCTGCTCCGGGATCATGACGGCGCGCACAACGCCGGCTGCCGCCGCTTGCGGGGCCTCCGTGCACCCGGGTCACCGCTGCTATATTCGGGCGCCCGCTGCCGCGCAGGCTGTCCGAGTGCCCAACGTCGCCGAGTCCAGCGCAGCCGAGCACCGCGTGACCCTCGACGAGGTGGTCCAGGGTCTCGCGAAGGACGGTCTCATCGACCACGCCCAGGCGCGCCTGCTCTCGTCCCTCCCCGAGAGCGGCGCCGAGCACCCGCTGGAGATCATCGCCGGGCAGCACATGAACTCGGCCCGCGAGCACGGCGCGGCCCTGGACCTGGAACGGCTCGCGCGCTGGCTCGCCCGGCGCGCCCACCTCCCCTACCTGCGCATCGACCCGCTGAAGATCGACGTCGCACGGGTGACGTCCGTGATGAAGCGCTCCTATGCCAGCCGCTTCAACATCCTGCCGGTCGCGGTGGCGGGCAACCGGGTGACGGTGGCCACCGCCGAGCCCTGGGTGCGGGAATGGGAATCGGAGCTGGGGCGCACCCTGGGGCTGGAGTTCAAGCGGGTCGTCGCGAACCCGGCCGCGATCCGGCGCTACCTGTCCGAGTTCTTCGCGATCGGCGGCTCCATCCGGGGCGCCCAGGGCGAGCCCGCCCGCGGCGACGCGGACAGCGGCGTGACGCGCTTCGAGCAGCTCGTGGACCTGGGCGAGGTCGACGAGGTGGACCCCGACCACCGCCACGTGGTGCGCATCGTGGACTGGCTGCTGCAGTACGCGTTCGAGCAGCGCGCGAGCGACATCCACCTCGAGCCGCGCCGCGACAGCGGCAAGGTGCGCTTCCGCATCGACGGCGTGCTGCACCTGGTCAACGAGCTGCCGGGCACCGTGATGGCGTCCGTGGTCAGCCGCCTGAAGGCGCTGGGGCGCCTCGACGTGGTGGAGAAGCGCCGCCCCCAGGACGGGCGGATCAAGACCAAGGGGCCTTCCGGCAAGGAGGTGGAGCTGCGCCTGTCGACCATGCCGACCACCTTCGGCGAGAAGCTGGTGATGCGCATCTTCGACCCCGAGGTGCTGGTGAAGTCGCTCGCCGAGCTCGGCTTCGACGAGCGCGACCAGGCGCTGTGGCAGCGCATGGTGGAGAGCCCGCACGGCATGGTGCTGGTCACCGGTCCCACCGGGTCGGGCAAGACCACGACGCTCTACTCCGCGCTGAAGCGCCTCGCGCGGCCCGAGCTCAACGTGTGCACCATCGAGGACCCGATCGAGCTGGTCGATCCGCAGCTCAACCAGATGTACGTGCAGCACGGCATCGGCCTCGACTTCGCGAGCGGCGTGCGCACCCTGCTGCGCCAGGATCCGGACATCATCATGGTCGGCGAGATCCGGGACCACGACACCGCGGAGAGCGCGGTGCAGGCGGCGCTCACCGGCCACCTGGTGCTGAGCACGCTGCACACCAACGACGCGCCGTCCAGCGTGACGCGCTTCCTCGACCTGGGCATCGCGCCCTACCTGCTCAAGAGCGCGCTGCTCGGGATCGTCGCGCAGCGTCTCGTGCGCACCCTGTGCACGCGGTGCCGCGAGCCCGCCACGATCGAGGCCGAGCGCTGGCAGGCCCTCACCGGCGTGCCCGAGTCGCTGCCGCCGGCACAGGTGTACGCGGCCAAGGGCTGCGACGAGTGCCGCCACACCGGCTACCGCGGACGCACCGGGATCTTCGAGATCCTGGTGGTGGACGACGCGATCCGGCACCTCATCCGGGCCGACGTGGAGGCCGGCGAGCTGCGCCACGCGGCGCTGGCCCAGGGCATGCGCCCGCTGCGCCTGTCCGGCGCCGACAAGGTGGCCGCCGGGCTCACCACCGCCGAGGAGGTGATGACGGTGATCCACGCCGAGCGCGCCCCGGCCTGAAGGCCCCCGCTGCTCAGCCCCGGGGATGGTGGCGCGCGTGCAGCTGCTTCAGGCGCTCGCGGGCCACGTGGGTGTAGATCTGCGTCGTCGAGATGTCGCTGTGGCCCAGCAGCATCTGCACCACCCGCAGGTCCGCGCCATGCTCCAGCAGATGGGTCGCGAACGCGTGGCGCAGGGTGTGCGGCGACAGGTGGCGCGTGATCCCCGCGCGCGCCGCGTGGC
>CBDUCN010000457.1:0-3175 GCA_965365655.1 uncultured Gammaproteobacteria bacterium | reverse complement strand
GGCGCGAGCAGCATGCCCGCGCCCAGCGTCGCCGCAACGAGCGCACACGCGACGCGCCTCGAGTCGAACAGTGCGTTCATGTCGATCTCCTCTCTATTGTCGGAGCAGCCGCCACGCGGCCGACGCAGACAGGCTCGCGCCTTCGTGCGCGTGCCTCCGTGATCTGGATCATGTGAGCGCCGCGAGACCGCCCGGCACGCTATACGGACTGTCCATCTTCGTTGCGTGAGCGCGCATCGTGGACACCCCGATGACGCGTCGCGCCCGCGTTCGGGATGCCGCTGCCGCGAGCGCTGCGGCAGAGGCGAGACGTCAACGACGCGCGCGCGGGGTCGCACCTCGCTCGGCTCACCGTCGCGCGCTCGCGCCGCGGCGACACGCGGCCGGCGTTCGCCAGGCGCTCAGCCCGTGAGGATGCGCCTGCGCTCCTCGAACTCCTCGCGGTCGATCTCGCCGCGCGCGAAACGCTCCTCGAGGATCGCGAGCGCCCGGCTCTCCGACGACAGCTCGCGGCGCTGCGACGATCCGCCTGTCCAGCGCACCACGGCGACGACGGCGAGGACGACGGCCCCCAGGAACAGCAGCATCATGAGCGAGCCGAACACCATGTGCCCCCATCCCCACCCGCCGTGCCAGCCGCCGGGGCCCATCGGCTGCGCCGCCACATCGGCCGCGGCGGCGAGCGGCGCAAGGCTCGCGGCCGATGTCATCAGCCTTCGGAGTGCGTTCATCGCGACTTCCTCCTGGTTCGGTTCACTGCCGGCCCCGGGGGCGTCTGCCCATCCTCCACCGCCGGTACGTGCAGCCAGCGTAACGAGGCGCGAGCCGCCGTGGGGACGCGCGACGTTACGGAAAGTCGACCTTGCCCCGCGTCACGGCCGGCCGTCACGGGGACGACCGTACCCGCCCCGGCGCCCGGCAGCGGGCGTCCGGTGTCAGTCGACCAGGGACCGCACCAGCGACAGCGCCGCCGCCGGGGAGAACGGCTTTTCCAGGCGCCTGATGTCTCCGCCGCGCACGAGCGGGTGCGCGGCCGGGCCGGCCATCTCCCCGGTCACGAACGCGAAGCGCTGCGCGAGCGCGGGACGCTCGCGCGCGACGGCCTCGTAGAGCTCGATCCCGGACATGCCCGGCATGCGCACGTCGCTGAGCACCGCGTCGAACGCCTCGCCGCGCAGCATCCGCAGCGCGTCCTCCGCCGACGCGGCGGTCTCGACCCGGTAGCCGCCGAGGCCCAGCATCTCCGCGAGCATCTCGCGCACCTCGGGGTCGTCGTCGACGACCAGCACGCGCGGCGCGCCGGCGCCGGCGCTCGCGGCGCTGGCGGGCGGGCGCTCCGCGCGCGCGGGCACCGGCAGCGCGATGCGGAAGCGCGCGCCCTCGCCGGGCCGGCTCTCGGCGGTGATCTCGCCGTCGTGCGCGGCGACGATGTCGCTGCAGATCGCGAGCCCGAGGCCCGTGCCCTCCGCGTCCGCGCGGGTCGTGAAGAACGGCGTGAACAGCTTCTCGCCGACCGCGTCGTCGAAGCCCGGCCCGCTGTCGGCGATCTCCACGCACACCGTGTTCGCCGCGGCATCGTGCCAGGTCGCGATCGCGAGCCGCTTCGGCCCGGGCGCGTCGCGCATCGCCTGCTCCGCGTTCACGACGAGGTTCATCAGCACCTGCCCGAGCTGGTGCGGATCGCCGGTGATCGCGGGCAGCCGCGGGCCGCGCGGGACCGCGATCTCGACGCCGCTGGTGCGCAGCAGGTGGCCGGTCAGGTCCAGCGTCGCGTCGACGACCTCGTCGAGGTCGACGTCGGTCATCGCCGGCGTGCGCTGGCGGGCCATGTCGAGGAAGCTGCGCACGATGCTCGCGCAGCGCTCCGCGGCGCTGCCGATGCGCTGCGCGCGCGCGCCGATCGCGGGGTCGCCGGTGGTCTCGCCGAGCAGCAGCGCCTGGCCGATCACGACCGACAGCGGGTTCCTGAGCTCGTGCGAGATGCTCGCGACCAGGGTGCCCATCGCGCTCAGCTTGCTGCTCTGGTAGAGCGCCTCGCGCTGGCGCTCGACCTCGGCCTCCACCGCTTTCTGCTCGGTCAGGTCGCGCACGTAGGCGGTGAACAGGCTGCGCCCGGCGAGCGGGATCTCGGCCACCGCGATCTCGACCGGGAACAGCGTGCCGTCGGCGCGCAGCGCCTCGCTCTGGAAGCGCCGCCCGCCGCGTGCCGCGAGGCTGCCCGGCTCGAAGCGTTCCATCGCGCTCACGTGCGCGGCGCGGTGCGCGTCGGGGATCAGCACGCGGTCGACGCGCTGCCCGAGCACGTCCTCGCGGCGGCGGCCGAAGGTCTGCTCGGCCGCCGGGTTGAACTCGACGATGGTGCCCTCCTGGTCGGTGACGATGATCGAGTCGAGCGCGCGCTGCACCGTCGCGGCGCGCACCAGCTCGCTCTCGTTGAGGGCGCGCTCGGCGCGCTTCAGCGGCGTGATGTCCAGCGCCAGCGTGAGCACGTGGGAGGGCGTCCCCGCGGCGTCGAGGATCGGGATCTTGGTCGCCCACAGCGCGATGGGCCGGCCGCTGCCGGTCGCGTACTCCACCTCGTAGAACGGCAGCGCCTCGCCGCTCTCGAGCACCTTGCGGTCGCGCGCCTCGACCTGGATGTCGTGCACGTCGCCGAAGATCTCGCTCGAGCGCTTGCCGATGAAGTCCTCCGGCGTCAGCCCCCAGCGCTCGACGTAGTAGCGGTTCACGAGCCGGTAGCGGAGATCGCGGTCCTTGACGTGCAGGGTGCCCGGGATGATGTCGAGCAGCGCCTGCAGCACGGGCGCGTCGAGGGGCAGCGAGGCGTCGGCAGAGCGCGGCATGGGCGGCCCGGGGGGTGCACGGGTGTGAGCGGGTGCATGGTACAGGCCGGCGCGCCGCGGCCGGGAGGCGCGTCCGCGCGCCGCGCGTATACAACTGATACAACCCGCGCCGCGCGCGACATCGTCCCGATACAGCGCGGCCCCAGGATGCGGCAGCGTCGAGCCCGGCATCCCGCCGGGCCACCGGAGAGTCGCCGCGATGACCGGACCCCAGCCTGGTTCCCGGACCGACGCCCGCTGCGCGGGCGGGCCGTGCCGCGTGCAGTACGATCCCGGGTCGCCGGGCGCGGTGCGCGCGGGGCCGGGCCGTGCCCGGCGAGCCGCGACGGGAG
>CBDUCN010000456.1:0-3190 GCA_965365655.1 uncultured Gammaproteobacteria bacterium | reverse complement strand
GCCGCGTCAGCCGAAGCGCCGCCTGAGCTCGGCCACCTGCTCCGGCGTCAGCGGGCGCACCGGCTGACCGCGCAGCAGCATGAAGAGCTTCGCGGTCTCCTCCAGCTCCTCCATCGCGTGGCCGGCGTCCTCCAGCGAGTTGCCGGCCACGACCGGCCCGTGGTTCGCGAGCAGCACCGCGTGGTGCGCGCTCGCGAGGGGTCGCACGGCCTCCGCGAGGGCGCGGTCGCCGGGCGGGAAGTACGGCACCAGCGGCAGGCGGCCCACCCGCATCACGTAGTACGCGGTGAGCGGCGGCAGCACGTCTTCCGGGTCCACGTCGGCGAGCACGCTGACCGCGACCGAGTGGGTGGAGTGCAGGTGCACGACGCCGCCGGTCGCGGGGCGCGCGTCGTACATCACCTGGTGCAGGAAGCTCTCCTTCGTGGGCGGGTCGCCGTCCACGCAGCGCCCGCTCGCGTCCAGCTTCGAGATGCGCGCGGGGTCGAGCTCGCCCAGCGTGGACCCGGTGGGCGTCATCAGCCAGCCGCCGTCGTCGGTGCGCACGCTGATGTTGCCGGTCGCGCCGAACGTGAAGCCGCGGCGGTGCAGCGATTCGCCGGTGCGCGCGATGCGCTCGCGAAGGAGTGACTCGCTCACTGCGACGTCACTGCGCAGTGGGTGCCGGCGCGTCGGGCACGTCCAGCTCGTCGATCACCGCGAGCAGCGCGTCGGTGACCTCGCGCGTGCCCTGGTCGCCGCCGACCTCGGCCGGTCGCGTGCGGTTCGACGCGAAGCCCTGCTGCACCGCGGCCTCGACGAGCATCGCGGCGCGTTCCAGATCCGGCACGCCGTGGTGCTGCGACAGCCAGTCCAGCATCAGCGCGCCGGACAGGATCGCCGCCATCGGGTTCGCCTTGTCCTGGCCCATGATGTCGGGGGCGCTGCCGTGCGCGGGCTGGAACAGACCGTGGCGATCGCCGATCTCCGCGCACGCGGCCATGCCCATGCCGCCGACCAGGCCGCCGGAGAGATCCGACAGGATGTCGCCGAACATGTTCTCCATGACCAGCACGTCCGCCTCCCACGGCTTGCGCACCAGGTCCAGCGCCATCGCGTCCACGTACGCGTAGGTCTTCTCCACGTCCGGGAAGGCCTGTGCGCGCTCGTCGAAGATCTTGCGGAAGAAGGCCATCGAGCGGAACACGTTGGCCTTGTCCACGCAGGTCACGCGGCCCTTGCCGCCGCGCCGGCGGCGGCGCCGCGCGAGCTGGAACGCGAAGTCGTGCAGCTTCTCGGTGGTGCTGCGGGTGATGCGCAGCGTCTCGCGCGCCTCCTCGTCGCCGATCACCTCGCCGCGGCCGTGAGAGTAGAAGAGGCCCTCGGTGGACTCGCGCAGCACCACGAGATCGATCTCCGCGGCGCGCGGGTCGGCGAGCTTCGGCGGGATGTTGGGATAGGCCTTCGCGGGGCGCACCCCGGCGTACAGGCCGAAGGTGTCGCGCATGCGCAGGTGCGGCGAGATCTCGGTGCCGTCCGGGTAGCGGACGCTGGGCAGGCCGATCGCGCCGAGGAATATCGCGTGCGCCTTGCCGGCGGCGTCGAACGCCTCCTGCGGCATGTCGTCGCCGGTCTCCCGGTAGTGTCCCGCGCCGGCCGGCAGGTCCTGATACTGCAGCGCGAACCCGCCCACGCGCGACTGTGCGGCGTCGAGGATCTCGCGCGCCGCGCCGATCACCTCGGGTCCGATGCCGTCGCCGGCGACGACGGCGACGGTGAACTGGGTGGTGTTGCGTTTCATGTCGTGGCCGTGGACGGCTGTGCGGCGACGCGCAGGGTGCGCGCGGTCAACTTGGCACGCGCGCCGCGGAGGGTCAACGACGCGCGCGGGTCGTGCCCGGCGCGCGGGCTCCCAGGGACGGCCCGCGTCGCGGCGCCTGCGCGCGGCGCGCCGCCGGGGGCGTCGCGGCCGCCGCCCCGCGCCGGCTCAGATCCGCGCCGCGGCGCGCGCGACCCGCTCGGCACGCTCGCGCTGGCGCTCGGCGGCGCCCTCGCGCGTGCGCGCGACCAGCGCCGGGTCGGCGCTGTCCGGCGAGCCGGAGCGAAACGGCGGCGCCGGCTCGTACTCGATGAACAGCTGGATCCCGCGCGCGGCCTCCTCGCCGGCCACCTCCGCGGCCACGGTGAGCGCGAAGTCGATGCCGGCCGTGACGCCGCCGCCGGTGAACACGTTGCCGTCGCGCACCACGCGCTCGCGCACCGGCGTCGCGCCGAACGGCGCGAGCAGGTCCAGCGACATCCAGTGCGTGGTCGCGCGCCTGCCCTTCAGCAGCCCCGCCGCGCCGAGCACCAGCGCGCCGGTGCACACCGAGGTGACGTAGCGCGCGTCGGCGGCGACCCGGCGCAGGAAGGCCAGCGTCTCGTCGTCCTCGAGCAGCGGGCCGATGCCGGGGCCGCCGGGCACGCACACGAGGTCGAGGTGCGCGATCTCGTCGAAGCTCGCGGTGGGCACGATGGTGAGCCCGTGGTCGGAGCTCACCGGGTCGCGGGTCTTCGCGATCACGTCCACCGTCGTGCCGGGCATGCGGGTGAAGACCTCGTAGGGCCCGGTCATGTCGAGCTGGGTCACGCGGGGGAACAGCAGCAGGCCCACGTGAAACGTGCTGTCGGTCATGGCGGCGGGCTCCGGGGAAGGGGAACGATTGCGGCGGCGCGTCGACGCCGTCACGATCGCGACGATACACCGCTCCACGAGCGCCGGAACCCGCCCGTGAACCTGTTCGTCTACGGCACCCTCGCGTGCACCGACATGCTGGCCGCCCTGCTCGGGCGCGACGTGCCGTGCGAGCCGGCGGTGCTGGGCGGCTACGCCCGGCTCACGCTGCGCATGCCCGCGCTCGCGCCCGTGCCGGCGATCGTGCCGCGGCCCGGCGAGTCGGTGCCGGGCCGGCTGCTGGACGGCGTCGGCGCCGCGGAACTGCAGGTGCTGGACGCGTTCGAGCTCGCGCACGCCGGCTTCTACGCGCGCCGCGGCGTGGTGGTGCGCGCCGGCGACGGGCGCCGGCGCACCGCGCAGGCCTACGTGGCCGGGCCCGCCGCGCGGCCGAACCTCGCCGAGCCCTGGGATCGCGAGGCCTTCCTCGCGGCCTGGGGCGAGCACTACCTGCGGCAGGTGATCCCCGGATTCCTCGCGTCGCTGGGCCGCGGCTGA
>CBDUCN010000455.1:0-3221 GCA_965365655.1 uncultured Gammaproteobacteria bacterium | reverse complement strand
GGGCGGGTCAGGATCTCCACCGGGCGGATCGTGCCCTCGTTCTTCGCGATGTCGGCGTCGAGCAGGAACGCGAGCGCGATGGCGACCGCCGAGCGGGTGTTGGCCGGCGCCGAGTTCAGGAAGCACGCGACCTGCGGGTCGGACTCGCGCAGATCGACGACCAGGTCGCTGCCGCGCACCGTGACCGTCGCGCGCACCGCGATGTCCTCGTGCCCGCGTCCGTCGTCATCGAGCAGGGCCTCGCCGCGGTACGTGCCGTCGGTCCACTGCGAGATCACCTCGCGCACGCGCGCCTCGGTCGCGTCGAGGATGCGCGCCACCGCGCGCGCGATGGTCGCGCCGTCGAACTCGCGCGCGAGCGCGAGCAGGCGCCGCTCGCCGAGCTTCACGGAGCCGATCTGCGCCGACAGGTCGCCCTCGAAGTCGCGCGGGTGGCGCACGTTCGCCTTCAGCATCGCGAGCAGGTCGTCGCGCCGCTCGCCGCGCGCGTACAGGCGAAGCGGCGGCACCCTGAGCCCCTCCTGCCAGATCTCGGTCGCGGACGCGTTGTACGCGCCGTGGGTCGCGCCGCCGATGTCGGAGTGGTGGGCGCGGTTCACCGTCCACCACGCGAGCGCGCCGTCGACGAACACCGGCACGAAGGCCGTGAGGTCCGGCAGGTGCGAGCCGCCGAAGTACGGGTCGTTGAGCAGGAACACGTCGCCCGGGTGCACGTCGTCGCCGAAGGCCTCGACCACCGCGCGGGTGCCGGTCGCGAGCGCGCCCACGTGGACCGGGATGTGCTCGGCCTGCGCGGCCAGGTCGCCGGAGGCGGCGCAGATCGCGGTCGAGAAGTCGCGGCTGGAGTTCAGGATCTGCGAGAACGACGTGCGCAGCATCGCCTCGCCCATCTCCTCGACGATGCCGGCCAGGCGGTGCTGGATCACCGACACGGTGATCGGGTCGACGTCGCTCATCACGGCCTCCTCGCGCGCGGTCGCTGCTCCCGCGGCGCCGGGGCGAAGGCCACGATGCACGCGCACCGTTCCGGGCGCCGCGCGGGGCGTGGATGGTAGCAGGGGGCCTGGCCGGCGCCCGGCCGCGCCGCCTGCAGCGCACCTGGCACGCCGGATGCCGCCGCCGGCGGTTCGAACGGCGCGCGTATCGGCCCGGCTCGTGGCATCCACGCGGCGACACGGAGCCGCAGCCCGGGGCCGGCTCGTCGCCGCGCCCTGCATGCACCGGCCCGCCGGCGCTGAACGTCCCACCCGGCGGGTAGACTGCGTGGCACGCGTCACTCACAGAGGCTCTTCCATGCGTATCGCCCTTCGGCTGCTCGCGATTCCCCTGATGTGCTTCGGCCTGAACACGGTCGTGGTGGACGATGCCGAAGCGAGGCGCTTCGGCGGCGGCCGCAGCATCGGCAAGCAGTCGGGCTCGATGTTCAACCGGTCCGCGACCAGGCCACGCTCGCCATCGCAGCAGGCGGCCTCCGCGAAGAACCAGCAGGTGCGCCAGCAGATGTCGCAGCGCGGCGGCTTCATGGGCCTGCTGGGCGGCCTCGCCCTCGGCGGCCTGCTGGGCGCGCTGTTCTTCGGTGGCGCTTTCGAGAACCTGAACTTCCTGGACCTGCTGGTCTTCGGCGGTCTCGCCTACCTGCTGTTCCGGATGCTCGCCGCACGCCGCGACGCCGGCGCGGGTGGCGCCGTGGCCGGGAACGCGGGCGGGGTCGCGCCAGGGGGCGCGGGCGTTGCCGCCGGTGCCGGCGCGCCCGACGGCGTCGTCTCGCGAGACGACGCATCCGCGGGCGGCCGCGGGTATCCGGAGTCCTTGCCCGCGGCCCGCGGCGCTGCCGGGCCCGGCGCCGATGACGGCGACGCCGACTTCGACACGCGATACGCCGAGCCGGGCGAGCGGCCCGCCGACTTCGACGAGCGCGCCTTTCTGGACGGCGCCCGCCGCGCGTTCGAGCTGCTGCAGCGCAGCTGGAACGAGCACGACCTGAGCGAGATCCGGGGGCTCACCACGGACGAGATGTTCGGCGAGCTGCAGGACCAGGCCAACGACCCCGAAGCCGACGCCTACGTGCAGGTGCTCAAGGTCGAGGCCGAGCTGATCGACGTTCGCCAGCTCGGCACCACCCAGGAAGCCGCGGTGCTGTTCGATGCGATCCTGCGCGAGGCGGCCGAGGATCGCCCCGCGCAGGTGCGCGAGATCTGGCACTTCACGCGCCGCGCCGGCGCGCTGTCCCCGACGTGGCTGCTGGAGGGGATCGAGCAGCTGGAGGGCTGAGGGTCCGGTCCGTCATGTCCGCGCGCATCGGCCGTGCCGCGGCGCGGGCGCCGGGGCGCTCGCGTCAGCCGCCGGCCCGCGGCCACGGATCGGCCGCCGCGTCGTATCCGATCAGCGCCGCGTAGCGCGCGAGCGGCTCGCGGTAGCGCCGCCAGCGTCCGACGGCGTGCCGGTACAGCGGCCTGCGCACCTGCCATGCGCTGGCCGTCGCGACGTTGCGCACGGTGTGCTGGAAGGACAGGCACGCGTCGTCCCAGTCGAGCCCGCAGTGGGCCAGCAGGCGCTCGATCTCGGGTCGCGGCTGCGCGACCAGCCGCTCGTAGTCCAGCGCCAGGATCCGCGCCGGCAGCATGCGCGCCCAGTGGCGCATCACGCGCGCGTGCCCGCGGTACCACGCCGCGATGTCCTCCAGGTCGAAGCTGAAGTGGCTGCCCGGGTCCAGGTTGCTCATGTAGACGGACAGGCCCAGATCCATCGGATGGCGACGGCAGTGGATCACGCGAACGCGCGGCAGGATCAGCGCGGCGAAGCCGAGCAGCATGAAGTTGCCCGGCATCTTGTCCACGACGCGCCGCGCGTCGCCGGCGAGCGCGCCGACCCGCGACAGGTAGTCGCGTCCGAGCCGGTGCAGCGCGCCGGCGTCGAGCCCGCGGCACCCGTGCGGGAAGTCGCCGGCCGCGGACGCCCGGCACGCGTCGCGCGCGATCAGCGACAGCGCCCGCGACTCGCCGGCGCCGTGCACCCGGGGATGGGAGGCGAGGATCTGCTCGACCAGGGTGGTGCCCGAGCGGGGCATGCCGACCACCAGCACCGCGCGCTCGTCCGGCTCGCCCCGCCCCGCGAGGCGCGCGAACAGGTCCTCGTCGAACACCGCGATCAGCCGCTCGACCTCGGCCGCGAATCCCGCGCGGTCGAAGCGCGGCGCGACGCGGCGGCGCAACGCGTTCGCG
>CBDUCN010000454.1:0-3257 GCA_965365655.1 uncultured Gammaproteobacteria bacterium | reverse complement strand
CGCCGTTCACCCGAAGCGCGGTCGATCCGGCAGCGTCCCCCAGTGGAAGTGCGGCAGCGCGTTGAACGCCGACGTGATGTTCTGGTTCCACGCGCGCTTCACCTCGAGCAGGTACGGATCGTCCTCCTGCAGGTTGAGATAGCGGTCCAGACGCAGGCTGTCGGTCTCGTAGCACAGCAGCTCCACCGGCGGGCCCACGCTCGCGTTGCTGCGCATCGTGGAGTCGATGGACACCAGCGCGCAGCGCGCCGCCTCGTCCAGTGCGGTGTCCGGGCGGATGATGCGATCCAGGATCGCCTTGCCGTACTTGAACTCGCCGATCTGCAGGAACGGCGTCTGCATGGACGTCGTGATGAAGTTGCCCTGCGGGTAGACGAGGTAGAGCTTCGTCGGCCGGTCGCCCACCTGGCCGCCGAGGATGAACGTCGCCTCCGCCGAGAAGCCGGCCTGCGACACCGCCTCGCCGTGCTTCTGCTGCTGGTCGCGCAGCACGCGCCCCAGGTACTCCGCTGCCTCGCCCATGCTGGCGACCGTGAACAGGCTCTGCGGATCGCCGTTCTCGATGTCCTGCTTGAGCTGCGCGATCACGCCCTGGCTGGTCGCGAGGTTGCCGGACGTGAGCACCACGAACTGGCGATCGCCGTCGATGCCGAAGGTGTGCATCTTGCCGTAGGTCGCGACGTGGTCCACGCCCGCGTTGGTCCGCGAGTCGGACGCGAACACGAGGCCCTGCTCCACGGAAATCGCAACGCAGTAGGTCATGGAATTCCTGCCGCACCGGACGGCGCGAGTGACCGGCGATGGTAGGAGGCGGCGTTCCGGAGCGTCAAGCGAGCGACCCGCGCAGCCGTGACCCGTGTCGCGGATCGCACCGCACGGGTGCGCCGGGCCGTCCTCGCGGCGAGGACGTGGCCCGACGCGGAATCGCCCGGGCCGTCAGCGCGCACCCTGCTCCTGGTACTGGGTCTGCGTCCCGGCGTCGGGCTCGGCGGCCGGCTCGGCCCCGGTGTCCGGGAGGAACCACGTTCGCTCGATCTCGGTGTGCACGTCCGCCAGCCCCAGCTGCACCTCGTCGATGAACGCATGCAGCGCGTCGTTCGAGCTCGCCAGCGCGGCGACGTCGCCGCCCTGCACCAGACGCCCCACGCGCGCGACCTGGCGGCGCGGAGCGTCGCTTCGCGGCAGCAGCGAGATGTAGCGATCGGCTCCCTGCACGCAGCAGTACACCGCGCGCGGGAACTCGTCGTCCAGCAGCAGGAAGCGCAGCGCGTCCGCGCGCCGCACGCGCACCTGCATCTTGCGCCGGTACATCTGGTACGCGGTGAGCGACTTCAGCACGCTCATCCACTGGATGTTCTCGAACGGGCGCAGCTCCGGCGTCGCTTCCGGCAGCAGGCTCGCCGATCGCACGTCGATGATGCGCGTCGTCATGTCGGCCCGCTCGAGCAACCGGCCGATGGTCAGGAAGCGCAGCCCCGCGTCGTGGTTCATCGCCCCGATCAGCAGGCCGTTCAGGCTGTGCAGCTCGCGGCTGACGTGCTTCAGGTACGCGTGCCGCCCGCGCTTCGACAGTCCGCTGGACAGCTCGTCGCGGGCATACCAGTACAGCTCGTTGACCAGCTCCCACGCCTCGCGCGGCAGGTAGTCGCGAATGGTGCGCGAGTTCTCGCGCGCGAACGCGAGCGACGACAGCAGCGAGCCCGGGTACTGGGTGTCGCCGAGCAGGAAGCGCACGACGTTGCGCTCGCCGAAGTCGTCGTAGTGCTCGACGAAGTGCTCGCGGCTGCCGGTGATGTCGATGAGCGGCTCCCAGCCGGGCGCGATGCCGCGCGGCAGGTCCAGCAGCAGGTGCGCGTTGACCACCACGATGCGCCCGGTGTTCTCGGCGCGCTCGACGTAGCGCCCGAGCCAGTACAGATTTTCCGCGACCCGCGACAGCATGACGCTACTCCGGATCCTCGACGATCCACGTGTCCTTGCTGCCGCCGCCCTGCGAGGAGTTCACGACCAGCGAGCCCTTGCGCAGCGCGACGCGCGTCAGGCCGCCGGTGGTGACGTGGCGGCGGTCGCTGGACAGGATGAACGGGCGAAGGTCCACGTGCCGCGGCTCCACCCGTCCGCCGTCGACGAAGGTGGGCACGGTCGACAGGCTCAGCGTGGGCTGTGCGATGAAGTTGCGCGGGTCCTTCACGATGAGCTGCTTGAACGCGTCGCGCTCCTTGCGGGTGGACGCGGGCCCCACCAGCATGCCGTAGCCGCCGGACTCGTTGGCCGGCTTCACGACCATGGAGTCCAGGTTCGCGAGCACGTGCTCGCGCTGCACCTTGTCCATGCACACGTAGGTGGGCACGTTGGGGATGATCGCGTCCTGGTCCAGGTAGTAGCGGATGATCTGCGGCACGAAGGAGTACACGACCTTGTCGTCCGCGACGCCCGCGCCGGGCGCGTTGGCGAGCGCCACGTTGCCCGCCTTCCACGCCCGGATCAGGCCCGGGACGCCCAGCATCGAGTCCGGGAGGAACGCCTCCGGGTCGATGAACAGGTCGTCGATGCGGCGGTAGATCACGTCCACGCGTTCCAGCCCGCGGATGGTGCGCATGTAGACGCAGTCGTCCGACTCGACCACCAGATCGCTGCCCTCGACCAGCTCGCAGCCCATCTGCTGCGCGAGGTAGGAGTGCTCGAAGTACGCGGAGTTGTAGATCCCGGGAGTCAGCACGACGACCTCGGGCTGCTCCGCCGGGCGCGGCGACAGCGCGGCCAGGGTGTCGAACAGCTGCGACGGATAGTCGTCCACCGGCAGCACGCCGTACTCGTCGAACAGATCCGGCAGCACGCGCTTGATGACCTGCCGGTTCTCGAGCATGTAGGACACGCCCGACGGAACGCGCAGGTTGTCCTCGAGCACGTACAGCGTGCCGTCGCCGTCGCGCACCAGGTCCGAGCCGCAGATGTGCGCCCACACGCCGAGCGGCGGATCGACGCCCACGCACTCCTCGCGGAAGTTCTTCGACTTCGCGAGCAGATCGCGCGGGAACACGCCGTCGGCCACGATGCGCTGATCGTGGTACAGGTCGTCGATGAACAGGTTCAGCGCCAGCACGCGCTGGTCGAGCCCGGCGGCGACGCGGCGCCACTCGCTGGCCGGCATCACGCGCGGGATCACGTCCAGCGGCCAGGCGCGGTCGATGGACCCCTCCTCCTCGGTGTACACGCGGAACGTGATGCCCTGCTCCTTGATCGCGAGCGCGGCGGCG
>CBDUCN010000453.1:0-3284 GCA_965365655.1 uncultured Gammaproteobacteria bacterium | reverse complement strand
CTGTACTTCGAGCCGCTGACGCTCGAGGACGTGCTCGAGATCATCCACGTCGAGCGGCCGTCGGGCGTGATCGTGCAGTACGGCGGGCAGACCCCGCTCAAGCTCGCGCGCGCGCTGGAGGCGGAGGGCGTGCCGATCATCGGCACCAGCCCGGACTCCATCGACCTCGCGGAGGATCGCGAGCGCTTCCAGCGCCTGGTGCACGACCTGGGCCTCAAGCAGCCGCCGAATCGCACCGCCCGCGACACCGAGTCCGCGGTGCGCCTCGCACGGGAGATCGGCTATCCGCTGGTGGTGCGCCCGTCCTACGTGCTGGGCGGGCGCGCGATGGAGATCGTGTACGCCGAGGAGGACCTGCGCTCGTACATGCGCGAGGCGGTGACGGTGAGCGAGTCCTCGCCCGTGCTGCTGGACCGCTTCCTGGACGACGCGGTCGAGGTGGACGTGGACGCGGTGTGCGACGGTGAGCGGGTGCTCATCGGCGGCATCATGGAGCACATCGAGGAGGCCGGCGTGCACTCCGGCGATTCCGCGTGCTCGCTGCCGCCGGCGAACCTCTCCGCGGGCCTGCAGGACAGGCTGCGCGAGCAGACCCGGCAGCTCGCGCAGGCCCTGAAGGTCGTCGGCCTGATGAACGTGCAGTACGCGATCCAGGGCGAGGACATCTACGTGCTGGAGGTGAACCCGCGCGCGTCGCGCACGGTGCCGTTCGTGTCCAAGGCCACCGGCCTGCCGCTCGCGCGCATCGCGGCCGGCTGCATGGCCGGGCGCAGCCTGGACGCGCAGGGCGTGGGCGAGGAGCGGGTGCCGGACTTCTACTCGGTGAAGGAGGCGGTGTTCCCGTTCGTGAAGTTCCCGGGCGTGGATCCGCTGCTCGGGCCGGAGATGAAGTCCACCGGCGAGGTGATGGGCGTCGGGCGCAGCTTCGGCGAGGCCTTCGCGCGTGCCGAGCTGGCCGCCGGCGAGCGCCTGCCGCGCAGTGGACGCGTGTTCCTCAGCGTGCGCGACCGCGACAAGGCCGCGTGCGTCGAGGTCGCGCGGCGTCTCACGGCGCTCGGCTTCGAGCTCATCGCGACGCGCGGCACGGCGGCCGCGGTGAGCGCGGCAGGGGTGGGCTGCGAGGTGGTGAACAAGGTGCAGGAGGGACGCCCGCACGTGGTCGATCGGCTGAAGAACGGCGACATCCACCTCATCGTGAACACCACCGAGGGCAAGCAGGCCATTGCCGACTCGTTTACCATCCGCCGGTCGGCCGTGCAGAACAAGGTTCCCTACGCGACGACCATGGCGTTCGCACGCGCCATCGTGGTCGCCCTCGAGCGCGCCGACCCCACCGACGTGAACCGGTTGCAGGACCTGCACCAGGAGCTCGCGCGATGAAGCGCACACCGATGACCGTCAGGGGGGCGGAGAAGCTCAAGTCCGAGCTGCAGACCCTGAAGACGGTGGACCGGCCGAACGTGATCGCGGCCATCGCCGAGGCGCGCGCCCACGGCGACCTCAAGGAGAACGCGGAGTACCACGCGGCCAAGGAGCAGCAGGGCTTCATCGAGGGCCGCATCGCGGAGATCGAGCAGAGCCTGGGCAGTGCCGAGGTGATCGACCCGACGAAGCTCAAGGCCGGTGGCCGGATCGTGTTCGGCGCCACCGTGACGCTGATCAACGTCGCGACCAGCGAAGAGGTCAGCTACCAGATCGTGGGCGACCTGGAGGCCGACATCAGCGAAGGGCGCATCTCCATATCGTCACCGATCGCCCGCGCGCTGATCGGCAAGGAGGAGGGTGACGTGGCCGTGGTGCAGGCGCCCGGCGGCGAGATCGAGTACGAGGTCGCCGGGGTGGACTACCGCTGAGCCTTCCGCCCGCCACGGCCGCGGGATCCGCGCGGCCTCGCCGCGCCGCGTTCCGGCTTCGCCGGGCGCTCGCGGTAGATCACCCGGATGCGGCCGATGGCCTGCACGTCCTGCGCGCCCAGTGCCTCGCACAGCTGGCGGGCGAGGGCGGCGCGCTCGACGCGATCGACCGCGGGAAGGCGCACCTTCACCAGCTCGTGATCGGTCAGCGCGCGGTCGGCCTCGGCGAGCAGCGCCTCGCTGATCCCGGCCTCGCCGACCCACACCACCGGCGACAGCGCGTGCGCGCGGGCGCGGAGCTGCTTGCGCAGTGCGGAGCCGAGGGACATGGGCGCGAGCCTGTTGCGGGCGAGCCGCGAGTCTGGGAGATCGGGCGGTGAGCGGCAAGCGCGGCACCCGGCGCTGGCTGCGCGGCCACGTGAACGACGCGTGGGTGCGCGAAGCGGGCGCGCGCGGCTACCGCAGCCGCGCGGCGCTGAAGCTGGTGCAGATCGACGATGAGCACCGGCTGCTCGCGCCGGGGGCGCGCGTGGTGGACCTCGGCGCCGCGCCCGGCGGCTGGACACAGGTGGCCGTGGAACGCACGCGCCCCGGCGGCCTCGTGCTGGCGCTGGATCGCCTCGCGATGGAGCCCGTGCCCGGGGCGCACGCGCTTCTCGGCGATTTCGAGGACGAAGGGCTGCGGGCCAGCCTGCGCGAGCGGCTCGCGCCCGGCGGGGCCGACCTTGTGTTGTCGGACATCGCCCCCAATCTGACGGGGGTGAAGGACACCGATCAGGCCCGGGCCGCCGAGCTGGTGCGAGGCGTGATCGAATTCGCGGCGCAGATCCTGGAGCGGGACGGCGCGCTGCTGGTCAAGGTCTTCCACGGCGCCGAGTTCGACGCGATCGGCGCGCAGGCGCGCGCGCGGTTCCGGCGGGTGAAGGTCGCGAAGCCCCGCGCGTCCAGGGCCCGTTCGGCGGAGACGTACCTGCTGGCGCGGGGGCCGATGGTATATTCTGACCCGGATCGGAGTGGCTGAAGTCATGGCGCCGGTCACGGCAGACCACCCCCCGCACGGGTAACGTAGACCCTGCGGCGAGGGCCGAACGAGGAGCATTGCGGCGTGAATCCGATGGCAAAAAACCTCATCCTCTGGGTGGTCATCGCCCTGGTGTTGATGTCGGTGTTCAACAACTTCGGGCCGCGCCAGTCGCGCTCCCAGGCGGTCGAATACTCGCGCTTCATCTCCGACGTGAAGGCCGGCAAGGTCCAGAAGGTCGTGATCGAGGGGCGCAGCATCCAGGGCGTGATGCAGAACGGTGACCGTTTCTCCACCTACACCCCGGAGAGCGACAATCGGGCACTGGTCGGCGACCTGCTGGACAACGGCGTCGTCATCGAGGGCCGGCCCCCGGAGCAGCAGTCGCTGCTCATGCAGATCTTCATCTC
>CBDUCN010000452.1:0-3329 GCA_965365655.1 uncultured Gammaproteobacteria bacterium | reverse complement strand
TCGCCGCGGGCAAGCACATCGTCATGGTGAACGTGGAGGCCGACGTGCTGGCCGGGCCGCTGCTCGCCGAGGAGGCGAAGCGCGCGGGCGTGGTGTACTCCATGGCGTACGGCGACCAGCCGGCGCTCACCTGCGAGCTGGTGGAGTGGGCGCGGGCCTGCGGCTTCGACGTCGTCGCTGCCGGAAAGGGCACGAAGTACCTGCCGCACTTCCACGCGTCGACGCCGGACACCGTGTGGGACCACTACGGGCTCACCGCGGAGCAGGCGCGCGCGGCGGGCATGAACAGCCAGATGTTCAACTCCTTCCTCGACGGCACCAAGTCGGCCCTGGAGATGGCCGCGATCGCGAACGCGACCGGCCTGACGCCGCCACCGGACGGACTGCTGTTCCCGCCCTGCGGCATGGAGGATCTCGCGCACGTGCTGCGCCCCGAGAGCGAGGGCGGGCGCCTGCACCACAAGGGGCAGGTGGAGGTGGTGTCGTCCGTCGAGCGCGACGGCCGCCCGGTGGCGCGGGATCTGCGCTGGGGCGTGTACGCGGTGATCGAGGCGCCCAACGACTACGCGGCCGCGTGCTTCCGGCAGTACGGCATGAACACCGACGCCAGCGGGCGCTACTCGGCGATGTTCAAGCCGTTCCACCTGATCGGGCTGGAGCTCAACGTCTCCATCCTGAGCGCGGCCCTGCTCGGGCGCCCGACCGGCGCGACGCTGGGCTTCAACGGCGACGTCGCGGCCACCGCGAAGCGCGATCTCGCCGCCGGCGAGCGTCTCGACGGCGAGGGTGGGTTCACCGTCTACGGCAAGCTGCTGCCGGCCGGCACCTCCCTGTCCCGCGGCTGCCTGCCGATCGGGCTCGCGCACGACGTCGTGCTCACGCGCGCGGTGAAGGCCGGCGACACGGTGGGCTGGGCGGACGTCCAGATCGACGCCACGCAGGAAGCGGTGGCGGCGCGCCGCGAGATGGAGCGGCGCTTCGCCGGCCAGACGGCGGATCAGGCGGCGGAGTAGCGCCGCCGCGCACGCGGGTGCGGCGCCCGCGCGGGGCGCCGCACCCGCGCAGAGACGCTACCGCCGCGCGCGGTGGCCGTGCGGGCGGCGGCCGGGGCGCTGCAGGCCCTCGCTGGGCCCTCGCGGCGGGGCGGTGCCGTCGACCAGCGAGCGCAGGTAGTCGTGGGCCATGTCGCCGAACACCTCGCACAGCGCTGCGCTCTCGTCCACCGCGGCCTGGAAGTGCACGCCCGCCCAGACCCGGCTCTGACCGCAGTCGGACGCGAAGTCCGTCCAGGTGTCGAAGACGAGCAGCGTGTCCTCGGCCGGCGTGACGCCGGGCTCGACGCGCGACTCGCCGGCCCGCACCTCGACCGGGAAGCCCAGCACGTCGTCGCCCAGGAATCGGCGCGCCGACTGCGCGTGCGCATTGCAGAAACAGGTCGACGCCGACGGATACTCGGGGTGGTCCGCTTCCTCCAGATAGCTCCTCCATTCACTGGCCGGCAGATCGAACACCGTGCCCTGTCCGGGTCCGCCCCAGGCCGTCACCGGGCGGTCGCCGTAGATGTAGCGGATGGCGCTGAACGGGCGCACCGCGTCGAAGCGAGCTTTCTCCTGCCAGATCACGACCCCCGCGTCGTGCGCCGCCATGTTGGTGAGGAAGTCGAGCTGGATGAACTCGAGCAGCGAGAGCCCTCGCGACTGCGCGGCAAACACCGCGGAAAATCCGAGGCTGCGGATCTTGTCGTCGAACAGCTCGGCCTTGAGCTTGCGCTCGTCGTCGAGATCGGCCGACGCGAGCAGCACCTCGTCGGCCTGGCGCTTGTACGCGGCGAAGCGGCGATGATTGCTGTCGACTGGCGGCGGCACGCGGAAGCGGCGCGGATTGGCGTAGGAGTAGGGCTCGACGAGCGCGTACTGCGGCGTCACGAACTGCTGGATCTTGTACAGGCCCATGCCCTGGCGCTGGACGTCCGGCTGCCAGCGCGACGGGTTCGCCAGCTCGTACGCGGTGTTCACCGGCGCATAGCCCGTGTAGTCCATGTACGGCGTCGGGTTGTAGATCCGGCCGTCGGCGTCCCCGAGCTGGTTCATGCCGTCGCGCTCGCGACCGGACACGACGCCGGCGCCCGCGACGTTGCCGATGCCGATCGGTGTCGTCGTATCGGTGCTGTCGTCGTCCGGGTCGAGCCCGAGCCCGGCCAGCATGTCGCGCCACAGCGTCGCCTGGCGCGGGAGCAGGCTGTTGAGCACGCGGTACGACGCATAGAGCAGCGCGATGTTGATGTTGCGGTTCGTCGCGGACTCCGACGCCGGCCGCCGGCCCAGGCGCGTGTAGACGCCCACCGCGCTCGGGTGATACGGGGCCGACGCGTCGAACCACGAATTGGTGGTCAGCGTGGTGACACGCAGCACGAGCGTCGCGTCGCCTCCGGTCGGCGAGACCTCCTGGAAGATGACGGGCGCGATCGTGGGAATGACGACCTCGACCGCCGCATTGCCGGTGTCCGGATCAAAGGCCGCGGCCGGCCGGCCGACGACCCAGAAAGCCAGTGCGAACAGCACGACGATTACTCGCTTCATCCTGCGTCCTCCTCGAGCATGGTCCCGGTACAGAGCATCCGGCGGGACGCCGGATACACGGGATGATCCACACCCGGCGCCCGTTGGCAACAAGCGCCGACGACACGAACGAACGATGTCGGGATGAGGCCCGCGGTGAGCGGGGACACGCGATGCCGCGCCCGTCGGCACCGCCGGTGCCTGCGAGAACGCGCGCCGCCGCGGCTCAGTCCGCGAGCGCGTCGAGGATCGCGGCCACCGCCGCGCGCTGCCGCGCGACGGCCTGCGGATCGCCCGCGTCGAGGTCCGGGTCCAGCGCGGCGGCGGTACGCCTGAGCGCACCGTGGCGCACGCGCAGCGCCTCGCGCCACAGGAGCATCTCGATGACGGCGCGGTGCGCGTACGGCGCCGGCTCGTCGGCGGTGAGATCCAGCTCGCCGGTGCGCCGTGCGAGCGCGCCGAAGCGCGACACGATCGCGCGCGCGTCGCGCGCCCACTGCCGCTCGATGGCGAGCACCGCCGCGCAGTTCACCGCCAGCAGCGCGGCCACCGCGGCCACGACGCCGGGCAGCAGCAGCTCCGCCAGCGACGGCAGGCCGGCGAGGTGCACCCGGTAGATGTTGTCGTCGATGACCGCCCCGGCGCGCAGGTACATCGCGGCCAGCGCCACCACCACCAGCACGGCCTCGACCGCGAGCAGGATCCCGAGCAGCCGACCCTGCAGGCGCGCGTCGACGTACGTGCGCCGTCGGCGCTCGTCGCCGGCCGCGG
>CBDUCN010000451.1:0-3337 GCA_965365655.1 uncultured Gammaproteobacteria bacterium | reverse complement strand
TGCCCGACAGGCAGCCCATGCCGATGTCGGTGGTGCCGCCGTCGCCGCCCTGCGCGATCACGCGAACGTCGTCGCGGCCCTTTGCCTTGAGCGCCGCGGCGATACCGGAGGCCACCGCCGACGCGTTGCCGAACAGCGAGTGGATCCACGGGATGGACCACGCGGTCTCCGGGTACGGGGTCGTGAACACCTCCAGGCAGCCGGTCGCGTTGGCCGCGATCACCTGGTTTCCGGTCGCGCGCATCGCGGCGTCGATCGCGTAGCGCGCGCCCAGCGCCTCGCCGCAGCCCTGGCACGCGCGGTGGCCGGAGTCGAGCGAGTTGGACCGGTCCACGGTGGCCTGCACGGTGCGCTTCGCGTCGTCGAGCAGCCGGTTGCCCACCGTGTAGGTGCCGGTCTGGTAGAACTTCACGCGCTGGTTGCTTTCGGGTATCGAGCTCATGACCGGCTCCTCAGATCGTCTTTGCCGCGGCGACCACGCCGAGGTCGTGCAGGATGTTCTCCGCCGCGGCGCCGGAGCGGCGCTCGGCGCGCTGGCGCGCGATCTCGCGGTTCACGACGTCCATGCGGATGTCGTGGAAGTGCGGCTCCTCGAGCGCGTCGGCGACGCCCTTCTCGAACATGCGGCGCAGGTTCGCGCGGGTGATCGGGCGCCCGCCGAGGCCGGCGATCACCGAGCCGACGCGCACCGGCAGATCGTTGAGCGCCATGCGCACGTCGGCGCCGAGGATGCCGCCCATGCCGAGCGCGAGGCTCTTCTCGACGACGATCACCCGCTTCGCGTGACCGAGCGCGGCGCGCAGCGCGTCGCGCGGGAAGGGGCGGAACGAGCGGATCGTCAGCGCGCCGATGGAGTGGCCGTCGGCGCGCATCTCCTCGAGCACGGGCTTCATGGTGCCGACCACCGAGCCCATCGTGACCACCACCGTCTCCGCGTCCTCGGCGCCGAAGGACTTCACGAGGCCCCCGGAGTCGCGCCCGAAGGCCGCCTCGAATTCCGCGGCGTGCTGCGGGATCAGGTCCAGCGCCTCGAGCTGGTGGTGATGCGCGAGGTAGCGCACCTCGGTGAACGCCTCCGGGCCGACCATCGCGCCGATGCTGAGCGGCGACGCCGGGTCCAGCACCTGGCGCGGCTGGAACGGCGGCAGGTACGCGTCCACCCGGTCCTGCGCCGGCATGTCGATGCGGCTGTACGCGTGGGTCAGGATGAAGCCGTCCATGCACACCATGACCGGCAGGCTCAGCTCCTCGGCAAGACGGAAGGCCTGCACGTGCACGTCCACCGCCTGCTGGTTGCTCTCGACGAAGAGCTGGATCCAGCCCGCATCGCGCGCCGACATCGAGTCGCTCCAGTCGTTCCAGATGTTGATCGGCGCGCCGATCGCGCGGTTGCCCACCGTCATCACGATCGGCAGGCCGAGCCCGGACGCGTTGTAGACCGCCTCCATCATGCACAGCATTCCCTGGCTGGACGTCGCGGTGTAGGTGCGTGCGCCGGCCGCCGAGGAGCCGATGCACGCGCTCATCGCGCCGAACTCGCTCTCCACCAGCAGGTACTGGCAGTTGCCGACGTCGCCGGCCTTAACCATCGCGCCCAGCCCCTCCACGATGTGGGTCTGCGGCGTGATGGGGTAGGCCGCGATCACCTCCGGGCGGCACAGGGCCACGGCCTCGGCGACCGCGTCGGACCCGTCCATCTGCTTCAACATCGTCTCGTCTCCTCGTCTTGCCGGCACCGGCGCCGATCGCGCGGCGGTGGCCGTTTCGCGAATCCGTTTGATCAGCCGCCCACGCGCGCCGCGTCGTAAGCGGCCTGCGCCGCCGCGACGTTGAGCTCGCCGACCTTGCCCGGGAACTTGTGGACGATGGCCTTCTTCACCGAGTCGAGGCGGATCACGTCGGTCAGCGCGGTCAGCGCGCCCAGCAGCACGGTGTTCGGCGTCGGGCGCTTCAGGTACTCGAGCGCGAGGTCGGTGGCCGGCACCGTCGCCACGTGCCCCGGCGGCAGCGCGTGGGCCGCGTCGCCGATCCCGAGCTCGTCCACGCTGCGCGAGGAATTGATGAGCAGGAATCCGTCGGACTTCATGCCGGCGAACACGTCGATCGCGGAGAACAGGGTCGGGTCCTGCACGATCAGCAGGTCGGGTTCCAGCACCGGCTCGCGCAGCTCGATCTCCCGGTCGTCGATGCGGACGTACGCGACCACCGGCGCGCCCATGCGCTCGGAACCGAAGCTGGGCACCGCCTGCGAGTGCTTGTCCTCCTCGAACGCGGCGATGGAGAGCATCTCCGCCGCCGTCACGACGCCCTGGCCGCCGCGGCCATGAATGCGCACCTGGAACATGACTGCCGTCTCCCGTGGCCGGGCCGCGACCGTCGCGGCGCCGTGTCGAATTGGTCAGACCAAATTACCCGGCAAAGACGGGTCGAAATTGACCTGGATCAACTGGCGGCGAAAGTGGTCAGACCAATTGACAGCGGCTGGCCTATGCTTCGTGTCCACGGTCCGGGCCGCGTCGGAAGGCTGCCGGCGCCCGGACGCGGGCCAGGGGCCTGCGCGTGCACGCAACCAGGGAGGAGCACATGGTCGAGTTCCGCAAGGTGACCGTCCGCAAGGTCTCGGAGTCCATCGCCGCGCAGATCCAGGACCTGATCCTGCACGGCGACCTGCGCCCCGGGGACCGCCTGCCGCCGGAGCGCGAGCTCGCGGAGCGGCTGCAGGTCTCGCGTCCCAGCCTGCGCGAGGCCATCGGCGTGATGGAGGCCCGCGGCCTGCTGGAGGTGCGCCGCGGCGGCGGGAGCTACGTGCGCGACGTCATGGAGGGCTCGGTCACGGACCCGCTGGTGCACCTGATGGATGCGCGCCCGGAGACCGCGGCGGACGTGATGGAGCTGCGCCACGCGCTGGAGGAGGCCGCGGCCGCGCATGCCGCCGAGCGCGCGACGGCGGACGATCTCGCCGCCATCGAGGAGCGCCTGCACGCGCTGCAGGCGCTGTACGACGCCGGCGAGCCCGCCCCGGAGGACGAGGCCGCGGCAGACGCCGAGTTCCACCTCGCGATCGCGGAGGCCGCGCACAACCCGGTGCTCAGCCACGTCATGCGCTCGCTGGTGCGCGTGCTGCAGGCGTCCTCGGCGCGCAGCTTCGAGGCGATCCACACGCGCCCCGAGGACCACGCCGCGATCGTCGCGCAGCACCGCGCGCTGCTCGACACCATCGCGGCGGGCAACGCGCAGCGCGCGCGCCGTGCGGCCCGTGACCACCTGCACTTCGTGAAGCGCAGCGCCGAGCGGGGGCGCACCGCGGCGGCGCATTGATCACTGTCGGAATTCGACG
>CBDUCN010000450.1:0-3377 GCA_965365655.1 uncultured Gammaproteobacteria bacterium | reverse complement strand
CGCGCGGCGCTCAGTGCCGCGACGGCGGCGCGCGACGGCTCACCGGCTCAGTGATCCCACTGCTTCCCGGGCACGCTCTCGAGCAGCGCCCGGGTGTACTCGTGCTGCGGGTTCGCGAAGATCTCGGCGGTGGAGCCGCGCTCGACGATCTCGCCGTGGCGCATCACGACGATGTCCTCGCACACATGTGCCGCGACGCGCAGGTCGTGGGTGATGAACAGCATCGACAGGTTCAGCCGCCGGCGCAGGTCGTCCAGCAGCTCCAGCACCTGCTTCTGCACCGACACGTCCAGCGCCGAGACCGGCTCGTCGGCGAGGATCAGCTTCGGCTCCACCGCCAGCGCGCGCGCGATGCCGATGCGCTGGCGCTGGCCGCCGGAGAACTCGTGCGGATATCGGCTCACCGCGTCCGGCTGCAGGCCCACCAGGCCCAGCAGCTCGCGCGCGCGATCCCAGGCCTCGGCCTTCGGCATGCCGCGAAGGATCGGTCCCAGCGCAATGATGTCGCCCACCCGGTGGCGCGGGTTCAGCGACGCGAACGGGTCCTGGAACACCATCTGCACGAGGTGACGGTAGGCCTTGAGCTGCTTGCGCGAGTGGCCCGCGATGTCCTCGCCGTCGATCAGGATCTCGCCGCCGTCGGGCGTCTCCAGCCCCACCACGCAGCGCGCGAGCGTGGACTTGCCGGAGCCCGACTCGCCCACCAGCGCGAGCGAGTGCCCGCGCGGCACCTGCAGGCTCACCTCGCGCACCGCGCGCACCTGGCGCCCTGCCCCGCCGAACAGGCTGGCGCGCCCGCCGTAGGTCTTCACGAGTCCCTTGAGCTCCAGCACCGGCACCGGGCGCTGGCCGCCCGCCACGTGGCGCGGGCGCAGCGACGGCACCGCGCTCACCAGCGCCTGCGTGTACTCCTCGCGGGGATTGCGCAGCACCTCCTGGGTGGCGCCGGTCTCCACGACCTTGCCGTGGCGCATCACGACCACGCGGTCGGCGATCTCGGCGACCACCCCGAAGTCGTGGGTGATGAACAGCACCGCGGTGCCGTGCTTGCGCTGCAGCTCCTTGAGCAGCGTCAGGATCTGCGCCTGGGTCGTGACGTCCAGCGCCGTGGTCGGCTCGTCGGCGATGATCAGCGCCGGCTCCAGCGCCAGCGCCATCGCGATCATCACCCGCTGGCGCTGCCCGCCGGAGAGTTCGTGGGGGTAGCTGCCGGGGATGCGCTCTGGGTCCGGCAGGTGCACGTCGGCGAACAGCTCCACCACCCGCTCGCGCCGCTCCTGGGTGCCCATCTCGGTGTGCACCTGGAACACCTCGTCGATCTGCTTGCCCACCTTCATCAGCGGGTTCAGCGCCACCATGGGCTCCTGGAAGATCATCGAGATGCGCCCGCCGCGAACGCTGCGCAGGTGGTCCTCGTCCGCCTGCAGCAGATCGCGCCCGTCGAAATGGATGGCGCCCTCGGTGACGCGCACGTGCGGCGCCGGCAGCAGGCCCAGGATGGACTTGGCCATCACCGACTTCCCGGAGCCCGACTCGCCCACCACGCACAGGATCTCGTTGCGCTCCATCGCGAGCGACACCCCGTCCACCGCCAGCGGGCGGTCCGACCAGGACGGCAGCGCGACGCGCAGCCCCTCTACCGCCAGCACCGGATCGTTTCCGGCCACGCTCACAGGTCGGCCAGGCGCGGGTTGAGGGCGTCGTTGAGCCCCTCGCCCACCAGGTTGATGGACAGCACCGTGAGCAGGATCGCCACCCCGGGGATGGTCACCAGCCACCACGCGTCGCGCAGGAAGCTCCTGCCCGCGCCCACCATGAAGCCCCAGCTCATCAGGTTCGGCGCGCCGAGCCCCAGGAAGGACAGCGCGCTCTCGATCAGGATGGCGGTGGCGACCAGCAGCGAGCCGGTGACGATCAGCGGCGAGAGCGTGTTGGGCAGCACCTGCCGGAACAGGATCGCGAGGTCTGCCTGGCCCGCGAGCACCGCCGCCTGCACGAACTCCCGCGACTTCACCGTCAGCACCTCGCCGCGCACCACGCGGGCGATGGGCGGCCAGCTGACCACAGCGATGGCCAGGATCAGGCTGGTGGCCGACGGCGTCAGGATGGCCACCAGCACGATCGCGAAGATGAACGACGGAATGGTCTGGAAGAACTCCGTGATACGCATCAGCGCGTCGTCGACGAGCCCGCCGAAGTAGCCGGCGAGCGCGCCCACCGTGGTACCGAAGGCCACCGAGGCGAGCGTCGCGACGACGGCGATGATGAGGGTGGTGCGCGAGCCGTGGGCGAGGCCCGCCCACATGCTGCGCCCCAGCGAGTCGGTGCCGAAGAGGTGCTCGGCGGAGGGCTTGAGGAACGGGTCGGCGAGGATCTCGAACGGGTCCGGCGGCGCGATCAGCGGCGCGAAGATGGCCACCAGCAGGACCAGCCCCATCCACGCGAGGCCCGCGATCACCCTCGGGTTGCCGAGGAAGCGCTGCCAGAAGGTCTTCACGCGCCCACCGTGATGCGCGGGTCCAGCAGCACGTAGAGCACGTCCACGACGATGTTCACCGCCACCACCAGGCACGCCGACATGAAGAAGATGCCGAGCAGCAGGTTGTAGTCGCGCGAGAACAGCGCCTCGAACGCGAGCTGGCCGAGCCCCGGCCACGCGAACACGCTCTCCACCACCACCGAGCCGCCGAGCAGCGCGCCCACCTGCACGCCGGCCATCGTGACCACCGGCAGCACGGCGTTGCGCAGCACGTGGCGGAAGGTGATCTGGCGCTCGGTGAGACCCTTCGCGCGCGCGGTGGTGACGTAGTCGAGGCCGCGCTGCTCGAGCATCGTCGCGCGCATCAGGCGCGCGTACAGCGCCATGTAGAACAGCGACAGGGTGACGGCGGGCAGCACCAGGTGGTGCGCGATGTCCACCACGCGGTCCCATCCCTCGTAGAACATCACCACGTCCTCCATGCCGGAGGTGGGGAACCAGTCCAGCCAGATGGAGAACACCAGGATCAGCATCAGGCCCACCCAGAACAGCGGCGTGGCGTAGGCGACGATGGCGACCACGGAGATCACGTGGTCGCGCCAGGTACGCACCCAGATGGAGGCGAACAGGCCGGCCAGCGCGCCGAGTCCCACCGACAGCAACAGCGTGGAGCCCATCAGCAGCAGCGTGGGCACCATGCGCTCGAGCAGCAGGTCGGTGACGTTCGCGTTGTGGCGGAAGGAGAAGCCGAGGTCCAGCAGCGCCACGTTCTTGATGTAGATGCCGAGCTGCACGAGCACCGGCTTGTCCAGCCCGTAGCGCGCGCGCAGCTCCTCGATGTAACCGGGCGACGCGCCGCCGGATTCGCCGGCCAGCACCTCGGCCATGTCGCCGGGGG
>CBDUCN010000449.1:0-3381 GCA_965365655.1 uncultured Gammaproteobacteria bacterium | reverse complement strand
CGTGGAGAGCCCGGCAGCACCATCCATCGAGACCGTTCCTGCATGAAGTACGTCTGCGACGGCCCCGACAGGACGACGTGGTTCCGCATCGAGACGGTGGTCGAGGCCGAGCGCGAATCCGCGCTGATGGATCACGCCGTCGAGAAGCACTTCCGCAAGGCCCGCGAGGCGGCCGCGCAGTCGTTCACGCCGCCGTCGTCGGTCGTCTTCGAGCAGCTGATCGGCCTCGAGGAGCACATCCAGAACACGATGCCGCTGTTCCTGACGCTGCGCGACCGGGAGGGCGAAGGGCTCGCGACGGCGATGCTGCCGCCTCGCGGGCGGCCCGACCCGGCGTTCCGGATCATCATCGTCGGCAGGAGCAACGCCGACCCGTACGTGGAGCACCAGGACGCCATCGACGCGCTGGGCGCGCAGTTCGGCCTCGACCTCGACCGGGACCGTTGCTATCCGTACCAGCGCTGACGGGCGGACGTGACGCGGCAACGCCGTAGCCGGGCATCCCCGGCGGCGAAAGCTGAACGACACGGAACGTTTCCGGCCTCCGCCCGCGCGACCCGCCGACTCGCAGACGATGGCCTTCCGGTCCGACGGCACGACGCACTCCGAGCCCGCCCGCCGCCTGTCCCGGCCCTCCTCCCCGGCGCAGTGATCACGCCCCCGTACCGTCCGCTCGCCTGTCGTCCCCGACTCACCTCGAGTCCCGCACGGGCGCCTCCCCCATGAAGCGGTCGAACTCCTCCTCGTCCGCGCGCCGCTTCGCGTTCGCCCGAAACTCCCGGAAACGCCTCGCGCGCGACTTGATCTCCTCCTTGATCTCCCGCACCCGCTCGTACTGCGCCTGCTGGTACTCGTTGAAGACGACGTTGTCCGTCTCCGCCCGGTCGCTGCCGGCACCCTGGCCTCTCCACGCATCGGTGATCCGCGACCACTGCCTGCGGACCGCGTCGGGCAGCTCCTGCACGTCGCGGCCGAGGACGATCCAGAGCAGGACGAACAGCCCGATCGGCCAGGCGACCATGAAGCCCACCACCATCGCGGCGATGTTGAGACCGGTCCAGCGGCAACCGGTCCCGGTGGACCGGCGATCGTGTGCTCGGCAATGGGCGTGGCCGCCCGTTGAATCGGTTGACGATGACATCTCGCACTTTCCTCGTCGGTTGTTTGCCTGGATGCGGGCGCGGCTGCGGCCGGCGCCCGCGCGCAGGGCTGCATTCCCTGCTTGGACTTGCACTATGTGAACACTGTTCGCATACAATATTCCGACATCGATGGCGGTTTCAAGGGGGCGGGAGAAAAAAAGTGCACAATGTTCACATCGGCGTCCGGATCCCGATTCGAGCATGACCAGGAAGACCGAAGGCAGGCGGCCCTACCACCACGGAAACCTCGCGGAATCCCTGCTCGACGCGGTGGACGAGCTCGCGGGCCGGTTCGGTCTCGAGGCGGTGACGCTGCGCGGCTGCGCCAGGCTGGTCGGCGTCGCGCCGTCATCGGCGTTCCGGCACTACGCGGACAAGCGCGCGTTGCTGACCGCGTTCGCGACCCGCGCGTTGCATCAGCTCTGCGAGGCGATGGAGGCGGCCAGGGCCCTCGCCGAGCGCACGGGCGGAGACGGCTTCCGCGCGGTGGGGCTGTCCTACGTGGAGTTCGCGCTGAACCGCCCCGCACTGTTCCGCGCGATGTGGCACGAGGAAGCGATCTACTCCAGCGACCCGGACTACGTCGCGGCGGCCGACCGGCTGAGCGCCCACCTCAAGGGCGGCTTTGCCGACACCCTGGCGGACGACAATCCCCAGCGCTTCAGCGCGCAGGAACTGCTGGCCTGGTCGGCCGTGCACGGTCTCGCGAGCCTGTTCGTCGACGGCCCCGTCGCGAAGGGCGAGAGCACGGATCAGAAGATGAAGCGAGCGACGGGGGTGCTCGAGGCGCTGGGCCCGGCGCTGGTGGGCCCCAGACCGGAAGCGTGACACGGGCTCCCGGGAGCCCCGAGCGCGCTCCGTTCGGCGGCATTCCGCTCGGTTGGCGGGCTCGCGGGGAGTGGCCGGACCGGCGCGGACGAACCTTCTGCGCGGCACATCACCCCGGCATCGCGGGTGGACGAAGACATCGCGAGACAGGCGCCGGGCCGGCATGCGCGCAGCCCACCGCGTCACGCGCTCCACCCGTATCGGCGCTGCACCGGGACCGCCCATTGCGGTATATCGTGCCGTCACGGGCAGCCGATCGACGGAGCGGCAGACGATGATGCAGGGCAGCTTTCGCGTGGTGGTCTTCGATCTGGGCGGCGTCATCCTCGAGTCGCCGTTCGACGTGATCGCGGAGTACGAGCGCCAGCACGGCGTCGCGCCCGGCAGCCTGTCGCGCGCAGCCGCGTACTCGGTGCGCGACGACGGTCCGTGGCAGCGCCTGGAGCGCGGGGAGGTGGATCTCGCGAGCTTCTGCGACGAGTTCGATCGCTTCCTGTGCGACGCCGGCTGCGCGGTGCCCAGCGGCCCGCTGATGGCGGCCATCGCGGAGCGCCTCGCGGTGCGCGCGGAGATGCTGGACGCGGTGCGCCGGCTGCGCGCGCGCTACACGGTCGCGGCGCTGACGAACATCTGGCACTCGGAGGACGCGCTGGCCACGACGCTGGACACGCTGCGCGGGGAGTTCGACGTGTTCGTCGAGTCCTGGCGGCTCGGCGTGCGCAAGCCGGAGCCCGCGATCTACCGCCGGACCTGTGAGCTCGCGGGCGTGACCCCGGAGCAGGCGGTGTTCGTCGACGACATCGGCGCCAACCTGAAGCCGGCGCGCGCGCTGGGCATGCACACCATCAAGTTCGACTCGGTGGAGCAGACGCTGGGCGCGCTGGCCGACGCGCTCGGCGAGGACCTGCTGGCGACCTGAGCCGGTGTCGCGACGGGTACGACGCAGACCGCGTCGTGCGGGTACGCGACACGGACGCTCGAACGGCGTCGCGCCGCGGTCCGGTCACGCGTCGGCCGGCCGCTCGCCCGCCGGCGGCCCGCCGCCCGCCGGCGCGTCGGCGTCGTGCGCGGCGGCCTGCTCAGCGCCTGCGGGCGGTTCGCCGCCCGCGCCGGAGGCCTCACCGCCCGCGCCCCGCGGGCCCTGGTACACGTCGCTGGTCTTGTACTCCCGATGCGCCCAGCGCACGAGCACCGCGAGCACCGCGGTCACCGGCAGCGCGAGCAGCACGCCGAGGAATCCGAAGAGCTGCCCCCCCGCCATCACCGCGAAGATCACGGCCACCGGGTGCAGCCGGATGCGATCGCCGACCAGCTTCGGCGTGAGCACGAAGCCCTCCAGCGCCTGCCCGACCGCGAACACCCCGGCCACCGGCAGCAGGTCCAGCGGGTCGCCGGTCTGCAGCAGCATCGC
>CBDUCN010000448.1:0-3400 GCA_965365655.1 uncultured Gammaproteobacteria bacterium | reverse complement strand
TGAACGTGCGCATCCACGAGCCGCTGAACCCCCTCATCAACAACATGCCGCCGCCACCGTATCCGTTCGACGTGGACGCGGAGAAGGCGAAGCGCGGCATGGCCATCTTCAATGGCGACCACCTGCCGCGGTCGGAGCGCTGCGCGTCGTGTCACCGGCCGAACAACCCGCGGGTGGTCGCGGCCGCGAAGCTGGGCGTCGACCCGAACCGCGCGCGCGTGAACACCGACGTGTCGCGCTACGCGCTCGCCGGACTCGTGATGGAAGCGTGCCGCATCTTCGAGCGCAACACCAACAACGACTGGTGCCTCCCGCGCGATGACGACGGAAACGTGATCCAGGATCGCGAGGAGGCCTACGACGACTACTTCAAGGACACGCCCGGGCGCGTGCGCGCCGGCACCGAGGGCTACAAGGCTGACATGCTGCACGGGATCTGGGCGCGCGCGCCGTACCTGCACAACGGCTCGGTGCCGACGCTGGCGCACCTGCTGTGCGCGCCGGTGCGGCCCGCCCGCTTCCTGCGCGGCGTGCTCTACTACGACGACGCGATGGGCGGATTCGAGTGGGCGATCCGCCCGCGCGAACGCTACAGCGCGCACGACAGCCAGCTCGTGAAGGAGTACGACACCACGGTGTTCGGACGCAGCAACAAGGGCCACGAGTACGGCGCCGGGCTGTGCCCCGACCTCTCCGGGCTTCACCCACGGCGCGACCGCGACGAGATCGCGCGCCGCATCGGGGCGTCGCGCGCCGGCGACCTGATCGAGTACCTGAAGACGATGTGACGTGCGCCGCGCGCGCGACATGCGGATGACGGGCGCGCGGCGGCGCACGGGCGGGCACGCCCCCGGCATCGGTTGCGGGGGGCGTGCGACCCCGCGCGGGCGCGCCCGCGCGCGGGGTCGACCGTGAGCGCGCCGCCCGCGCTCGGCGAGGAGCGCGTTCCCGACGGCGAGGCCGAGGCCATCGACGAGGTGCTGCGCGCGAACCTCGCGCTGCTCGAGACGGACCGGCATCCGGTGCCGCGCGGCCAGCACGGAAAGACCCACGGCTGCGTGCACGCGGAGCTGCGCATCGCCGGCGACGTCCCCGAGCCGTTGCGCCACGGGCTGCTCTCGGCACCCGGCGTGTACCCGGCGCTGGTGCGCTTCTCCAACGGCGGGCGCGTCGACGATCGCGAGGCCGACGCCCACGGCATGGCGATGAAGGTGTTCGGCCCGGCGCCGGCGCAGGCCGGGCTCGCGAACTTCGCGGAGCAGGACTTCGTGATGGTCGACCACCCCGTGTTCTTCCTGCGCAACGCGGCCGACTACGCCGTGTTCTCGCACGCGTTCCAGCGCGCGAAGCGCTCGCGGCTGCGCGCGATGCTGTCCTTCGCGCCGAAGGCGTCGGCGCTGATCGCGCTCGCGATCCTGTGGGCCGGATTCTTCAGGAGTCATCGCGAGGAGTTCCGGCTGTTCCGCGCGTTCGCGGGACACCGGCCGGTGAGCCCGCTCGCGCCGCGCTACTGGAGCGCGACGCCCTACCGCCTCGGCCCGCACGCGGTGCGCTTCAGCGCGCGCCCCGTCGACGGGCAGTCGATCGCGCCGCCGCCCACACCGGACTCGCCGGACCTGCTGCGCGCGGCGCTGAAGGCACACCTGGACGCGCGCGAGGCGCGCTTCGACTTCCTCGTGCAGCGCCAGATCGACCCCGCCGCGATGCCGGTGGAGGACCCCACGGTCGCGTGGGACGAGGCGCGCTCGCCGTGGGTGCGCGTCGCGGAGATCCGCATCCCGCCGCAGCGCTTCGACGACGAGGACACGATGCTCGACTGCGAGCGGCGCGCGTTCAGCCCGTGGCACACGCTGCCCGAGCACCGCCCCCTCGGCGGCATCAACCGCGTGCGCAGGCGCGTGTATCAGGCGATGTACGAGAAGCGGGGCTCGTCGTAGCCCGCAGGCGCCCGCGTCGATGCCGGCAGCCGCCCGGCCCACCGGGAGCGGCTGCCGCGCGGCCGGGCGCGCGATGCCCGACGGCCGCGCCGGCGGACACGATCACACGCCGATCCCGAGCGCCGGCAGCTTCAGCCCGTGCTCGCGGGCGCACGCGATCGCATCCTCGTAGCCCGCGTCCGCGTGGCGCATGACGCCGGTCGCCGGGTCGTTCCACAGCACGCGCTCGATGCGCGCCGCGGCCTCGGGCGTGCCGTCGCAGCAGATCACCATGCCCGCGTGCTGCGAGAAGCCCATGCCCACGCCGCCGCCGTGGTGCAGGCTCACCCACGTCGCGCCGGACGCGCAGTTCAGCAGCGCGTTGAGCAGCGGCCAGTCGGACACCGCGTCCGAGCCGTCCTTCATCGCCTCGGTCTCGCGGTTCGGGCTCGCGACCGAACCGGAGTCCAGGTGGTCGCGGCCGATCACCACCGGCGCCGACAGCTCGCCCGAGGCCACCATCTCGTTGAACGCGAGCCCGAGGCGGTGGCGCTGGCCGAGCCCCACCCAGCAGATGCGCGCCGGCAGCCCCTGGAACGCGATGCGCTCGCGCGCCATGTCCAGCCAGTGGTGCAGGTGCGCGTCGTCGGGCAGCAGCTCCTTCACCTTCTCGTCGGTGCGGTAGATGTCCTCGGGGTCGCCCGACAGCGCGGCCCACCGGAACGGGCCGATGCCGCGGCAGAACAGCGGGCGGATGTACGCGGGCACGAAGCCGGGGAAGTCGAACGCGTGCTCCAGCCCCTCCTCGAACGCGACCTGGCGGATGTTGTTGCCGTAGTCGAGGGTCGGCACGCCGGCGTTCCAGAACGCGAGCATCGCCTCGACGTGGCGCTTCATCGACGCGCGCGCGGCGTGCTCCACCGCCTTCGGATCGCGCTCGCGCTTCTCGCGCCACTCGGCCAGCGACCAGCCCGCCGGCAGGTAGCCGTTGACCGGGTCGTGCGCCGAGGTCTGGTCGGTGACGACGTCCGGGTGCGCACCGCGGCGCACCAGCTCCGGAAACACCTCGGCCGCGTTGCCCAGCAGCGCGACCGACACCGCGCGCCCGGCGGCCGTCGCACGCTCGACGATCGCGAGCGCGTCGTCCAGCGAGTCCGTCTTCTCGTCGACGTAGCGGGTGCGCAGCCGGAAGTCGATGCGGTCCGGGTCGCACTCCACCGCGATCATCGACGCGCCCGCGAGGGTGGCCGCGAGCGGCTGCGCGCCGCCCATGCCGCCGAGGCCGGCGGTGAGGATCCAGCGCCCCGACAGGTCGCCGCCGTAGTGCTGGCGGCCCGCCTCGACGAAGGTCTCGTAGGTGCCCTGCACGATGCCCTGCGAGCCGATGTAGATCCACGAGCCCGCGGTCATCTGCCCGTACATCATCAGCCCCTTGCGATCGAGCTCGTTGAAGTGGTCCCAGGTCGCCCAGTGCGGCACCAGGT
>CBDUCN010000447.1:0-3429 GCA_965365655.1 uncultured Gammaproteobacteria bacterium | reverse complement strand
GCCGCGGCGTCAGCGCACCGCGCGGCGCCCCTCGCCGACGGATCCGTGTCCGGGCAGCGGCTCGGGGTAGCCCTTGGGCACCACCACCACGCCGCGCGGGGTGACCTCGAAGCGTGCCGCGTCCTCGCGGGGGTCGAAGCCGATGCGGGTGCCGGGCGGGATGCGGGCGTACTTGTCGATCACGCAGTTGCGCAGCTCCACCCCCTCGCCCACGTCCACGTCGTCGAACAGGATGCAGCGCTCCACGCTGGCCGAGTCGTGCACGCGCACCCGCGGGCACAGCACCGAGTGGGTCACCGCGCCGCCGGTGATCACGGTGCCGTTGGACACGATGGAGTTCACGAACAGTCCCTCGTTGCCCTTGCGGCTGGCCACCGTGCGCGCCGGCGGCAGGCGCCGGGAGTGGCTCCAGATGGGCCAGTCGGACTGGTAGAGGTCGAGCGGCGGCACCGGCTCGAGCAAGGCCATGTTCGCCTCGAAGTACGCATCCACCCCGGATACGGGACTGAAGAACCGGTCCGGCGACACCCGTCCCTTGCGCCCGCCGAAGCGGTACCCGAACACCCGCCCGTTGCCGAGCAGCGCCGGCATCAGGCGCGACGCGAGGCTGCCGGCGCCCGCGTCGCGGGTCTCGGCCAGCAGCGCTTCCAGCACGTCGGTGTCCACCACCATCGCGCCGATGGAGGCGCTCACGGATCCGGCGCCCGTGCCCTCCACCGGTGCCGGCCCCTGCGCCGCGGGCGTGTAGCCGGTCACGCGCTGCGCGTCGTCGCAGCTGATCAGGTCCAGCCCCTGCGCCCGCGCGGGCGGCATCTCCAGCCAGCCCACCGTCATCTGCGCCTTGCGCGAGCGGTGGGTGTCGAGCATCGCCGCGTAGTCCATGCGGTACACGTGTCCGCCGGACAGCACCAGCACGTGGCTCGCGCCGCTGCGGCGGATCAGGAACAGGTTCTCCGCCAGCGCCTGCGCGCTGCCCTCGTACCAGCGGCTTCCCGCCCGCACCTGCGGCGGCACCGCGGTGATGAACTCCCCCAGCTCCGGGTTGAACACCCCCCAGGCGGCGCGCAGGTGCTCGTGCAGGGAGTGCGCGTGGTACTGCGTGAGCACGTACACGCGCCGCAGACCCGAGTGCAGGCAGTTGCTGAGCACGAAGTCGATGATGCGGTACTCGCCGCCGAACGGCACCGCGGCCTTGGCCCGATCCCGCGTGAGCGAGCCCAGCGCCGCGCCGCGCTCGCCGGCGAGCACCACGGTCAGCGTTTCGGCGAGGATGGACACGGCGCGGGATTCCTCCGGGACAGGGGTGGCAGGGGCTTGCGAGGCACGATCCGTGCCAGTGATGCGTACGGCGTACGGCGCCGCACGACAGCGGCGCAGACTCTAGCCGCTCGGCGCGGCGGTGGTGCCGGCACCGGAACGCGGCGCCCGCGCACCAGCATGGCGCACCCGCGGCCGCGCGGCGAACCTACTCCGCGGCCTCCTCCCAGGCCTCCATCGGCGGGCACGAGCACACCAGGTGGCGGTCGCCGTGCACGTTGTCGACGCGTCCCACCGGGGGCCAGTACTTGTCGTCGTGGGCGACCACGCCGCCCGGGAAGAAGGCCTGCTCGCGGGAGTACGGCCGGTCCCACGACTCGAGCAGCAGGCGGTGCGTGTGCGGCGCGCGGCGCAGCGCGCTGTCCTCCAGCGCCACCTCGCCGGCCTCGACCGCGGCGATCTCGCGCCGGATCGCGATCAGCGCGTCGCAGAAGCGATCCAGCTCGCGCTGCGACTCGCTCTCGGTGGGCTCGATCATCATCGTGTCGTGCACCGGCCACGACATCGTGGGCGCATGGATCCCGAAGTCCACCAGGCGCTTCGCGACGTCGTCCACCGTGACGCCGGTCGCGTCCTTGATGCCGCGCAGATCGATGATGCACTCGTGCGCGACGCGCCCGTTCTTTCCCGTGTACACGATGGGGTAGTGCTCGGCGAGGCGCGACGCGACGTAGTTGGCCGCGAGGATCGCCATGCCGGTGGCGCGGGTCAGGCCCGGCGCGCCCATCATCGCGATGTACGCCCAGCTGATCGGCAGGATGCTCGCCGAGCCCCACGGCGCCGCCGACACCGCGCCGATGCTCTGCCCCTCCCGCGCGGCGGGATTCACGCCCGGCACCACCGGGTGATCCGGCAGGAACGGCGCGAGGTGCGCGCGCACGCCGATCGGCCCCATGCCCGGCCCGCCGCCGCCGTGGGGGATGCAGAAGGTCTTGTGCAGGTTCATGTGCGAGACGTCGGCGCCGATCTCCGCGATCCGCGCGAGCCCCACCAGCGCGTTGAGATTGGCGCCGTCCAGGTACACCTGGCCGCCGTGCTCATGCACCACCGCGCACACCTCGCCGACCGCCTCCTCGAACACGCCGTGCGTGGACGGGTACGTGATCATCAGCGCGCCCAGCCGGTCCGCGTGCTCCGCGGCCTTGCCGCGCAGATCCTCCAGGTCCACGTTGCCGTGGGCGTCACAGGCCACCACCACGACCCGCATGCCGGCCATCACCGCGCTGGCCGGGTTGGTGCCGTGCGCCGAGGACGGGATCAGGCACACGTCGCGATGCTCTTCCCCCCGCGACGCGTGCCACGCGCGAATCGTGAGCAGCCCCGCGTACTCGCCCTGCGACCCGGCATTGGGCTGCAGCGACACCGCATCGAAGCCGGTGATCTCGCACAGCCACTGCTCCAGCTCGCGGAACAGCTCCGCGTAGCCCGCCGCCTGCTCCGCCGGCGCGAACGGGTGCAGCTCGGCGAACGCGGGCCAGGTCACCGGCATCATCTCGGTGGTCGCGTTGAGCTTCATGGTGCACGAGCCGAGCGGGATCATCGCGCGGTCCAGCGCGACGTCCTTGGCCTGCAGGCGGCGCAGGTAGCGCAGCATCTCGGTCTCGGAGTGGAAGCTGTTGAACAGCGGGTGCGTGAGGAAGTCGCCGTCGCGGGCCAGCGGCCCGGGGATCCCCTCGGGCGCGCCGTCGTCCAGCGCGTCGAGGTCCACCGTCTCGCGCGCCCCGAACGCGCGCAGCACGCCCTGCAGGTGCTCGCGGGTCGTGGTCTCGTCCAGGCTGACCCCGACCGTGTCCGGGTCCACCGCGCGCAGGTTCAGGCCCTGCTCGCGCGCCTTCGCAATCACCTCGCCGGCGCGCCCCGGCACGCTCAGCGTGAGGGTGTCGAACCAGGTGTCGTTCTCGCGCTCGACGCCGAGGTCGGCGAGCGCCGCGGCGAGCAGGTCGGTCATGCGCGTGACCCGCCGCGCGATGCGCGTGAGCCCCTGCGGGCCGTGGTAGCACGCATACAGCGCCGCGATCACCGCGAGCAGCACCTGCGCGGTGCAGATGTTGGAGGTGGCCTTCTCGCGGCGGATGTGCTGCTCGCGGGTCTGCAGCGCCATGCGCAGCGCCG
>CBDUCN010000446.1:0-3449 GCA_965365655.1 uncultured Gammaproteobacteria bacterium | reverse complement strand
AACGTGGACTTCTACGCGGGCGTGGTCTACTTCCTGCACGGCATCCCGGCCGACCTGTTCGTGCCGATCTTCGCGATCGGCCGCGTGCCGGGGTGGACGGTGCAGGTGCTCGAGCAGCTCGACAACAACATCCTGATCCGCCCGCTCACGGTCTACAACGGGCCGGAGCCGCGGGACTACGTGCCGCTGGAACGGCGCTGAGTCACCACGGGTCGCCGGAGGCTGCCGCGACCTGCGGTCGGCGCGTGGCGCCCGCGTAGTCGAATCCGTCGGCATCGCGAAGGTACGCGTCCAGCGCCGCGTCGTCGTCGAACACCAGCACCCCGAAGCGCGTGACGTCGAAGTGGATCTCCGGGTGCAGGTCGTCACCGCGCACGACGCAGGCCTGACCGGCGACGCCCATCAGGTCCAGCCATCGCAGCCCCAGCTCGCGCGTCGTGCACGCGACGTGCGGCGCGCCCAGCGGCGTGTTCACCCGCACCAGGCAGTGCGGCTCGCGCGGCGTCCCCGGGTCCTTCGCGGCGGCGAGCGCCGCGACGAACCACAGCGCACCGCCGTCGCTCACCGCCCCGCGGCGCGCTGACGCCCGATCAGCCCGATCGCGTTGCACACCAGCCGGCCGGCCGCGAGCGCACCGAGGCCGTGCGGGTCGCGCGCCGGCATGAACTCCACGAGATCGAAGCACGCGATGCGCGCGCGTGCCGCGATGCCGTGCATCAGCGCGAGCATCTGGGCATGGGTCAGGCCGCCGGGCGCGGGCGCGATCACGGACGGGATCACCGACGGGTCCAGGCCGTCGCAGTCGACGCTGAGCAGCACCCTCGCCCCTTCCGGCACCAGGTCCAGCACCTGCTGCACGCCGCCGGCGTGCACCGCCGACGCCGGCACGATGCGCGCGCCGAAGTCCTGCGCGGCCTGCACGTCCGCAGGGCGTGCGCTGCCCGGGCCCCGCGCGCCGACCTGCACGATGCGATCCACCCAGTGCATCTCCGCCGCGCGGCGCATGGTGCTGGACAGGCCGAAGCGTTCCCCGTCCACCTCCTCGCGCCAGTCGATGTGGGCGTCCACCTGCACCACGGTGAACGGGCCCAGGCCCTCGAAGGCCTGGAACACCGGGATGGGCACCGAGTCGTCGCCGCCCAGCACCACCGGCACCGCGCCGCGATCCAGGATCTCGCGCACGCTGCCCGCGATCAGCGCACGGTTCCCGGGGCCGTCGTCGGCGCCCCCGGGCAGATCGCCGCAGTCCACCACCCGCACGCCGTCGGGCAGCAGCGGTCCGCCGAGGTCGAAGTCGTGGTGAGCGAGCGCGCCGGCGAAGTCCGCGACCCCGGCGCGGATCGCCGACGGCGCCTCCGCCGCGTACAGGCCCAGCGACGGATACGGCGTCGCCACCGGGACGCCGAGCACGGCGATGTCCGCCTGCATCGCGGCGAGGTCGTCGCAGGCCGGCAGACCGAGGAAGGTCCGCTCCCCCGCGTCGCTGCCGAAGAGATTGCCGAGGCGCGCCATCGCGTTTCCTCCGTGGGCTGGGTCGAACACGGTGGCGAGCACGGCGCGTCCCGCGCGTGCTCGCCCTGTCTGCGCCGGAGACCGCGTCTCAGGCGCTGGCCGCGCGCCCGGGCACACGGCGAATGCCGGCACGTCCGTGCGCCGTCGCGCGGAGCACGGGCCCCGCCCGCCGGCAATGCGCGGCGCGCGCATGGTAGCGCGCCGCGGCGACCGATCGCGCTGCGGATTGGCCTACACTGACGCCGCGCGCCGCCGGCGCGCCGCGAGGGGACCGCAGACAGGGAGCAACGCATGCGCCTGTGCGTCATCGAACGCGACGGCGACGCCGTCATCGCCGCCCGCCGGGGCGACGCGCTGGTGGACCTCAGCATCGCCGCGCCCGGGCTGCCCGGGAACGTCGCCGCAGTGCTGGAATCCGGCTCCGAGGGCCTGTCGCGGCTGGCCACGGCGGTCGCCGACGCCGGGGAGGACGCCCTGGTGGACGCGGCAAGCGTGCGCTACCGCGTGCCGGTGCCGCGCCCGGGCAAGATCGTGTGCCTCGGGCTGAACTACGCCGACCACGCGGCCGAGGGCGGGCACCGCACGCCCGAATACCCGTCGTTCTTCCTGCGCACGCCCACCTCGCTGGTCGCGCACGGCGAGCCCATCGTGCGCCCGCGCGCGTCCGAGACGCTGGACTACGAGGCCGAGCTGGTGGCCGTCGTCGGCCGGCGCGCGCGCCACGTGAAGGCGGATCACGCGCTGGACGTGATCGCCGGCTACTCGGTGTTCAACGACGGCTCCGTGCGTGAATACCAGCGCAAGACCAGCCAGTGGACCATCGGCAAGAACTTCGACGCGACCGGCGGCTTCGGCCCCGACGTGGTGACCGCCGACGAGCTGCCGCCCGGCGCGAAGGGGTTGCGCATCCAGAGCCGGCTCAACGGCCGGATCATGCAGGACGCGAACACCGACGACATGCTGGTGGACGTCGCCCTCACGGTGGAGCTGCTCAGCACCTGCATGACGCTGGAGCCCGGCGACCTGCTGGTGATGGGCACGCCCGCGGGCGTCGGCCACGCGCGCAAGCCCCCGGTGTGGATGAAGCACGGCGACGTGTGCGAGATCGAGATCGAGCGCGTGGGGCTGCTCAGCAACCCCGTGCGCGACGAGGAGTGAGGCGGGCGCGCGGGGCCGTCCCGCACCCGCCGCCCCGTTCGCCGCGGCGCGGCGGCGGGAGCACGCGCTGGCGCTGATCCTGGGCGGCTGAGCTGTGCGCTCACTCCCGCTCGAGGCGATGCGCGATCAGCGCCGCCCCGGCATCGCTGGTCACGACGGTCCAGCGCGGATCCCGCGTGTCCTCGACGTTGCGGTAGCAGTCGTTCTCGATCGCGTCCGCCTCCAGCGCGGCGGCGTCCGCGGGGAGCCCGGCGCCGTCGCCGCGCACCTCGACGAGGCCATGGCGGCGCAGCTCGATCAGGCGCCGGGCGAGGGCGCCGGGCGAGCCGTAGCGCGTGTGGAACTCGCCGCAGACCATGTACCAGGGCACCTGGATCGCCGCGAGCTCGAGCAGCTCCTCGTCGCGCGCGTCTAGGAGCACCGGCGTCGCCGGACGCGTGCGGCTCACGGACACCCGTCCCCGAACAGGCACAGGTACGTGTAGCCCAGGCTCACCGCCGACACGTACGCCGCCGGGACCTGCGCCCCCAGCAGCAGCAGCCGCGAGGTCATGCGCCAGCGCGCCGCGGCGGCGATGAAGAAGCCCGCCGCGGCGCCGCCCAGCACGGTCACCGGCACCAGCACGGCGAGCGGGTGCGCGGTGATGCCGTCGGCCTCGAGGCCGCTGCGGCGCAGCGCCAGATCGGCCCCCAGCAGCACCAGGTAACCGCCCAGCCAGATGCTCCACGCGCCCACGAAGGGCCACGCGATCGCCGTCCAGCCGCGCAGGCTCACCGCGC
>CBDUCN010000445.1:0-3458 GCA_965365655.1 uncultured Gammaproteobacteria bacterium | reverse complement strand
CGCGGAGCTGTTCTCGCTGCGGGACAAGGTGGCCCTGGTCACCGGCTCCTCGCGGGGCATCGGACGCGCGATCGCCGAGCTGATGGCGTCGGCCGGGGCGCGGGTGGTCGTCTCCAGCCGCAAGTCGGAGGCCTGCGACGCGGTCGCGGACGGCATCCGGGCCGCCGGAGGCGACGCGATCGCCCTGCCCTGCAACGTCTCCTACGACGAGGAGGTGGACGCGCTGATCGGCGCGGTGGAGGCGCACTGGGGGCGCATCGACGTGCTCGTGCTGAACGCGGCGGTCAACCCCTACATGGGGCCGCTGCTGCAGATCGACGACGCGGCCTGGCACAAGACCCTGGACACCAACGTGCGCGGCGTCCTGCAGTTCTGCCGGCGGGTGATCCCGGGCATGGCCGAGCGCCGCGACGGCGCGGTGATCATCGTATCCAGCATCGCCGGACTGAAGGGCACCGCGGCGCTGGGCGCGTACGCGGTGTCGAAGGTCGCGGACATGCAGATCGCGCGCAACCTGGCCGTCGAGTGGGGACACGCCAACGTGCGCGTGAACTGCATCGCGCCCGGGCTGGTGCGCACCGACATGGCGCGCGCGCTGTGGGACGATCCCGAGCGCCTGGAGACGGCGCTGAAGGGCTATCCGCTGGGCCGCATCGGCGAGCCGAAGGACATCGCGGGCGCGGCGCTCTACCTGGCCTCGCCGGCCGGCGCGTTCGTCACCGGGCAGACCCTGGTGGTGGACGGCGGCACGACGATCCACGCCGGATACAGCTGATCCCCGGCCGTCGGCGCGGGCGCGGCGATCACCGGCGCGACCGCGCCCGGCCCCGGGGCCGGGGCGCGCCACCGCACGGGCCGCGCACGGGGCCGATCAGCGGTCGCGCACCAGCGGCGCCGGATCCCGCTTCGGCGCCCGCGCGACCAGCCACAGCTCGACGGTGCGCCCGTCGCGCAGCCGCCGCCGGCCCAGCTTCTGGCCGGCCTCGACGTGGCCGGACTCGAGCTCGTCCATCAGCCGCGGCACGAGGCGCACGACGCGGATCAGGAAGTGCAGCAGGCGCACCGGCGGCGCCTCGCGGGGCCGCCTGAAGGGCTGGATGGACATACAGTCAGATTGCCGCCGTCGCGGCCATCCGGCAAGCCCCCGTGCGCGCGGCCGCTGGTCCCGGCCCCCCGGCGCCGGCAGCGACCGGGAACGCCCCGGGCACGCGCCTGGGCGGTCCGGGCCGGGAGCGGCCGCGAGCGGGCGACCAGCTGGGAGCACCCAGGTCCCGCGCGGTCGCGCGCGGCCGGCGGCGGCCGGCAGCGGTCGGTCAGCGGCTCGCGAGGTGGGTGTGGCCGAGCGCCGCGAGCCGGGAGGCCAGCGGTGCGGTCGCCGAGCGGAAGTGCGCGAGGAAGCGCTCCGGAACCGGCTCGCCCTCGGGCAGGTCGACGCGCAGCGCGTCCCGGTGCACGCCGTTCTCGCGGTACTCGTAGTGCAGGTGCGGGCCGGTCGCGAGGCCGGTCTCGCCGACCAGCCCGATCGTCTGGCCCTGCACCGCGCGCACCCCCGGCCGCACGCCGCGCGCGATGCGCGACAGGTGCGCGTACAGGGTGGAGATCTGCCCGCCGTGCTCGATCACGACCGTGTTGCCGTAGCCGCCCTTGCGCCCGGCGAACACGACCCGGCCGTCGCCGGTCGCGCGCACCGGGGTCCCGGTGGGCGCCGCGTAGTCGACGCCGCGGTGGGCACGCACCCGCTGCAGCACCGGGTGGCGGCGCGCGCGGCTGAATCGCGAGCTGACCCGCGAGAACTCGACCGGGCTGCGCAGGAACGCGGCCTGCACGCTGACGCCGTCCGGCGTGTAGTAGCCCACCCTGCCCTCCGGGTCCCGGTAGCGCACGGCGCGATAGCTGCGCCCGCGGCTCACCAGCTCCGCGGCCAGCACCTTGCCGTCGCGCACCTTGCGCCCGTCCAGGTACAGCTCCTGGTAGACGACGCTGAAGCGATCGCCGCGGCGGAGATCCCGCGCGAGGTCCACGTCCCACTCGAAGACGCCGGCGAGCGCCAGCACCAGGCGGTTGCTCAGCCCCGCGTCGCGCGCCGCGTCGTACAGCGAGGTCGTGATGCGCGCGTGGGCGGTGGCCTGGCGCACGTCCAGCTCGGCGACCTCCTCGCGGGCCTCGAAGCCGTCGTCGCCGCGCTCGAAGTGCCACGCGCGCTCGACCCCGCTGCGCAGCGTCAGCGACTCCAGCGCGCCGCCCGCCCCGCGGCGCAGCTCGATCTGCTGTCCCGGGCGCAGCCGCGACAGGCGTGCCGCCGCCCCGTCGGCCTGCATCAGGCGCACCAGCTCGGCCGCGCGCACGCGGTGTGACTGGAAGATGCCCGACAGGCTCTGCCCGGATCGCACCCGGACCGTGACGCTTTCGGCGGCTCCGCCCTCGGCGGCGCACGCGCAACTGGCCAGCAGCAGGCACGCTGCCGCGATGGAGCGTTGCATGGTGTTGTCCTCGTGTTCGGCAGGCGCGGCGGCGCGGGAGTCCGCGCCGCCGCTGGACGACCCGGCTCGGGCGACTCAGCTCGCCTGCAGGTGCCGGTTGCGGGCCACCAGGCGCTCGATGAGCGCGTCCATGCCGAGGCTCCTCGCCTGCGCGCGGAAGCTGCCGCCGTAGGTGGACACCAGGCTCATCCCCTCCATCGTGAGATCGACCAGCTTCCACGGGCCATCGGTACGCCGCAGCCGGTAGTCGAGATCGATGGCGGGACCGCTCGCGGGCTTCACCCGGGCACGCACCGTCGCCAGGGTGCCCGTGACGTCGGTGCGCGCCGGCGAAAGCGCCATCTCACCCTCGACGAAGCTCGCGATCTGCTGCGAAAAGGTATGGATCACCCAGGTGCGGAACGCGTCCACGAAACGCTGGCGCTGCTCCGGCGACGCCGCGCCCCAGTGGCGATCCAGCACGCGGCGGGCCATGTGCTCGAAGTCGGTGTGGCGCGCGGCCGCCTGCTCCATCGCCTGCAGGCGGTCCGCCGCGCTGCCGGGCACCGCCGCGGAAGCCAGATCCTGGCTCATCGCACGCACGACCTCGGACGGATCCGCAGTGACGACCGGCTCCGAGGCCGCGGCGGCACCCGAGATCAGGGTGACGGCGACGATGACCGGGGCGGCTGCGGCGAGCGGCCACTGGCGCGCGGACGTGAATCGAGGAGTTAGACGGGTCATGGCGATTTCCCCTTCCTTGTTCGTTGTCGTTGGCGATGCCTGTCCCCGCTCACGGCGGCCCGGACATCCGGTCGAGGCGCCGGTTCGGCGTCCTCGGCTCCGGTTATGGCCACGCCCGGGAGGGCGTTTCGACGACTGGTTCACAACTCGCGGAGGGATCGCGTCGAGTGCGTCACGAAACCGACGCGATGGCGGGATGGATTGTGGAGTGCGACACGTTTCCGGGGCGCGGCCGGCAGCCCGGACGCGCCGGGC
>CBDUCN010000444.1:0-3490 GCA_965365655.1 uncultured Gammaproteobacteria bacterium | reverse complement strand
CTCTCGCCGTCGCGCAGCCAGAACCCGATGCGCGAGTTGAGCTCGATCTCGTCGGATATCGCCAGCGAGCGGCGGTCGTGGGCGAGGCGCTCGGCGCCGGGCGCCACCAGCTCACCGAGCGCCAGCGCGCCCAGCATGAGCAGCAAGGCCCCCGCCATCACCGCGCCGACGATACGCCGCACCGACACGCCGGACGCGCGGATCACCGCCATCTCGGAGCTGCTCGCCAGCGCCCCGAGCCCCATCAGGGCGCCGATCAGCGCGGCCAGCGGGAACAGCTCGAACGCACGGCGCGGCGTCGTGAGCGCCATGTACTCCAGCGCATGCGCCACCGTGTAGTCGCCGCGGCCCACGTTGTCGAGGTCGTCCACCAGCGAGATGAAGCTGAACAGGACCACCAGTGCCAGCAGCCACACCAGGGTGCCCTGCACCACCTGGCGCGCCACGTAGCGATCGATGAGGGTCACGCCGGCGCCCGCGGCGTGCGCCGCGGCCAGATGCGGGGCCAGGACAGCGACGACTGGCGCAGCAGCATCACGACGGCAGCCCCCGCGAACACCAGGTGCACGGGCCACACGCCCACCGCCGGGTGCAGCTCTGCGCGCTCCACGAGCTTCTGCGCGATGCCGAGCGCGTTGTTGTAGATGAAGTAGAGGACGAACGCGCTGACCAGCCGCGCGTAGCGTCCCTGCCGCGGGCTGGTGCGCGACAGCGGCAGCGCCAGCACCGCGAGCACCAGCGTCGACAGCGGCACCGACAGCCGCCACTGCAGCTCCGCGAGGTGGCGCGCGTCGCCCTCTCGCAGCAGATCCAGGGTGGGGGTCGACTCGAGCTTGCGGTAGCCGGGGCCGGCCGCCCGTTCCAGGCGCACGGCGTGGCGCTCGAAGCGCGTGATCACGAAGTCCAGGTCACCGGGCTCGCCGGTGTACCGGTGCCCGTTCTCCAGCACCACGAAGCGGTCCCCCTCCGCGCCCTCGACCGACGGATACGCGCGCTCCGCGACCAGCAGGTCCTGGCCCCGGCGGCTGCGCACGTGCACGAACACGTTGCTCATGCTGGAGCCGTCGGCGGCGATGTCCTCCACGTACACCACGCGCTCGCCGCCGCCGAACTCGCGGAAGCGCCCGGGCTGGATGCCCGCGACCTGCGCCTTGCCCTTGGCCTGCTCGAACAGCGCGTGCTGAAGCTCCGCCGCCTTCGGCGCCACGTACAGCGACAGCCCGGCAGCGACCACCGCGAAGCCGGCGGCGAACCATGCCAGCGCGCGGGCGAGGCCGCGCAGGCCCACGCCTGCCGCCATCATCGCGATGACCTCGCTGTCCCGGTACAGGCGCCCCAGCGCCAGCAGCACGGCGAGATACAGCGCCAGGGGCAGCAGGATGGAGAGATTCTCCGCGAGCTTGAGCAGCATCAGCTCCAGGATCAGATCGCCCGAGATGTACCCGGAGGCGGCCTGGGCGAGGTAGCGAACGAATCGATTGCTGACGTAGATGAGCAGCAGCACCGCGAGCACCGCCGCGAAGACCTGCAACACCTCGCGGAACAGGTAGCGGTGGAGGATCACGCTGCTGACTCCCCCGGGTCGCTCGGGTTCGGAGCCCCCGTCATCGGGAGCGGCTGGTTGGACTTGGCCGGCGGCCTGCTAATACACTGCTTTTCGCGCCATGCGAAGCGCCGACCGGCGGCCGCCCCGGCGATCGCATCGGCATTTCCCGGAGCGCCGCGCCAGCGCCGGCGCGGGACCGCCAGGACGCGACTACCCGGAGGGTGACACTGGACGCGGTCCGCGACGCCATGGGGCCGTGGCCCGACTGGTGACGGGCTTCGCGCGGAGCGCACGATATCAGCTTGTCCGGCGGCCGGCGACGATCCGCCGGCCGGCGCGTGGCGGCGCGCGGTGCGCCGCACGGGCAGGCCATCATCACGAGAGGACTTCATGCACTTCAGTCTCACCGCCCAGCCCCCCGCACGCCAGCGCGCCGATTGCCTGGTGCTGCCGATCCACGCCTCCCGCGAGCTGTCTCCCGCGGCGGCGGCCGTGGACACGGCGTCCCGAGGCCAGCTCGCCGAGTGGCTGCAGAACTCGCCGCTGGAAGGCGGCGCGTCCCAGGCCCCGGTCACCTTCTACGGCCTGCGCGGCGTGTCGGCCACGCGCGTGGTGCTGGTGCCCGTGGGCGCGCGGGACAAGCTAGACGTCGCCGGGTTCCTGAAGGCCATGCGCAAGGCGGCGGATGCGGTGCTCGCGAGCGGCGCCGGGAGCGCTGCGGTGCATCTGGACGGCATCGCGATCGACGGCGGCGACGATGGGCTCGCGGTGCGCCTGTGCGTGGAGGTGTTCGCCGCTCAGGCCTACCGCTTCGACGAGAGCAAGAGCAAGGAGCACCGCGACAAGCCGCCGAAGCTTCGCCGCGTGCTGCTCGCCGCTGGCGGCGACACGCGCCGCGCGAAGACGGCGCTGGCCTGCGGCGACGCGATCGCCGCCGGTACGGCCACCGCGCGCACGCTGGGCAACCGCGCTCCGAACGTGTGCACGCCGGCACACCTCGCCGCCGAGGCCCGCGCGCTCGCGCGCGCCCATCCGAAGCTCTCGGTGCGAGTCGTGGAGGAGGCGCAGATGCGTCGCCTCGGCATGGGCGCGTTCCTCGCGGTGGCGCGGGGTAGCCGCCAGGCGCCGAAGCTGATCGTCGCGCAGTACGCCGGCGGAAAGCGCGGCGCCCCCCCGGTCGCTCTGGTGGGCAAGGGCGTCACGTTCGACACCGGCGGCGTCTCCCTGAAGCCCTCCGCGGCGATGGACGAGATGAAGTTCGACATGTGCGGCGCGGCCGCGGTGCTGGGCACGCTGGACGCGGTCGCGCGCCTCGAGCTGCCGATCAACGTCGTCGGGCTGATCGCGGCCGCGGAGAACATGCCCGACGGCAACGCGACGCGCCCCGGTGACGTGGTCACCACCCTCTCCGGCCAGACCGTCGAGATCCTGAACACGGACGCGGAGGGCCGCCTGATCCTGTGCGACACCCTCACCTACGCCGCGCGCTTCAAGCCCGAGACGGTGATCGACGTCGCGACCCTGACCGGCGCCTGCGTCGTGGCCCTGGGCGGACAGGCGCACGGGCTGTGGGCCAACGACGACGCGCTGGCCGGCGAGCTGCTCGACGCGGGAACCGCGGCGTGGGACCGCGCATGGCGCATGCCGCTGTGGCCCGAATACGAGGAGGGGCTGCGCAGCAACTTCGCGGACATCGCGAACGTGGGCGGGCGCGACGCCGGCGCGGTGACCGCGGCGATGTTCCTCGCCCGCTTCACGCGCGCCTACCGCTGGGCGCACCTGGACATCGCAGGCACCGCGTGGAAGCAGGGCAAGGCGAAGGGCGCGACCGGCCGGCCCGTCCCGCTGCTGTGCCGGTTCCTGCTGGCGCGGGCCGGCGCCGCCTGAGCTCGCCGGGCGCCCGCCGTGCCGCAGGTGGACTTCTACGTGCTCGCCGACCCCGGC
>CBDUCN010000443.1:0-3497 GCA_965365655.1 uncultured Gammaproteobacteria bacterium | reverse complement strand
TCGACGAGCCCGCCGAAACGCTGCGCGCGGCACACGGCGTGCCCGAGCTCACGCTGCAGCTCGACGAGGAGGAAGAGCCGCCGCGGGCCGCGGCGCCCGCCGCGCAGGTGCCCGACCTCACCCTGGACCTGGACATGGACCTCGACGAGCCGGAACCGGCGCCGCGGCCGTCCGCGGTGCCGGAGCTGGATCTCGACCTGCAGCTCGACGAGCACGAGCCCTCACCGGCGCCCGCCCCCGCGACGGCCCGCGGCCCGGACGTCGACGACGAGGAGCGCGACGACTGGTCGTTGAAGACCGGCGGGCGCGAGCACCAGCGCGTGATCCCGGCCGACACCCTCGCCGAGATCCGGCGCAAGATGGAGGAGAAGATGCGCGCCGCGAAGCGCAAGGCGGGCTGAGCGCCCGCGCGGCTCCGCGCGCCGCGTCTCACGCGCCGCCGTTCAGGCGCTCATGTCCAGCATGCGGCGCGCGGTCGCCTCGGTCAGGTTGCCGCCGGTGAGCGCCGCGACGGTGATACGCGCGGTGTCCACCTTGCCGGCGAGGAAGCCCGCGGGCGCGACGACCCCGGCGGGCTCGCCGAGCAGCTTGGCGCGGAACAGCAGCGTGCGGAACGCGGCCGCGATGTCCGATTCCGCGATCAGCACGATGTCGTCGAGGAAGCGCTCGAGGTGGGCGAACGGGAACTCGCCGGGGCGCACCGCGGACAGTCCGTCGGCCATGCTGTCCCAGTAGTCGATTGCGGTCGGCCGGCCCGCCCGGCGCGACACGTACGCGGCGTTGGCGCGCTCCGGCTGCACCCCGACCACCCGCACCCCCGGGCGCGACAGCTTCACCGCCGCGGCGACTCCGGCGGCCACCCCGCCGCTGCTCACCGGCACCAGCACCTGCTCCACGTGCGGGCATTGCTCGAGGATCTCGAGACCGATGCTGCCGTGGCCGATCGTGATCGCGCGCTCCTCCCAGGTGTCGATCGCGGTCATGCCGCGCTCGGCGGCGATGCGCTGCACGGTGGGCTGGCGCTGGCTCGCGTCGTCGCCGCAGAGCACGACCTCGGCGCCGTGGCCGCGGGTGGCCTCCACCTTGTAGCGGCTGGTCCGATCCAGCATCACGACGACGATCGGCACGCCCATGCGCCGCCCGGCGTACGCGAACGCCTGCGCGAAGTTGCCCGACGACGTGAGCACCAGCCCGCGGGCACGCGCCTCGGGGCTCATCTCGCGCATCACGTTGAACGCCGCGCGCACCTTGTAGGCGCCGGTCACCTGCAGGCACTCGCACTTCAGGAACAGCCGCTCGGCCCCGATCTCGGCGGAGTCGCGGGCCAGCGGCAGCACCGGCGTGACGCGCACCACGTCGGGCAGCGCGTCCCGCGCGCGGCGAATCTCGTCCAGGGTGACCGGCTCGAAGCGGTCGGGAGTCCACGCGGCTGCGCTCATGGCGGGGTTCCGGGCAACGGTGACGGGCGGATAGTGTAGAGGGCGCGGCGCCACCGCTCGCGGGGGGCGGGCGACAGGAGCGCCGCGCGCGGGCACAATCGGACCTCGCGCGAACCGGAGATCCACCGCTGATGGCCACCCTGGTGCTCACCGTCGTGGGCGACGACCGCCCCGGGCTCGTGGACGCGCTGGCCGGCACCATCGCCGAGCACGGCGGCAACTGGGAACAGAGCCGCATGGCGCACCTCGCGCAGAAGTTCGCCGGCGTGCTGCTGGTGCGGGTCCCCGACGCGCGCGCCGACGCGCTGACCGAGGCCCTCGAGGCGCTGGAAACCGACGCCCGCCTGCAGCTGGTCGTCGAGCGGGGCGCCGAGCAGCCTGCCGCCGGGCGCCGGCGGCTCACGCTCGAGCTGGTGGGCCAGGATCACCCCGGCATCGTGCACGACATCGCGCACGCGCTGGCCGAGCGCGGCATCAGCATCGACGAGCTGGAGACCGAGACCCGCAGCGCCGCGCAGGCCGGCGGCACCCTGTTCCACGCGACCGCGGTGCTGCAGGTGCCCGCGGAGCTGTCGCTGCAGGACCTCGAGGCGGCCCTGGAATCGCTCGCCAACGAGCTGATGGTGGACGTCGAGCTGGACGCGGACGAGTCCTGAACGACGCGGCGGCCGGACGCGGCCGGCTCGCCGTCCCCCCGACAGCGCGCGGGGCGAGCCGCGGAGCGGTTTCCGCTACTGGTAGATCCCCGGCACCACCGACTTCACGCCGATCACCCGGCGCTGCTTGTCCGCGCTCGCGGCGCTGCCCTCGAAGATCGTGCGCAGCGTGCGCCCGGCCACGGTCTCGTTCCAGAACCAGTCCGTGAGCTGGCGGCTCGACGGGGCGCCGTCGCCGCTCGCGGCAGCTTCCAGGTAGAACGCCTTGACGTCGTCGGCGCAGAAGCGCATCAGGCTGGCCGGCGCCATTCCGCCACGCGGGCGCTCGGCCGACTCGTCGCGCGCGTAGGCCGCGAGAAACGCCGCGGCCGCGCCGACGTCGACGCCGGACACGCCCACCGTGGTGCGCCCGAAGCGCGCGACGGCGCGCTCGTGATGCGGGCGCACCTGCTCCAGCTCCGCCGGCAGGTCCGCGGCCGTCACGGTCACCGGGCAGCGCCAGTTCGGGTCCGGCGCGGCGTCCGGATCGTCGTCGGGAAAGTCCTCGATCAGCGACGGCCCGTCGTCGCGCTCAAGCAGGCGCAGGCACGCTTCCAGCACGCGGCGCTGGAATGCCGCCTCGCCCGGCGGCCCCATCGGGCGCCCGAGCTCGAACGGCACCCACAGTGCCCGCGGCGGCGCGACGCGCTCCGCGTGCGGGCGGAACAGCGCCACCAGGGTGGTCGCGATCCCCTCCTCCTCCAGCCAGTGCGCCAGCGCGCTCACGGCGCGCGTGCAGTTCGGTCAGACCGGGAGGAGCACGGCGCTGTCCACGCCGTCGTCTTTCAGCGTCGCGGCCAGCGCGCGCGTGGGCGCCTCCAGCTGCACCGGGTCGATCGCGCCCATGTGCGACCAGTGCGTCGCGGCCACCGAGCCGATCACGCCCGCGTCGCGAAGCTCGTGCAGCCGGTCGCGCGGGAACGCGACGTTCATGTCGCGCTGGAAGCCGGTGCGATCGAAGTTCACCGACGCGTGGCTCATCAGGATGTCGCCTGCCGGCGCGTCGTCCGGGATCGCGCGAAAGCGCGCGTCGGCCGCGGTGACCGGGCGCTCGCCGCGCAGCATCAGCCCGGCGGTGGACACGATGGCCACCCGGCGTGCGGCCAGCGGGCCGCCGCGCACCCACGGGCGATTGTCGAACTCCGGGCAGTCCAGCCGGGGCAGCGCCTGCTGCTGCGCCGGCGACAGGTCGGCCAGGCGGACCATGGCTACTCCTCGCGTGCGGTGGGCCGCGGCCCATGGGCGGCCGCGGCGTCCAGTGTTTGAGTGGCGGACGAGTGTGGGAGTTGAACCCACCGGACGCGTTCGACGCGTCCCATCGGATTTGAAGTCCGTGGATGCCACCGGGTCACCATCCTCGCCC
>CBDUCN010000442.1:0-3504 GCA_965365655.1 uncultured Gammaproteobacteria bacterium | reverse complement strand
CCGAACTTCGGGCCGTACGCGGTCTGCGTGCCCTCGCGCGCGGCGTTCTTCAGCCGGAAGTCCACCGGGTCCATGCCGATCTGCTTCGCCATCTCGTCGACCACCGACTCCACCGCGTACTCCGCGATGGGCCCGCCGGGGGCGCGGTACGCGGCGGCCTTGGGCCGGTTGGTCACGACGTCGTAGCCGACGGAGCTCACGTTCTCGAGGTCGTACGGCGCGAACGCGCACATCGCGCCCGGCTGCACCGGCGCGCCCTGGAACGCCCCGGCCTGGTACTTGAGCTCTGCCGCGGCGGCGGTGATGCGCCCGTCCTTCGTGCAGCCCATCTTCACCCACACCCGCGCGCCGGGCGCCGGGCCGGAGGCCTGGAACACCTCCTCGCGGGTCATCGTCATCTTCACCGGCCGGCCGCACTTGCGCGACAGCGCGAGCGCGAGCGGCTCGAGATACACCACCGTCTTGCCGCCGAAGCCGCCGCCGATCTCGGACGCGGTCACGCGCAGGCGCGACAGGTCCATGCCGAGCAGCCTCGCGCAGTGCCCGCGCACGACGAACTGGCCCTGGGTGGTGCACCAGAGATCGGCGCTGCCGTCCTCGCTCACGCTGGCGAGGCACGCGTGCGGCTCGATGTAGCCCTGGTGCACGGGCTGCGTCGTGAATGCGTGCTCGACGATCACGTCGGCCTGCCCGAAGCCCTTGTCGACGTCGCCGAGCCCGAACTCCACGCGCTTGGCGACGTTGGATGCCTTCTCCGGCGGCGGCTCCACGCCGATGGTGATCATGTCGTCGTGCAGCAGCGGCGCGTCGGGCTGCATCGCCTCCTCGACGTCCAGCACGTGCGGCAGCGGCTCGTAGTCCACCGCGATCAGCGCGAGCGCCCTGCGCGCGACGGCGTCGCTGGTCGCGGCCACCGCGGCCACCGCGTGGCCTTCGTACAGCGCCTTGTCGCGCGCCATCACGTTGCGGCCGATGTCGCGGTAGTTCACGAGCATCTCGCCGGCCGGCACGAACTCCGACGGCAGGTCCGGGAAATCCGCCGACGTGACCACGGCCTTGACGCCGGGCAGCGCCTCGGCGGCCGAGGTGTCGACGGAGCGGATGCGCGCGTGCGGATGCGGGCTGCGCAGCACCCGGCCCACCAGCATGCCCGGAAGCTGGAGGTCGGCGCCGAAGCGCGCGCGCCCGGTCACCTTGTCCACGCCGTCCGGGCGCGGCGCGCGGGTGCCGACGTAGCGAAGCTCGCCGCCGGCGCTCATCGCGCGGCTCCCGATCGCATCTCCTCGGCGGCATCCATCACCGCGCGCACGATCTTGTCGTAGCCGGTGCAGCGGCACAGGTTGCCGGCCAGCCAGTAGCGCACCTCGGTCTCGCTGGGGTCGGGGTTCTTCTCCAGCAGCGCCTTGGCGGCGACCAGGAAGCCCGGCGTGCACACGCCGCACTGCAGCGCCGCGTGGTCCAGGAACTTCTGCTGCAGCGGGTGCAGCTTCTCGCCGTGCGCCATGCCCTCGATGGTGTCGACAGTCCTGCCGTTGGCCTCGACGCCCAGCACCAGGCAGGCGCACACCAGGCGCCCGTCCAGCATCACGCTGCAGGCGCCGCAGTCGCCGGAGGCGCAGCCTTCCTTGCTGCCGGTGAGCTCGAGCTCGTCGCGCAGCACGTCGAGCAGCGTCTGCTCGGGCTCGCAGAGGAATTCCACCTCGTCGCCGTTGACGGTGGTCGTGACGTGGGTCTTGGCCATCAGCTCTGTTCCTTCGCGCGTTCGAGTGCGATGCGGGTGGCGCGCGCGGCGAGCACGCCGGCGACGTGCACCCGGTACTCCACCGTACCGCGCTTGTCGTCGATGGGCTTGCACGCGGCGCGGGCCGCGGCGGTCATCTTCTCGATGGCGGCTTCGTCGACCTTCGTGCCGACCAGCGCCGCGCCCGCGTCGGGCACCAGCAGCGCCGTCGGCGCGACCGCGCCCAGCGCGACGCGGGCGCTGGTGCAGGTGCCGCCGTCGTCCAGCGTCAGGCTCACCCCGGCGCCGACGACCGCGATGTCCATCTCGGTGCGCGGGATGAAGCGCAGGTACGCGTCACCGGCATGCGCCGGGCGTGGAGGCAGGAAGAAGGAGACCACGAACTCGCCGGGGGCGAGCGCGGTCTTGCCCGGCCCGGTGCACACGTCCTCCACCGCGAGCTCGCGGGTGCCGTCCGGGCCCGCGACGGTCACGGTGGCGCCGGCGGCGATCAGCGCCGGCACGCTGTCGGCGGCGGGCGACGCGTTGCACAGGTTGCCGCCCATCGACGCGCGGCCCTGGATCTGGGTGGAGCCGATGAGGTCAACCGCCTCCACGACTCCAGGCCACGCGCGCTTGACGTCCGGGTGCTCTTTCAGCTCGGCGCCCGAGACTGCGGCGCCGATGCGGAAACCGTCGCCCTCGCGGGTGATCGCGCGGGTCTCCCCGATGCCCTTGATGTCCACGACCACCTCGGGCTCGGTGCGCCCGGAGCGCATCTGCACGAGGAGGTCGGTCCCGCCCGCGAGCACGCGGGCCTTGCCGGCGGCGGCGGCCAGTTCGGCCACGGCAGCGTCGACGGAGTCTGGTGATGTGTATCGCATAGCGCTCCATTCTGACACGAAGTTGCGACAGGCTTGCAAGGCCCGGGACCGGGCCGGCGGCGCCCGGGCGAGCCCCGGCGCCGGCGCAACAATACGCGCTCGCGCCCGCCCGTGATCCGCATCAACACGGCGGCCCCCGCGTCGTCTACGATTCGCTGCGGGCCCCCAGGACGAGCCGGCGCCGGCAGAGGAGTCGAGATGAAGGTCAGAGACGTGATGTCCACCCAGGTGGTCACGGTCACCGCGGACACGCCGGTGGCGGACGTGGCGAACCTCATGCTGAGCCAGCACGTGAGCGGGATCCCGGTCGTCGATCGCGACGGCAGGCTGCGCGGCATCGTCAGCGAGGGCGACCTGATGCGCCGCGCCGAGAGCGGCACGGACCAGCGCCGGCGCTCCTGGTGGCTGCGCCTGGTCGGCGACGAGGCGGGCGAGGCCCGCGACTACGTGAAGACGCACGGCGCCACCGCCGGCGACGTCATGACGCGCGAGGTGAGCACGGTGAAGCCCGACGCCGACCTCGGCGACGTGGCGCTGCTGCTCGAGAAGCGGCGCATCAAGCGCGTGCCGGTGCTCGAGGGGGACGTGCTGGTGGGCCTGGTCAGCCGGGCCGACCTGCTGCGCGGGCTGGCCACCCGCGGCGGGCTGGCGGCGGCGCCGGCCGGCGATCGCGAGAAGCGCGAGGCGCTGGTCAAGCACCTCGCCGAGCAGTCCTGGGCGTCTAGCGCGATGGTGAACGTCACCGTGGACGACGGCGTGGTGCACCTGTGGGGCGTGTACGAGACCGAGGAGCAGCACGAGGCGCTGCTGGTCGCGGCGAAGAACGTCACCGGCTCGGCACAGGTGGAGGACCACCTCAGCCACTCGCTGCCGACCTGAACGTCCCGGGAATCCCCGAGC
>CBDUCN010000441.1:0-3506 GCA_965365655.1 uncultured Gammaproteobacteria bacterium | reverse complement strand
GCCAGGTCCTCGTTCACGCCCGGGTTGAACACCACGTTCTGCCCCGCGAGGTGCGTCTTCGCGCGCCAGATCTGCTGGTCGTACGCGCCCAGCGGCGACCCGCGGTAGCCGGTGATGTAGCCCGCGGTGTCGTGGCCGGCTGCCGCGTCGCGCCAGCGCTGCTCGAGCGGCAGGCGCACCAGCGCCTGGATGCCGGTCATGAACACCCGGCCCTCGCGCAGGGTGTACTTGTCGTCCAGGGACACCGGCCGGCGGCGGGTGACGTCGTCGTCGCTCATGGGGCTCCGGTCGGGTCGGCAGCACTCGCGACGCAGGATACCCAAGTCCTGCCGGCGGGGACGTCCGTCGCACGTCGACGGGCGGGCCGCCCGACGACGTGCGCGCGGCCTTCAGCGTGACGGCGTCCTGCCGAGGCGCTTCGGATTGCTCACCGCGAGCCGCGCCTCGAGCCGCTCGCGCAGCATCCGGCGCACGCCGAGCTGCGGGCCGCCGTCCAGCTCGCCGTTGCGCAGGTCGCGCGCGAGCCGGCGGGTGAGGCGCGCGAGGCGCGCGGCGTCGTCCTCGTTCCCCGCGCGCGGCTCCGCATCGCCGTACAGGGTATCCAGCATCTCGAGCTCGCCAGCACCCGCATCGCCGCCGCCGCAGAGCTCGCGGCGGGCGATGGCCAGCGCGTTCGCGACCATCAGCGCCTGGTAGCGCGCCGCGCCGGAGAGCTCCGGCAGCACCGCGTCCAGCAGCGTCTCGCGCGCGATCGCGAGCAGCTCCAGCGCGTCCGGCTGCTCGTCGTTGCCCGACGCGTGCGCCGTGCGCCTGGCCGCGGCGCCGCCGGCCCGCGAGTCGTGCGCGCTCATCGCACGACCCCCAGCAGCCGCTCGACCTGGTCCAGCGCATCCATCTCGAGCTCCGGCACCATGCGCCCGGTGAGCGCCAGCTCCAGCGATCGCTGCTCGCCGCTGAGGTGGCGGTAGCCCTGCTGCAGCGCGATCACCGCCCAGCGCACGGTCGCCATCACCTCCCAGTACGGAATCTGCTCGCGCTCGAGGCTCACGCCGGACGCGGCCTCGTAGCCGCGGAACAGCGCCTCGCGCGACGCGATGCCGCCGGCCTCGCGCTCGTCGCGCCCGAAGCGCCAGCAGCGCGCGCAGAACCAGCCGAGGTCCTCGTGCGGGTGGCTCCAGCCGGCGAACTCCCAGTCCAGGATGCCGGTGAGCGCGCCGCCCTCCACCATGTAGTTGCCGGTGCGGTAGTCGCCGTGGCACAGCACCAGGGTCTCGTCCTCCGGCGCGAAGCGCTCCAGCCAGCGCAGCGCCCACTCCAGCGCCGGGCGCACCGCGCCCATCTCGTCCAGCCACGTGCGGTAGGTGTTGACGCGGAACAGCGCCGGCGCGAGGTCCGGCTCGTCGAGGAAGTCCAGCCCCGGGAACGGCGGGCGGATGAAGTGCAGGCGCGCGAGCTCCTCGCCGAGGCGCTCGGCCAGCGCCTCCCCGTCCAGCGCGTCGTCACGCACGAGCCGGTGGCCGGCGGCGACCCCGGGCACGCGGCGCATCAGGTAGAAGCTGCGCCCCAGCACCGCGTCGTCCTCGCACAGCAGCAGCGGCTCCGGCACCGTGATGCCGACGTTGTGCGCCGCCTGCAGGATCGCGAACTCCTCCGCGCGGCCCATGCTCGCGGCGACGGTCGCCGGCGCGTCGGTGCGCAGCACCAGCGCGTGCTCGCCGTGCAGCGCGCCGCCCTCGCCCTTCACGTCCAGTGCCCAGTTCTCCTGCACCGCGCCGCCGGACAGCGGGCGCGCCGATTCGACGCGCACGTCGCCGCCGCAGGCCGCGGCGAGCCACGGCGGCAGCGCCTCGGCGAGCATCGCCGTGCTGAGCGCGGTCGCGCTCACAGGCTGGAGAACAGGTGCCCGCCGTCGACGACGACGGTGGTGCCCGTCATGTACGCCGACGCGTCGCTCGCGAGCAGCAGCAACGCGCCGTCCAGGTCCTCGGGACGGCCCAGCCGGCGCTGGGGGATGCGCTTGATCATCGCCTTCCCTTCCGCGGACTCGAAGAAGTCGCGGTTCATGTCGGTCTCGATGTAGCCGGGCGCAATCGCGTTCACGCGGATGTCGTGGCGCGCGAGCTCGAGCGCGAGCGCGCCGGTCAGGTGCTTGAGCCCCGCCTTGCTGGCCGCGTAGGACGCGAGGCCGGGCGCGGCGCGGAAGGCGAGGATCGACGCGACGTTGACGATGCTGCCGCCGCCACCCGCGTGCACCATGCGACTCGCGAGCTCGCGCGCGACGAGGAAGGCGCCCTTCAGGTTCGTGTCCAGCACCTCGTCCCAGTCGTCCTCGCCGACGTCCAGCGCGGCGCCCCCGCGCGCGATGCCGGAGTTGTTGACGACGATGCGCACCGTGCCCACCGCTGCCTCGGCGGTGGCGCACGCGGCGCCGACGGAGCCCGAATCGGTGACGTCCATGGCCACCGGCACGGCCGTTCCGCCCTCCGCGGCGATGGACTCGGCCAGCGCCTCGAGCCGATCCACGCGCCGCGCGGCCAGCACCACCGGCGCGCCGTGACGCGCGAGGGTGCGCGCGAAGTGCGCGCCGAGGCCGCCGGAGGCGCCGGTGACGAGGGCCGGGCGGCCCGAGAGATCGACGGACAGGCTCATCGGAAGCGATTCCCGGGGTCGTGAGCGGGGCGCAAAGCATACCGATTCGTAAAGGGCGCGGCAGCGCGCCGCAAGCGGGCCGGGAGCGGCGCTGAGGTACAGTTCTGGCCGTCACACGTACCGGGCGCCTCCGGCCCGCAGCATCCGTTCCATGGCCACCGCTTCCGCCGCATCCGTCAATCACGTCGCACACGACGCGCCCGTCTGCGCGCCCGCCGCGCAGGCGCAGCTCCGCGCCGAAGGGCTCGGCAAGACGGTGACGACCCCGGACGGCGATCTCGTGATCCTCGCCGACGTGGATCTGGAGGTGGCCGCCGGCCGCTCGCTCGCCATCGTCGGCGCCTCGGGCTCGGGCAAGAGCACCCTGCTCGGGCTGCTCGCCGGCCTCGACGCACCGACCGCCGGGCGCGTGATGCTGGACGGGCAGGACCTCACCGCGCTGGACGAGGACGGCCGTGCGGCGCTGCGCGCCGGACGCGTGGGCTTCGTGTTCCAGTCCTTCCAGCTCCTGCCCGGCCTCACCGCGCTCGAGAACGTGATGCTGCCGCTGGAGCTCGCCGAGGCCGACGCCCCGCGCGAGCAGGCCCGCGGGGTGCTGGAACGGGTCGGCCTGGGCGAGCGCCTGGGGCATTACCCGCGCCAGCTCTCCGGCGGCGAGCAGCAGCGCGTGGCCATCGCCCGCGCGTTCGCGGCGTCTCCGGGGCTGCTGTTCGCCGACGAGCCGACCGGCAACCTGGACCAGCGCACCGGGGCGCGGATCATCGATCTGCTGTTCGACCTGAACCGCGAGCGCGAGACCACCCTGGTGCTGGTCACGCACGATCTGCGCCTCGCCGAGCCCTGCGACCACACGGTGG
>CBDUCN010000440.1:0-3516 GCA_965365655.1 uncultured Gammaproteobacteria bacterium | reverse complement strand
CCCGAGGGCTCCGAAGCCCCCTCTCCGCGACGGCGCCTGCCGGATATCCGCCCTCCCCCGCGCGCCGAACAGTCCTGGCTCGAATCCTCGATCGGCCGGAACGCGAAGCCCCCGGGCCAGCCCGCCGCGCCAGCCCCCCACGGCAGGCCCTCCCCGCCTCATGCTGGCCTCGCGCCCCACGGCGCCACCCGCTGTGCGCGGCCTTCATCGAGGGCGTGGCCGGCCCCCTCGCTCGCGGGGCCGCTCAGCGGTGTGCGGCGCGCTCGCGATTCGCGTCGTCGATGCTGCGGAAGCGCGACACACCGCGCGGAACGGTCGCGGGAGCCAGGCGGTCCATCGTCTCCAGCAGGCGCCGCAGGCAGCGCACCGTCTCCGCCTCGCGCGGCGCGCACCACAGCGCCTCGCGCGCCTCCTCGGTGGTCCTGAATCGCTGCACGGGCACGTCAATCGTCCTCGAGGCCGAACTTCCGGCGCAGGGCATCGGCGTCGGCACGATCGATTGGCCGCACCGTGGCCTTCTTCATATCGTACAGGGCACGCGGCGTCGCCACCCGCACGGGCGTACCCTCGACGTGGGCCGGCTCCCAGGCGATATCCGCGTACGCCACGGCGGTGCCGAGGCGGCTCATCAGGTCGATTCCGAAGCCGCCGTCCGGCGGGCCGTAGCGCACCACGGGGTAGTCGCCAGCCAGATCCTCGGCGCTGATGTCCTCGATGGCGGGGTCGTCCCAGATGCGACGCAACGCCCGCTGGACCGGCGCATGAGCTCGCGGCCAGCCCGCGCTTCAGGTGCCGGAACCCACCATCGCGGCCGCCCGCCTACTCACCCCACCTTCACCCCCACCGCCGCCACGAACTCCCCCGGAATCCGATACCCCTCCCCCTCCCGGTACGGCTCGATCGACGCCAGGTACTCCTCGTGCACCGCGCGCCGCGTCGCGTCGTCGAAGCGGTTGTACGCGAGCGCCACGGGCCCGCCGCGGAACGCCGCGCCCAGCGCGTCGTCGGCCGAGCGGTAGCGCAGCACCACCTCCAGGCGCTGCGCGCGCACGGACTCGAAGCCGGCCCGCGCGAAGCAGCCCGCGAGCGAGTCGCCGGTGCCGAGCTGGAAGAACATCGGGCACACGTCCGATTCCACGCGCGCGTCGGTGATCGGGAAGATGTCGGCCCAGCCGCACTTCGCGCGCGCGCCCCACACCGCGGCGGCGGCGCGTCCGCCCGGCGCGAGGTGGCGGCGCATCTCGCGCAGCGCCTGCTCGGGGTCGGGGAAGTACATCAGGCCCAGCGCGCACAGCGCGGCGTCGAAGGGCTCGCTCTGGATCGCGAGCTTCTCGGCGTCGTGGCGCTCGAACGCGATGTTGCGCGCGCCCTCGTCCTCGGCGCGCCGGCGTGCCTGCTCCACCATCGCGCCGGAGATGTCGGTGCCGAGCACGCGGCCCCACGGGCCCACGGCGTCGCGGGCGCGGAAGCTCACGAGCCCGGTGCCGCACGCGACGTCGAGCACCCGCTCGCCGGGCGCGAGCGCCGCCAGGTCCAGCATCATCGATTGCGCGGGCTCGAGCTGCTCGCGCCAGCCGGCCTCGTACTCGCCCACCGCCTTGTCCCAGCCGTAGCGCTGGACGCGTCGTTGCAGTTGCGCATTCATCGTCTATCCCTCCGTGTGTTCGAAGTGAAGCTCTCGCCGCAGCGACTGCGCGCGGCCGAAGACGTCGAGGTACGGGCTGTGGCGCTCGGCGGTGTCCACGAGGTCCGCCAGCACCGCCTCGGGGGCGGGGCTCGCGATGCGCACGACGCGGCGCACCTCCTCGTAGCCGGCGCGCGCGTCGCCCACGCCCAGCTCGCCGCGGGCGTCGAAGTCGGCGTGCACCTCGACCTCCACCGAGGCCAGCGGCACGCCGAGGCGCGCGGCCCACATCGTGATCCCCATCGCGAGGCAGCTCGCGAGCGCGCCGCGCCCGAGCACGCCCGGCGTCGGCGCCGAGTCCTCGCCGCCGGCCTTGGCCGGCATGTCGGCGGCCAGCGTCCAGCCGCCCTCCGAGATCTCGCAGCGCAGCCCCTGCGCGATGCGCGCGCGGGTCACGCCGGTGAGCCGCCCGCGATCGGGGCGCGCCTCCAGCAGCCGCACGTTGCGCTCCGATATCTCGCGGATCCTCTGTGTGCTGTTCGTCTGCGTGCCGTTCATTTCGGTCCTCCTCGTGTCTCGTGAAGCGCTTGCCCGCCGTCGCGGGGCGCCGGCCGGGCGTGCCGGGCGGCGCCGCGCCGCGCGGGTGTACGCGCCGCGGCCTCTCAGGCGGCGGCGCGCGCGGCGACGCTCGCGTAGCCGTCCAGGTAGCGCGCGAGGTGCGCGCTCAGGTCGCGGGCGTCCGCGCCCGCGCCGTCGATCAGGCTCGAGTTGCGCCGGCGCATGAACGGCAGCCCCATCAGGTACATGCCGGGCGCCTCGGCGACGCCGCCGTCGTGGCGCACCCGGCCGCGGCGGTCGAGCACCGGCACGTGCAGCCAGGAGTAGTCCGGGCGGTAGCCGGTGGCCCAGATCACGGTGCGGATCGCGCCGCCCGCGAGATCCAGGGTCAGCCGCGGCGACGCGTCCAGCCGCGTCGGCTCGAAGCGCTGCGGCGGCTCCACGTCGGCGTCGACGCCGTTGGCCGCGGCCCAGCGGTCGATGCCGTCCAGCAGCCGGTTCATCTTCAGATCGGCCAGCGCGCAGTGGTTGCGCAGCGCGCCGGAGAACTGCGCGCGGCCGTCGCGGATCCCGGCGAGGCGGCCCACGAGCTTCACGCCGATCGCGCTCAGCGCGTTCAGGTCGATGTCGCGGCGCTCGGGGGAGCCGATGAGCTGCAGCGACGCGACGTTGCGCACGCGCTCGAGGTCGTCGACCTGGTCGTAGCGCTCGCCGAGCACGCCGGCGCGGTCCATCCACCACTGGATGTCGCGCCCGCGGTAGAGCCGCGGCACCCGCACGTGCTCGCCGACGGCCAGCGTCACGGGCCGCCCGGAGCGCTGCACCTCGTCGGCGATCTGCACGCCGCTCGCCGACGCGCCGACGACCAGCACTCCGCCCGGCTCGAGCTGCTCCGGGTTGCGGTACTGCATCGTGCTCAGCGTCGCGACGCTGGCCGGCACGTCCTTCGCGAGCGCGGGCACGTTCGCGCGGTTGCACGCGCCGGTGGCGAGCACCACCGACGCGCACCGCCACTCGCCCTGCGTCGTGAGCACGCGGTAGCTGCCGCCGCCGATGCGCAGCGACTCGACGCGCGTGCCGGTGTGCACCGGCGCGCGGCTCTCGGCGGCGTAGCGCTCGATGAAGGCCACGGTCTCGGCCATCGTGCGGTAGCCGTCGGGATCGTCGCCCCGGTAACGGTGGCCGGGCAGGCGGCTCTGCCAGTTCGGCGTCAGCAGCCGCAGCGAGTCCCAGCGCTCCGTGCGCCAGGAGTTCGCCACCTCGCCGCGCTCGAGGACCACGTGGTCGATCGAGCGCTCGGCGAGGCAGCGGCTCATGGCCAGCCCCGCGTGGCC
>CBDUCN010000439.1:0-3525 GCA_965365655.1 uncultured Gammaproteobacteria bacterium | reverse complement strand
CGCCACTTCGCGCGCGAGTGGGAGAGCCAGGGCGAGGACGCGCGCGCCGCGGCCGCCCTCGAGCGCGCGATCGAGGTCGCGCCCCAGGTCGACGAGTACCCCCAGGACGAGCTCGCGTCAGGCCCGATCCCCGTGCTCGACATCGCGCTCGAGCTGGCTGCGCTCTACGACCGGCACGACGACGTCGACGCGTTCAGGATGCTCGAGCAGCGGCTGTTCAACGAGAAGAGCCTGTACTACGCGCGTCGAAACCTCGGCGCCATCCACCGCACGCACACCGTGCTCGGCCTGATCTACCACCGGCGCGCGCAGTTCACGTCGCAGTGGGCCGACAACGCGATCTTCCAGCTCACGCACGCGCTCGAGACGGGCGAGGAGCTCGCAGCGCGCAATCCCGAGCACACCGCGTGGCCGCTGCCGGATCTGGACCGAATGCTCGCGGAGAGCTACGCCGCCTCGGGGCAGGCCGATCGGGCGCGCGCGTCGTACCTGAAAGCCGCGCGGGGCTACACCGAGCTCGACCAGCCTCGCCGCGCCGCCGAAATGGAGGCGCTGGCCCGCTCGCCGATGAGCGGGCGACGCGGCTGATCGCGGGACGGGAGCCGAAGCGCCTCCGCGCCGTCGCAGCGAGCCGCGCGTCGGGTCTCGGTCCTCGTGGCGGCGACCGCGCGCCGGCTGCTCGCGAACGTGCAGCCGGTGACGGCCCGCGGAGGCCGGGGCTCAGCCTCGCACCTGCGCCCAGAAGCTGAGCTGCACGCACGCGTCCAGCGGCATCTCGGCGACCCCGAGCGCGGTGCGGGTGTGCCGGCCGCGCGCGCCGAACACGTCCACCAGCAGGTCGGAGGCCCCGTCCAGCACCTCCGGCTGGCCGCGGAAGCCGGGCGCGCTGTGCACGTTGCCCTCGACCCGCACGATGCGCACGATCGCCTCCAGGTCGCCGGTGGCGTCCAGCAGCTGCGCGATGCCGTTCAGCGTCGCCAGCCGTGCGGCGGCCTTGCCGTCGGCGATGGAGACCTGCTCGCCCAGCCGGCCGGGGTGGCGCATCACGCCGTTCTCCCACGGCAGCTGGCCGGAGGTCACCACCAGGTCTCCGCTGCGCACCCAGGTGTCGTAGTTGCCCACCGCCGCCGGCGGGGCGGGCAGCACGAGGCCCATGCGTGTGAGGTTATCGAGCGCGGTCATGGCGACGCGGAAGGGTACAGTTTGCGGGCCGCGTTTCCCATCACGCGGCAGCGCCCCGCCGCACAGGAGCACTCGCGCCATGCCGGATCACATGAAGGCCCTCGTCAAGCGCGCCCCGGAGCCGGGCATCTGGATGGAGTCCGTGCCCGTCCCCGAGCCCGGCACCAACGACGTGCTGATCAAGGTCGAGAAGACCGCGATCTGCGGCACCGACCTGCACATCTACAAGTGGGACGAGTGGTCGCAGCGCACGATCAAGCCGCCGCTGGTGATCGGCCACGAGTTCGTCGGACGCATCGTGGACATGGGCCCCGGCGTCACGAACTACCGCGTCGGCGACCGCGTGTCGGCGGAGGGCCACATCACGTGCGGCGAGTGCCGCAACTGCCGCGCGGGCGTGCGCCACCTGTGCACGCGCACCCGCGGCATCGGCGTCAACCGCGACGGCGCGTTCGCCGAGTACATCGTGGTGCCGTCGCAGAACCTGTGGCTGATCCCGGACGCCATCCCGTCGGAGATCGCGGCCTTCTTCGACCCGTTCGGCAACGCGGCGCACTGCGCACTCGCGTTTCCGATGGTGGGCGAGGACGTGCTGATCACCGGCGCCGGACCCATCGGCATCATCGCGGCCGGCATCTGTCGCCACATCGGCGCGCGCCACGTGGTGGTCACCGACGTCAACGACTACCGCCTCGGGCTTGCGGGCGCGATGGGCGCGACGCACCTGGTGAACGTGCAGCGCGAGACCCTCGACGACGCGATGAAGGCGCAGGACATCCGCCAGGGCTTCGACATAGGCCTCGAGATGTCCGGCAACCCGCAGGCCTTCAACGACATGCTTCGCCACATGTACCACGGCGGCAAGGTCGCGCTGCTGGGCATCCTGCCCTCGGACACCCGCATCGACTGGGACCACGTGATCTTCAAGGGCCTGACGCTGAAGGGCATCTACGGCCGCGAGATGTTCGAGACCTGGTACAAGATGACGCAGCTCGTGCTCGGCGGCCTGGACCTGAGCCCGGTGCTCACCCACCGCATCCCGATCGACGACTTCCAGCGCGGCTTCGACGTGATGGCGCAGGGCGCGTGCGGAAAGGTCGTGTGCGAGTGGGACTGAGCGTGTGAATCCTTCGCGCGCCCGCTGCGCGCGCCGCGCGCGGGCGCGGTCGGCCGTCACGTGACGAGGCGGCCCTCGCGGTAGTCGGCGATCGCCTGCTCGATCTCCTCGCGCGTGTTCATCACGAACGGGCCGTACTGCACCACCGGCTCGCCGATCGGCCGGCCCGCGATCAGCACCAGCCGAGCCGGGCGACTGCCGGCGGCCAGCGTGACGGCGGCGCCGTCCGAGAGCATGCCGGCGGCGTGGCAGGGCACGTCGGCGCCGCCGGCCGCGACCTCGCCCTCGTAGACGTAGACGAACGCGTTGTGCCCGGCGGCGATCGGCACGTCGATCTGCGCGCCCGCCGGCAGCGAGACGTCGACGTACAGCGGATCGGTGGACATCGTGTCCGGCGCGGCGTTGATGGGGCCGGACACCAGCGCCTCGTCGATCTCCAGCGTGCCCGCGATCACCTTGATGCGGGTGCCGTCCGCGCGCGTGGCCACGGGGATCTCGCGGGCCGGGATGTCGCGGTAGCTCGCCGGCTGCATCTTCTCGCGGGCGGGGAGGTTCACCCAGAGCTGGAAGCCGCGCATCCGGCCCGACTCCTGCTGCGGCATCTCCGAGTGGATCACGCCGCGCCCGGCCGTCATCCACTGCACGCCGCCGCCGGTCAGCTCGCCGACGTTGCCGAGGTGGTCCTCGTGGCGCATGTGGCCGTCGATCATGTAGGTCACGGTCTCGAAGCCGCGGTGCGGGTGCGGTGGGAAGCCGGCGATGTAGTCGTCCGGGTTCTCGGTGCCGAACTCGTCCAGCATCAGGAACGGGTCCAGCCTCAGCTCCGGCCGGGCGCCGATGCTGCGGCGCAGCTTCACGCCGGCGCCGTCCGAGGTCTCGACGCCCGGGATGATCCGCTCGAGGGTGCGCTTGTTCAAAGGGGTCCTCCGCCGCCGACGGGTCGGGTTGCAGACGTGGCCGGCGGCCCGGCGCCCGTGGAACGGGTGCGGCAACGTCGCGCGCCGGCCCGGGCCGGGGCGCTCTGCGGGAGGATACGTCGGGAGAAGGGGTACCGGGGACGCCGCGCCGAGGCAGGAGGCTCTTGAACCAGGATGGCGAGGGGGGAACGTCCTCGGCGAATCAGGCTTCCCGCTTCGTGGCGGGCTTGCACAACATCGCTGTAGAAGTCGGTTCCTGGGTCAAGGTCAGGATTCAAGAGATTGCCGCTCTCGGACACGGCGCTCCCG
>CBDUCN010000438.1:0-3563 GCA_965365655.1 uncultured Gammaproteobacteria bacterium | reverse complement strand
TGCAGGCGCACGCCGCCGGCGAGCGCGTCGCGCTTCAGCGCGAGCCCGCGCTCTCCCGGCACGCGCACCGCGGCGGTGCCCGGCGCCGGCCGCGCGGCGTGGCAGCGCGCGACCAGCCAGTCGCTCTGGCGGCGCAGCGCGTCGCGACCGCCGAACGCGTCGGGATCCCACACCTGCACGTACACCGCGGCGCCCCAGCCCACCGGCGCGTCGGCGCGCCCGAAGCCGCTCAGCCCCTGGGTCAGCGCCTCCACGGTGAGTCCCAGGCCGTAGCCCTTGTGCCCGTGGTCGGTGCCCCCGCTCGGCAGCAGCGTGCCGGGCGGATCGGCGAACAGCACGCCCGGGTCGTCGGTCACCGTGCCGGCGTGGTCCTGCGCCCACGCGCCGGGCAGGCGGCGCCCCTGCGCGTGCAGGCGCCCGGACAGGCCGTTGGTCGTGATGGACGCGCTGACGTCGATGAGCACCGGATCGCCGCCGGTCGGGATCGCGACCGCGAACGGGTTCGGGGTCATCACCGGATCGAGGCCACCGAACGGGGCCACGCTGGCGGTGGCCGGGTCGGAGCAGGTGAGCAGCACCATCAGGCCGTCCCGCGCCGGCGCTTCGAGGAACACGGCCAGGCAGCCGATGTGGTGGCTGTTGCGCACCGACACCGCGCCGATGCCGTGCTCGCGGGCCGCGCCGCAGGCCGCCGCCACCGCGCGCGCGGTGAGCCACACCCCGGGCAGCCGCCGTCCGTCCCACAGCGCGACGCCGCCGCGCCCGCCGATCACCTCCGGCTCGCCGTCGGCGCGCATCTGACCGGCGTCGAGCTCGCGCAGGTACGGCGCCGCGAGCTGCAGGCCGTGGGTCGTGTGCCCCAGCAGGTCGGCCTCGACGAGGTGTACGGCGACGCTGCGGGCCTTGTCCTCGTCCAGGCCGGCGCGGCGGAACAGCGCGCACGCGAACTCCACCAGGCTCTCGGGACGGTAGCGCGCTTCACGGGGGGTCATCTGCAATCCTCGTCGGGGGCGGACACGGCAACGATAGCCGCTGGCGCCCGACGCGCCCTGCGGGCTCCGCGCGCCCCGGGCGACCGGCGGGCACCGCGGCGCCGGTTCAGGCGCGGGGGACGAGCTGCCGGCGCGCCTGCTCGCGCGCGCGGATGAGCTGCTGCATCTGCTCCGCGGTGCCGCCGCGGTCCGGGTGCAGGCGCGCCGCCAGCCGGCGGAAGCGCCGCTCGACGTCCGGCAGCGAGCGCGGCGGACCGCCGTCGAAGCCCAGCACGTGCCACCAGGCGGCGTCGCCGAAGCGGACCGCGGGCCGCGGACTGCGCGCGCCGTGCGCGCCGCCGGTTGCGCCGAACCAGGACATCTCGTGGACCGCTCTTGCGAAGATGCACCTAAGGTACTTAATCGGTTCATTACAATCAACAGGTTGAGGAGATCTCTTCAAGCGATCACTCACTGATCGGCGACGCCGCGACGGCCGCCGGCGCAGGCCCCGCGGCGGTAGCATTCGCGCGTCGCCGCCCCCCGAAGGACGCCACCCGATGCTCGACCCCGACACCGCCCGCGCATTCACCGACGAGCTGTGGAACGACGCGATCGTCCCCGAGCTGGTCGAGTACATCCGCATCCCGAACAAGTCGCCCCACTTCGACCCGGACTGGGCGGCCCACGGCTACATGGACGACGCGGTGGCCCACATGGAGCGCTGGTGCCGCGCGCAGCCCGTGCCCGGAATGACGGTGGAGGTCGTGCGCCTGCCCGGGCGCACGCCGGTCCTGCTGTGCGAGGTCCCGGGGCAGGTGGACGACACCGTGCTGCTGTACGGCCACCTCGACAAGCAGCCCGAGATGGTCGGCTGGCGCGACGGGCTGGGGCCGTGGATTCCGGTGCTCGAGGACGACAAGCTGTACGGGCGCGGCGGCGCCGACGACGGCTACGCGGTGTACGCGTCGCTGGCGGCGATACAGGCGCTGGCCCGGCAGTCGCTGCCGCACGCGCGCTGCGTGGTGCTGATCGAGGCCTGCGAGGAGAGCGGCAGCTACGACCTGCCCCACTACATCGATCACCTCCGCGAGCGCATCGGCACGCCCAGCCTCGTGGTCTGCCTGGACTCCGGCTGCGGCGACTACCGCCGGCTGTGGGCCACCACGTCGCTGCGCGGCCTGGTCTCCGGCACGCTGGCGGTGGAGAACCTGGACGAGGGGGTGCACTCCGGCAACGCCGGCGGCATCGTGCCGTCTACCTTCCGCATCGCGCGCAGCCTGATCGGCCGCGTCGAGGACGCCGACAGCGGGCGCCTGCATCTCGACGCCCTGCACGTGCAGATCCCCGCCGAGCGGCGCCGCCAGGCGCAGGCCGCGGCGGCGGCGCTGGGCGACGGGGTGTACTCCGAGTTCCCGTGGCACGGCGCCGCGGGACCGGTGGACGACGATCCCGTTGAGCTGATCCTGAACCGCACCTGGCGTCCCGCGATGGAGGTGACCGGCGCCGGCGGGCTACCCCTGATCGCCGACGCGGGCAACGTCGCGCGCCCGCGCACCGAGCTCAAGCTGTCGGTGCGGGTGCCGCCCACCTGCCGGGTGGAGCACGCGACGCGGGCGCTGAAGCAGGCCCTGGAGGCGGATCCGCCCTACGGCGCGCGGGTGGAGTTCGAGGCCGGCTCCGCCGGCGCGGGCTGGGATGCGCCGCCGACCGCCGCGTGGCTGGAGCAGGCCGTGGGCGACGCGTCGCAGGCGTGGTTCGGAGAGCCGGCGGCGTGGATGGGGGAAGGCGGCACGATCCCGTTCATGGGCATGCTCGGGGAGAAGTTCCCCGACGCGCAGTTCCTGATCACCGGTGTGCTGGGCCCGAAGTCCAACGCCCACGGCCCCAACGAGTTCCTGCACCTGCCCACCGCGCGCCGCCTCACCGGCTGCGTCGCGCAGGTCCTCGCGCACCACGCCGAGCGCTGAGCGCGCGCGAATCTCCGACCGCGGCTGCCGCGACACCGCCGGCTCCGCGTCTCGCGACGCCGCGCGGCAGATTCACCAGCTCCGGGCGCCGCTCGCGCGCGCGGGCACGCGTCACCCCCGGTGGCCGTACTTCTCCCACAGCACGTCGGCGAGCAGCCGCGCCTGCTCCCGGCCCTGGTCGTCCAGCGTGCCGCCCACGCGATCGCGCTCCGCGGCCGCATCCGGATGTCCGCCGCGGGCCGCGACGTCGAACCAGGCCCACGCCTCCACCGGTGTCACCGGCATCCCCTCCCCGGCCGCGTACATGCCGGCGAGGTCGTACTGCGCGCCGACCTCGCCCTGGGAGGCCGCCGCCCAGTACCACATGATGGCCTCGCCGAGGTCCTGCGCGGTGCCCCAGCCGTTGCGATAGAGCAGCGCGACGTTGTGCTGCGCACTCGGGTAGCCCTGCTCCGCGAGCGGCAGCCACTGACGCATCGCCTCCGCGAAATCGCCGCGATCCGCGGCGGCCAGTCCGGACTCGAAATCGGCCCCCGCCGCGGGCGCGGCGACGGCGGCGGCGAGCAGCAGCGGCGCCGCGCGGCGCAGCAGTGCGCGAATCAGCATTCCGTTCTCCCGTGAT
>CBDUCN010000437.1:0-3656 GCA_965365655.1 uncultured Gammaproteobacteria bacterium | reverse complement strand
AGGGCCAGCGCACAGCCCGCGCCGGCGAGCGCGACGAGCGCGAGCACGGCCACGGTGGGCCCGGGGCCCACGGCCTGCGCCAGCGCGCCGAAGGCTCCGCCCGCCAGCAGCACGGCGCCGATGAGCGTGTTGCTCACCGCGACGTAGCTCGCGCGCTGCCCGCTGCCGGCCATGTCCACGAGGTGCGTCTTGCGGCCAAGGCGCACACCGGTGTGGGCGACCGACAGCGTGAAGTACAGGCACGCGAACAGTGCCGCGCCTGGCGGGCCGTCGAGCGCGCCGCCGGGCAGCGCCGGCGCCGCGGCGGCGATCAGCCCGGTCAGCGCCGCCGCGGCGCCGCCCAGCGCCATGACCCGGCGGCTGGAGCGATCCGAGAGACGGCCCCAGACGCTGCCGCTCACCGCCGACGCGAGGCCCGCGGCGAGCACCATCAGGCCGAGGTCGGTGAGCGCCGCGTGCCCCAGGTCGCGGGCCAGGAGCACCAGGAACGGCGCCATCAGGGCGCTGGCGGTGAGCAGCCCGCGCGCGGCGAGGAACAGCGCGAGCTGGCGATCCTCGACGACCAGCCGCAGGCTGCGCCACGCTTCGCCGAGCGCGCTGGCGCCGCCCTCCGTCGCGCCGGGATGCTCGCGCAGCGTCGCGAAGATCGCGGCCGCCGCGAACCAGAGCGTGGCGGCCACGCACAGCAGCACGGCCAGGAAGCCGGCGCCGCGCTCCGATTCCGGCACCAGCAGCAGCACGACGCCGAGCGCGGCCACTGCGATCCCTCCGACTGTCGACGCGTGGCCGCTCACGCTCCCGCGGCGGGCCTTCGACACCGTCTTGCCCAGCACGTCCTTGGACGCAACGGAGCACACGCCCCGCGACAGGCTGAACACGGCCAGCAGCGCCACCAGCAGCCAGCCCGCCACCGCGCCGCGCAGTGTCCACGCGACCACCGCCATGGCGAGCAGGCTCGCGCCCTGTCCGACGCTGCCCGCGACCCAGAACCACTTGCGCAGCGGTCGGCGCCGCATCCAGCCCGCGACCGCGAGCTGCGGCAGCAGGGCCAGGGATTCACGCACCGGCACCAGCATCGCCACCGCGGCGGCCGGCGCGCCGAGCGCGGCCAGCAGCCAGCTCAGCACCAGCTTCGCGTCGGCGATGCCGTCGCCGATCTTGGTGAGCGACAGCGCCGCGACGTGCACGCCGACGTTGCGCGGCTGCTCGTCGCAGGCCGCGTCGTCGATGTCGCGGCAGGCCCGTGCGTCCTCGTCCCCGCTCAGGAGGTCGTGCAGCGCGGTGAAGGGCTCGGCGGAGGACGGGGCGGGCACGGTGATCTCGGAAGCGGCGCTCGATGACGGCCACGCGCGTCGGCGCGCGCCGCCGGAGAGGCTACCAGTGTGTGCGATGCGGGCGGCGCCGCGGGGACTGCGCGCGCCGAGCCGGTGCGGGAGTCACGAACTGTCGGAGGCCGTGGCGCGTGGCGGCGCCGCGGCCTTCCCGGCGACCAGCCACATGTTGTCGCCCAGCGGCAGCCGATCGGTGGCGCGGAAGCGACGCACGCCCAGTCCGGCGCGCTCGCACATCGCGCGCAGCGTCGCCGGCGTGAAGTAGTTCAGGTGATCCGGGAACCGGAAGCCGGACCAGAAGCTGCCGAGCAGCGCGCGGTTCAGCGATCCGTAGTTCGGCACCTTGATCACGGCCACGCCGCGGGGCGCGAGCACGCGGCGCACCTCCTCGAGCACTCCCAGCGGGTTGCTCTCGTGCTCGAGGTAGGAGCGCATGAAGATGCCGGCGGCGAAGTCGGCCGGGAAGGTCTCGAGGCCCTCGATCGCCGGCTTCACGATCACCGCACCGCCGCGGCGGCGCGCGACGTCCTCGGCATGCGCGGCCTCGGCCTGCGAGATCTCGATGCCGAACGGCACGAACGGTGCGGGCAGCCGCGCGAGCTGGGCACCCTTTCCGCAGCCGACGTCGACGACGTTGCCGGCGGTGACGAAGCGGGTGAGCAGGGACTCCATGCTCTGGCGCCGGAACAGGTGCAGACGCCAGCGGGTGCGCTTGCTCAGCCAGATCAGCAGCGGATGCTTGCGGCTGCGCTGGCTGTTGCGGTGGACGACCGTCTTGTGCCACGAGAAGTCGCTCACCAGCTCGTCGTACACCGGCGCCTTGTCGATGTAGACGAAGCCGCAGCGCGCGCAGTCGCGCAGCGGCCACGTCACGTCCGTGTACCTGCTCAGCGGCGCCGATGACGACGGCGCGCCGCACAGCGGGCAATCGCGCTCTATCGCGCGGCGATCTCCGACTTCGACTGTGGCCATGTGGTCGTGCGGCGCGCGCACGCGGCGCGCCCGGCTGTTCCGGTTCGGGGACTGCCCGAGGGTGGGTCGCAGGGATGGTCGCCGCAATCCGGCGGCCTGCCCGTCGCGGCGCCTCGGGTTCAGCCGGGCCTGCGCTCCTCTCCTCGCAGCGTATCCCAGCGGCAACCTAAACCCATGGCGCTCGGGCCGCCAGCGAACCTCGCGCGACGACGGCTGCGCGCTCGCCTTCCGGTTCGGACTGGAACAAGATACGTGGCCTGCCCATCGCAACCGATGGTCCGCAAGAACAGCACCACAGGGGGTTTGACATGGCACATCCACTGCGCTTTCAGGTGGTCGTGTTGCCCAACGTGCCCTGGCCCGAGATGGTGCGTCGCGTCCAGCACATCGAGAAGCTCGGCATCGACATGGTCGGTCTTGCCGATCATTTCATCGACTGGAGCAATCCGCCGAGTCCGTGGTTCGAGCTGTGGACGCATGCCGCGGCTCTCGCTCAGGCGACCTCCCGGATCCGTATCTGCACGTGCGTCGCACAGATACCGCTGCGTGACCCGGCGACCATGGCGAATCACGCCCTCACCGTCGATCACATCTCCGGGGGACGCCTGGAGCTCGGGCTGGGCATCGGGCTGCCCATCGATCAGAGCTACGAGATGATGGGTCTGGAGAACTGGACCAACAAGGAGCGCGTGGATCGTTTCGGGGAGTACGTGGAGGTCGTGGACCAGCTGTTGTCAAACGAGGTCACGACCTTCACCGGCAAGTACTACAAGGTGAAAGGCGCGATCATGAACCCGCGACCGATCCAGTCTCCGCGTCCTCCATTGATGATCGCCGCAATGGGCCCGCGCATGCTCCGCCGGGCGGCCCGTTACGCTGACAACTGGAACAGCCTCAGCTTCAAGACGTCGCCCGCCGAGCAGCGCGAGGAGACACGCGAGCGGATCGAGCAGATGGCCGAGCATCTCGGGCGCCTGGGGCGTGATCCCGCAGCGGTCCGCTTCTCGTACCAGATGCTGGACATGACCTCACGTTCGAGCGGCGGGAAGATCGTCTATTACGATTCCGAGCAGGCCTTCCTGGACGTCGTCGAGCCGCTCATCGAGCTGGGCATCTCCGAGTTCGGCCTGTACTACCCGGGCCTCGACGAGCAGATGCCGATGGTCGAGCGCATCGTGACCCGCGCGATCCCGGCCCTGAAGACCCGGTACGCTGCCGGGGTGTGACGCGCCTGCACGGACGGCTTCCTCGCTGACAACCCGCCTGACGGCAACTCGCCCCGGGATCCTGCCGGTCGGACCGACTCGCCTGGATTCGCCGCCGTGGCCGGGCCGGTTCTATGCTCGCCTGTCT
>CBDUCN010000436.1:0-3713 GCA_965365655.1 uncultured Gammaproteobacteria bacterium | reverse complement strand
CGGAGGTGCGTCCCCACACCTTCAACCGCCAGCACGCGCTGTTCGCGATCGACGAGTGACGCGCGCGGGCGCTGCGGCGGCGCTGCAGTAGCCGGCGCGGCGCACCGGGGCCCGCGCCGTCGCGGGACGCGCGCACCGTGCCCCCACCGGCGCGCGTCGCGCCCCCGGATGCACGCTCCGCGCCCCGCGCCGTTGCGGTGTCCGGACGCGGCATCGGCGCGACGCGCGGTCCCCGCGTGCAGGCAGGACGCGCGGACGCCGGGCGCGGCCGGTCGACGGCTGCGCGGGCGCACGGCCCGCGACGGCCGCGGCGCCGTCGCGACGGCGCGAACGCGGCGGCGCGGGTAGCGTCCGCTCAGCGTTGCCAGCCCGCCCGACCAGATCGACCCGCTCCGATGTCCGCACACGCACGCCATCGCATCGCCGTCGTCGGCGCCGGCATCGCCGGTCTCAGCGCCGCGTCGCGGCTCGCCGCGCGCGGCCTCGCCGTCACCGTGTTCGACAAGGGCCGCGGCGTCGGCGGGCGCACCGCGTCGCGGCGCGCCGGCGCGTATCGCTTCGACCACGGGGCGCACGGCTTCGACGCGACGGAGCCGGCCTTCGCCGCCCAGGCCGCGCGGTGGGTCGCGGCGGGCGCGGCGGCGCCGTGGGGCGCCGCGGCGGGACGCTTCACCGGCGTCCCCGGCATGAACGCCCCGGCGAAGCAGCTCGCCGCCGGGCTGGACGTGCGCACCGCGGTGCGGGTGCGCACGGCAACGCGCGACGGCACGGGCTGGCGCCTCGCCGATGACGCCGGCGCGAGCCTCGGCCGCTACGACACACTGGTGGTCGCGGTGCCGCCGGAACAGGCGGCGGCACTGCTGCCGGCGGCGCCGCGGCTCGCGGACGCCGCGGCCAGCGTGCGCTCCGTGCCGTGCTGGACCCTGATGCTGTGCGTGGATCCGGGCGCCGGCCCCAGGTTGCAGGGCACGTCCGTCGACGACGACGCGGTGGCCGCACTGGTGCCGCAGGCCGGCAAGCCGGGGCGCGCGGACGACGGCTGCTGGGTGCTGCAGGCGACCCCCGCGTGGAGTGCGCGACACCTGGAGGAACCGGCCGGGGAGGTCGCCACCGCGCTGCTCGCCGAGGCATCGCGCCTGTTCGGGCGCACGCTCGACTCACCGCGCCACGCGGTCGCGCACCGCTGGCGCTACGCGCGCGCGGCACACGCGCTCGGCGAAGCGTGCGTGCTGGACCGCAACGCGGCGCTGTGCGGCGACTGGTGCCTGGGCGGTGACGTGGAATCCGCGTGGCGCAGCGGCGACGCGGCGGCCTCCGGGGTGCTGGAGCGAGTCGTCCCGGCCTGACGCGCCAGCCGGGCGCCGCGCCCGCTACTCCTCCTGGATGGAGAGGTCCTGCGGGTCGATCTCGGAGAAGGTGCCGGGCTTCGCGAACTCGATGCGCATGCGCACCTCGTGCTGGGAGTCCGCGTAGCGCACCGCCTCGCGGGGGCTGATCCGCCCCGCCTCCCACAGATCGAACACCGACTGGTCGAAGGTCACGACGCCCTTCTCGGTGTGCTTCGCCATGATCTCCTGGATCTCGGCGATGCGCCCCTTCTCGATCAGCTCCGCGATGTGCGGCGTGTTGCGCATCACCTCCACCGCCGCGACCCGCCTGCCGCCGATGCCCGGGACGAGGCGCTGCGCGATGATCGCCTTGAGGGTCAACGACAGATCCTGCAGCAGCCGGTTCTTCGCCTCCTCGGGGAAGAAGTTCGCCGCACGCTCCACCGCCTGACGCGCGTTGGTCGCGTGCAGCGTGGCGAGGCACAGGTGGCCGGTCTCGGCGAAGCGCACCGCGTGCTGCATGGTCTCGGCGTCGCGCACCTCGCCGATCATGATGAGATCCGGTGCGCCGCGCAGCGCGTTCTTGAGCGCCTCGGCGTAGGACAGCGTGTCGATGCCCACCTCGCGCTGGTCCACCACCGAGCGCTTGTGCGGGTGCACGAACTCGATGGGGTCCTCGACCGTCAGGATGTGCCCGGTCGCGTGCTGGTTGCGGTGGTCCAGCATCGCGGCGAGCGTCGTGGACTTGCCGGAGCCGGTCGCGCCGACCACCAGCACCAGCCCGCGCTTCTCCATGATCAGCTCTTCCAGCGTCGGCGGCAGCGACAGCTCCTCGATGCTGGGAATGCGCTCGTTGACGTGGCGCACCACCATCGCGACGGCGCCACGCTGGCGGTAGACGTAGAGGCGGAAGCGCCCGATGCCGCTGACCGACAGGCCGCAGTTGAGCTCGAGCTCGCGCGCGAACTGCGCGCGCTGCTCCTCGTCCAGCGCCTGCTCGAGGAACTGCGCCATGATCGCCTGCGTCACCGGCTCCTTGCCCACCGGCAGCGTGCGGCCCTCGACCTTGACCTCGGGGCGCGCGCCGACGCTGAAGAACATGTCGGAGCCGCCCTGGTCCACCATGAGCTGCAGGTAGGGATTCAGTTCCACGGGGTGCTCCCCTCCGGCATCGGAATCGTCGTGCAGCGGCGTCCGCGGGGACCGTGCACGGCGCTTATTCTGCCGCGCGCGGCCGTGAGTTGCCGCCCACCGGTGGTGCCCGCTTGTCCCGGATCAAGTCGCGGGGACATTCGCGCCCGCGGCCTCCGGCACGCGCCGGCGTCCCTGCGCGGCCCTCGGCGCCGCGCCGTGTGCTGCGTCGGAGCGGCGAACCGATTTCCCGCGCCCGGCGCGCCGCCCGTCCTTCGCGCCGCCGACGCGCACGGGCGGCGCCCTACAGCTCGCCGCGGATCGCGTAGCGCAGCAGCCGCACGACCTGCTCGGGCGTGCGCGCGACCGCGAGCGCGGCGCCGTCCACCTCCTTCAGCGCGTGCGTGAGCTCCGGCTCGTGCAGCGTGATCAGCGGCTTGTTGAGCGCCGCCGCGTAGCCGGCGTCGAAGGCCGCGTTCCACTGCCGGTACTTGTCGCCGAAGCGCACCACGACCACGTCGCTGCGCTCGATCAGCGTACGGGTACGGATCGCGTTCACCCGCGCCCCCTTCTGGTCCTTCCAGAAGCCGTCGCTCTCGTCGCCCAGGATCGCGACGCCGCAGTCGTCGCTGCTGGCGTGGTCGGTGACCGGCGACAGGAACTCCACCGGCAGGCTCTGGGCGTCCGCCCCGGCGCGGATCTGCTCGCGCCAGTCGGTGTGGATCTCGCCCGAGAGGTACACGTTCCACTGACCGTTGCCCGCCATCACACCACCTCCACGTGAAGGTCGCCGACGCCGTCCACGTGGCCGTGCAGCCTGTCGCCGCGCGTCACCGGGCCCACCCCGGACGGCGTGCCGGAGAAGATGAGGTCGCCGGCGCTGAGCGTGAACAGCCCGGACAGATACGCGATGGTCTCCGGCACCTTCCAGATGAGCTGGGCGAGATCGCCCTCCTGGCGCCGCTCGCCGTTCACGTCCAGCCACACCGCACCGCGGTCCGGGTGGCCGATCTCGCTCGCCGGAACCAGCTCGGTGCACGGCGCGGAGAAATCGAAGGCCTTGCCGATCTCCCACGGCCGGCCCATCTTCTTCGCCTCGCCCTGCAGGTCGCGGCGCGTCATGTCGAGACCGACGCCGTAGCCGTACACGTGCTCCAGCGCGCGCTCCACCGGGATGTCCTTGCCGCCCTTCGCCAGCGCGACCACCAGCTCGATCTCGTGGTGCACGTCCTCGGTCCTGTCCGGGTACGGGAA
>CBDUCN010000435.1:0-3715 GCA_965365655.1 uncultured Gammaproteobacteria bacterium | reverse complement strand
ATGCCGGAAGATGCGTCTTTACGACCATTCGTAGCATTACGGTGCCGGGCTGGCCACCCCCGGAAGCCGCCGGCCGATCGGGAATCCGGTCGACGGATAAGGCCCACGCTGACGGCGGTGGCCGACCCGGAACGTCTCCCCCCGCTCGACGACGTCGCGCCGCGTGGCGCTCCCTGTACGTCTCGATCGGCGAAGGCCCCGGCGTCGCGCGCAAGTTGTCGCGCGAGTGATGAAGGCTCGCGGGTCGGCTTGCGACCGGGCACGTCTCAGCCGCGACGCCCGCGGAGCACGCGGGTCGGGTACCCTCTTGACGGTTCCGGGCGTGCCGGCCGCGCGGTGCAGCGTGTCCCCACACGCAGCGAGGTGACTCATGGAGCCCGACTCCTTCATCGACTTCGACTCCCTGCTGAACGACGCGGCGCGCGAGATCCTGCGCGACGAGGATGCTGGCCGCCTCGCCGCGTGGCTGCGGCGGCACGTCGCGCGCTACGTGGAACCCGACGCGCGTGACGCGGTGCCGCCGGAGATGCTCGCCACGCTCTCGGCGCATCTCTCGCGCGCGATCTGGAACGCGACGCCGCTGCCGGGCAACCGCTTCCGGCCGGCGCCGCTGCCGGCGCCGGGGCGCAACGACCCGTGCCCGTGCGGCTCGGGGCGCAAGTACAAGCAGTGCTGCGCGTCGGCGCCTGACTTCCCGCACATCGATAACGACCTGATGTGGAGCTTCGTGCTGGACAACATCGAGGACAACCGGCTCGCGCGCGGCATCGCGGACAAGCAGGTGCCGGCCTCCGCCCTGGTGCAGTACGCGCTGGGGCTGATGGACGACGACGATCCGGGCAGTGCGCTCGAGGTGCTGGAGCCGATCTTCGAGGAGCAACCGCTCGCGTCGCTGCGATCGACGGCGCACGAGCACGCGCTGGACCTCGCCTGCAACGCGTACGACGACCTCGGCCGGGAGGAAGACAAGATGGCCCTGCTGGACCGCGTCGTCCGCGACGCGGCGCGCTCGCCGCTTCGCGCCGGCGCGTGGCAGCGTCTCGCCGCGGTGCGCATGGACCGCGGCGACGCGGACGGCGCGTGGGACGCGTTCCGGCAGGCGCAGCGCGACCAGCCCGACGTGCCGGCGCTCGCGCACCTGGAGATCACGCTGCTTTGCGAGCAACGACGCTTCGACGAGGCGGTGGAGCGCGCGCAGCACTGGCAGCGGCGCCTTCGCCGCAAGGGCTTCGAAGACGGCGACGTGATCGTGGACTGGCTGGGGGACGTGGCGCGCGATCCGGCCGGCGCGGCGGTGTCCCTCGCGATCCGCGAGAGCGATGACGAGGGGGCGCTGCTGCGCGAGCGGCTCGCGGCGATGCAGGGGCGGGCGTTGCCGCGTTACACGCTGTCGCACGAGCCGCGGCCGCTGGAGCTGCCGGACGTCGACGGCGAGGACGACGACGAGCTCCTGGCCGATCGCCTGCGGGCGATGGGCGTCGCGCCCGACCAGATCGCCGACGCGCTGTGCCAGCTGCGCGAGGATCTGTCGGCCATCGCCTCGGACCCCGCCGCCGATGACGACGACGCGATGCCGGAACCGCTGCCGGACGGGATCGGGGACAGCCAGGTGCTGGTGCCCCCCGCATACGTGCGGGAAGTCGAGGCGGCCTGGCGCGAAGTCTTCGACGGTGACAAGCCGTTTTCGGTGAACGACGAGCCGCTGGGCGATACGGACCCGTGGGAGTCCGAGGCCGAGTGGTGCGCGCTTCTGGCCCGGCGCCCCGAGGCCTTCGACAGCCTGGACGTGCTCGACGATCTCGCGACCGTCGTGAACGACCACGAGCGCGCGGACGACGACGACTTCGCGCGCGAGATGCTGCTGCCGATCCTCGAGCGCGCGCGAGCGATCGTGCGCCTTGCCGTCGTGGATGCGCAGTCCCCTCACCTCGCGTGGGCGCTGGTCGACAACCGCGTCGCGCTGCGCCCGCTGGTGCGCCTCGCGATGTGGAACCTGTACTGCGGCGATCGGGCGTATGGCCTGACGCTCGCGGAGGAGGTGCTGGCCCTGAACCCCGGCGACAACCACGGGCTTCGTGCTCTCCTCGTCGACGGCTACCTGGGCGCGGGTCGGGACCGGGAGGCGCTCGCGCTCGGGGATCGCTTCCCGCACGACATGCTTGCGGAGACGTCGTACGGCCGCGCGCTGGCGCTGTTCCGGCTCGAGCGGCGAGAGGAGGCCGACGAGGCGCTGCAGCGCGCGGTGGACGACCTGCCGCTGGTGCAGGAATACCTGGTGCGCAATCGTGTGCGCGAGCCTGCGCCGGACGGCGGGTTCGGCATGACCGTCGGCGGTGAGGAGCAGGCGTGGCACTACCGCCAGGGCATGCGTGCCGTGTGGGAGGCCACGCCCGGCGCGCTGCAGTGGCTCGCGCAGAAGAGACCGCGGCGGGCGGTGGCCTCGAAGAAGCGGGCGGGTCCCGGGCGGCGCTGAGCGCGCGCTGACGGCCGCTGCGCCGGGCGAGCGCTCGCGCTCGCCGGCACCGACGCCGGAGAGTTGCTGTACGCGCGGCGCATCCGCGTCTCCCGGGCATCGCTGCCCTGATTGATCCGGGTCAGGCAGAGAGCAACGAGCCGCGTCGGCTCGCGGCTGAATGCTTAAAATCGAACGCGTATCGGGTGCAAGCGTCGGTGCCGCTGCAGGTCACGGATTCCGCGCAATGTGCGCGGTCGTCAATGCACGGTCCGCGCACTGAACGGAACGCGAATCGCGGGAGGTTTGATTGCCCGCTCATTGGGTTCCGCGTCGGTACCGGGCTTCCGGCTCTCGGTGCGACCGCGTGCCCGTTGAATCGTTTTTCGCTCAACCAAGGAGGCATCCATGTCCAGGGAAGCCGTCACGGCATTCATGGAAGCCATTGCCAAGGACCCGAATCTGCAGCAGGAACTCGCAGATCTCGCGTCGAGGCACGGCTACGATTTCACGTCCGGCGAGCTGAACGACAGTGATCTGGCGGGGATCGCGGGGGGCGTCATGAGTCTTACACCCGACATCGACCTGGCGGCGAAGAAAAAGAAGCCTGCCAAGAAGTGAGCGGGATCTGTCCCGGCGCGGTGGCTCGACGCCGTGACAGACACCGTGGTTCACGTCAGCGCGTAGCCGGGGGCGTGCGTTCATGAGAGCACGTCCCCGGTTCTTCAACTGCGAGAACTGTCCCTCCTACTGCTGCACCTACACGCAGATCGAGGTCAGGCCGGGCGATATCGCGCGGCTGGCGAAGCACCTGGGGATGGATGCGAAGACCGCATCGCGTCGCCTCACGATGCAGGGTGACACGCTCGGTACGAGGGTGATGCGCCACTTCCGCGATCCCGTGTTCGGAACGGCGTGCCGGCTGCTGGACCTCCGATCCCGCCGCTGCCTGGCGTACGAAGCGCGCCCCGATGCGTGCCGGATCTATCCTGGCACGCCGACGTGTCACTACTACCAGTTCCTGATGACGGAACGAAAGATGCAGGGCAAGCCGAAGCTGGCCGTGCGCGCGTACAACGTCGCTTGAGAACGCGCATCAGGTCGAGTTTGCGCGGCGGTAGGCCTGTCTTTGCGCCGACGCCCGGCCTTCGTACTGCCAGCCAACGCTGCTTCGGCGTCGCCACGCAATGAAGCACGCCCCGCGCATGCAGATCGCCACCGCTGTCCGCGACGACGAGGTTCTGCTCGACCTGCAGCGTTAGC
>CBDUCN010000434.1:0-3751 GCA_965365655.1 uncultured Gammaproteobacteria bacterium | reverse complement strand
AGGGGGACCCGGGCTCCAGCCGCTTCTACCTGTCGCTGGAAGACGACCTGATGCGGATCTTCGCCTCCGACAGGGTGGCGAACATCATGACGAAGCTCGGCATGGAGCGAGGGGAGGCCATCGAGCACCCGTGGGTGACGAAGGCCATCGAGAACGCGCAGCGCAAGGTCGAGGCGCGCAACTTCGACATCCGCAAGCAACTTCTGGAGTACGACGACGTCGCGAACGACCAGCGCAAGGAGATCTACGCGCTGCGAAACGAGCTGATGGCGGCCGACGAGGTCAAGGACCAGATCGACACCATCCGCGAGGACGTGGTCAACGCGGTCATCGATCGCTACATCCCGCCGCAGAGCCTCGAGGAGCAGTGGGAGCTCGAGGAGCTCGAGCAGGCGCTGGTGCACGAGTTCGACATCGAGCTGCCCGTCAGGCGCTGGCTCGAGGAGGACGACGCGCTGCACGAGGAGCCGCTGCGCGAGAAGATCCTCGACGCGATCGTCGCGCGCTATCGCGAGCAGGAGGCGGTCGTGGGCGCCGACGTGATCCGCCACTTCGAGAAGGCGGTGATGCTGCAGGTGCTGGACCAGGCGTGGAAGGAGCACCTGGCGGCGATGGACTACCTGCGCCAGGGCATCCACCTGCGCGGCTACGCGCAGAAGAATCCGAAGCAGGAGTACAAGCGCGAGGCCTTCGAGATGTTCCGCGGCCTCACCGAGCGCCTCAAGGTCGAGGTGATCGGCGTGCTGTCGAAGATCCGGGTGCGCGCCGAGGAGGACGTGGAGGCGGTGGAGCGCCAGCGTCGCCAGCACGCGCAGATGAACCTGGTCCACGAGGCGCCGCCCGAGCCGGCGCTCGCCGCGGCGCTCGCCGACGGCGAGCCCGAGCCCGACGACGCGCCCACGGTGGTCGGCGCACGCGCCGCGGCGGCGGCGCAGGGGCGCATGCCGTTCTCGCCGCCGCCCGGCGACGACGAGGACAGCCGCACGCCCTTCGTGCGCGAGGGGCGCAAGGTCGGGCGCAACGAGCCCTGCCCCTGCGGCTCGGGCAAGAAGTACAAGCAGTGCCACGGCAAGCTGGGCTGAGAGGCCGCGCTGCCCGCCGCGGCGCACCCCGGAGCAGGCCCTGATGCCCGTCAACCTGATCGCGCCCGAGCGCCTGCAGAGTGTGCCCGGCGTGCGCGCCGGCGCGGTGTCGCTGGGCGTGCGCAAGGTCGCGCGCGACGACCTCGCGGTGCTCACGCTGGACGCCGGCGCCACTGCCGCCGCGACCTTCACCCGCAACGCGTTCTGCGCGGCGCCCGTGCACGTGGCGCGCCGCCATCTCGCCGCGGCCGCGCCGAGGGTGCTCGTGATCAACGCCGGCAACGCGAACGCCGGTACCGGCGCGCCGGGGATGGCCGCCGCCGAGCGGGTGTGCGACCTCGTCGCGCAGGCCGCGGGCTGCCGCCGCGAGGAGGTGCTGCCGTTCTCCACCGGGGTCGTGGGCGAGGTGCTGGACACCGCACCCTTCGAGGCCGCGGTGCCCCGCGCGCTGGCCGCGGCGGCAGAGGACGGCTGGCTGGCCGCCGGGCGCGCGATCATGACCACGGACATCGTGGCCAAGGGCGTCTCGCGCCACTTCGACGCGGGTGGACGCCGGCACACGGTCACCGGCATCGCGAAGGGATCGGGCATGATTCGCCCCGACATGGCGACGATGCTCGCGTTCATCGCCACCGACGCGCGCGTGCCGACGGCGCTGCTGCAGGCGGTGCTGTCGCGGGCGGTGGCGCGATCCTTCAACTGCATCACCGTCGACGGCGACACCTCCACCAACGACGCCTGCGTGCTGGTGGCGAGCGGTGCCGGCACGGCCATAGACGATCCGGACGGTGCGGACGCGACGGCCCTGGCCGACGCGGTGACGGCGGTGTGCACGACGCTCGCGCAGGCCATCGTGCGCGACGGCGAGGGTGCGACCAAGTTCATCACCGTGCGCGTGCAGGGCGGGCGCGACGACGCGGAGTGCCGGCAGGTGGCCTACACGGTGGCGCACTCGCCGCTGGTGAAGACCGCGATGTATGCCAGCGATGCGAACTGGGGTCGCATCCTGGCCGCGGTGGGCCGCGCCGGCGTTCCGGACCTGGACGTCGAGCCCATCCGCATGCACCTGGGCGACGTGCTCATCGTGGAGAACGGCGCCCGCGCGCCCGGCTACCGCGAGGAGCAGGGCGCGGCGGTGATGGCCGGGGACGAGATCCTGGTGCGCATCGATCTGGGCCGCGGCGCGGCAGCGGCCGAGGTCTGGACCTGCGACCTGTCGCACGAGTACGTCACGATCAACGGCGAGTACCGCACCTGACGGACATGCCGGCCGCCTGGTGCGCAGCAGCCCCGTCGCGCACGGGAGGCCGCGCGCGGGCCGTGTGCCGGTGACTGCGCAACCGATTCACGTGGTGGCCGCGGCGCTGCGCGACGCCGCGGGCCGCGTGCTGATCCAGCGCCGCCGCGACGACGCGCACCAGGGCGGGTTGTGGGAGTTTCCGGGCGGCAAGCTGGAGCTCGGGGAGACCCGTGAGGCGGGGCTGGCCCGTGAGCTGGCCGAGGAGCTGGGCATCGCGGTCGAGCGAATGCAGCCCCTGATCGCGGTGCACCACGACTACGGCGACGCGCGCGTGCTGCTGGACGTGTGGCAGGTGGACGAGTGGCGCGGCGAGCCGCACGGCCGGGAAGGCCAGCCGCTCGCGTGGGTGGATGCGCAGCGCCTCGGCGAGTATGCGTTCCCGGCCGCCGACCGCCCCGTGCTGCGCGCGCTGCGCCTGCCCGAGCACTGCCTGGTGACGCCGCCGCCGGGCCGTGACGACGGGCGCTGGCTGGACGCGGTGGAGCGGGCGGTGAGCTCCGGTGTGCGGCTGGTGCAGGTGCGCGCCCCGGGGGTCGGGCGGGCGCGCCTGCTGGCCCTCGCCGCCGGCGTCGTGACGCGCTGCGGCGACCGTGCCCGGGTGCTGGTGAATGCGGACCCGGCGCTTGCCGTGGACTGCGGCGCTGCGGGCGTGCACCTGGACTCGCGGCGGCTGTGGCGCACGCGCCGGCGTCCGCTGCCGCCGGAAGATCTGGTCGGGGCGTCGTGTCACGACGCCGCCGATCTCGCGCAGGCCGAGGCCGTGGACGCCGACTTCGCGCTGCTGTCGCCGGTGGCCGCGACCGCGACCCATCCATCGGCGGCGCCGCTAGGCTGGGCGCGCTTCGCCGAGCTGTGCGCCGGGGCGCGGTTGCCGGTGTACGCGCTCGGGGGAATGCAGCCGGGCTTCAGCGCCGAGGCGCGCCGCCGCGGGGGACAGGGCATCGCGGCGATTCGCGGCCTGTGGCCAGGCGAATAGCCCCGGGCGGGGAACCGAGCAGGGCGCCGGTCAGAAGGCCGGGCCCGGCCCCGGCACGTCGCGCCGGGGCCCGCGGCGACGCGCGCCGCGGGGTCAGCGCTCGAGCAGCTTGAGCTTGTCGGGCTTGCCTTCCCACTCCGCGGCGTCGGGGGGCCCGTCCTTCTTCTCCGTGATCACCGGCCACTCGCGCGACAGCTCGGTGTTCAGCTCGAGGAAGTGCTGCTCGTCGTCCGTGAGGTCGTCCTCGCTCTTGATGGCCTCCACCGGGCACTCTGGCTCACACAGGGTGCAGTCGATGCACTCCTCGGGATCGATCACGAGGAAGTTCGGCCCCTCGTGGAAGCAGTCCACGGGACACACCTCCACGCAGTCCGTGTACTTGCACTTGATGCA
>CBDUCN010000433.1:0-3757 GCA_965365655.1 uncultured Gammaproteobacteria bacterium | reverse complement strand
GGCAGCGCGATCGCGGGCAGCCCCGCGGCGTTGACCCATCCCGAGTAGACGGCGTGGCCGCGGGGCCCGACGGCCTGACCGTCGATGCGGTCCGGGAACGGCCGGTCGGCGGGCCAGGGCATCGCGGCGCTCGCCGGTGTCATCAGCACGTCCACGCGGTCCAGCGCGGCGCAGGCCTCGGCGCGGAACGCGTGGATCGTCTCGACGATGGCGGCGAAGCGCGCGCCGTCGACTTCCGCACCGAGCCGTGCCATCTCCCCGGCCGCGGCGCCGACGTCGTCGGGCTGCACGCCTTCGCCGCGCAGCAGGCGGCAGATCCCGACCTGCCCGATGACGGGCCATGCCTCGACCAGCGGATCGATGTCGAAGGGGAGGGCCGCCGGCGTCACCTCGTGGCCCAGCGCTTCGAGCAGCGACGCCGTCTCGTCCGCGCGCGCGACGATCTCGGGCGCGACGGGGGCGTCGCCGATCCGGGGCACGTACAGGATCCTGAGCGGGCGGGTGGACGCCCCGCCGCCCGGGTCCGCGGCGAGAAACGACGCCGGGTCGCGCGGGTCGTATCCGGCCAGCGCGTCGAGGGCCGCGCGCGCATCCGCGACCGTGCGGCACATCGGCCCGACGACCTCCATGTCCAGCAGGATGCGCGGAAAGCCGCCTGCGCGCGGGACCCGGCCGATCGATGGCTTGAGGCCCACCAGCCCCGCGAACGCCGCCGGGCGGCGGATCGACCCGCCGCCGTCGGTGCCGATCGCGATCGGCGCGATGCCGGCGGCCGTCGACGCGACCGCGCCGCCGCTCGAGCCTCCGGGCGTGAGCGCCGTGTTCCACGGGTTGCGAGTGGTGCCGAACAGCGCGTTCGTCGTGTAGCCCTCGACGGTGAACTCCGGCACGTTGGTCTTGCCGAGGATCACCGCGCCCGCCGCGCGCAGCCGCTGCACCGGCAGCTCGTCCCGGGCGGGGACCAGGTCCCGGTAGAGCGCGCTGCCCCAGGTCGCGGGCATGCCCGCGGCGAGCAGGTTGTCTTTCACCGTCACCGGGATCCCCTCGAGCACGCTGCGGGGGCGCTTCTCGCGGATCCGGCGACCGCTTTCGCGCGCCTCGGCCGCGGCGTCGGGATTCAGCGCGACGACGGCGTTGATCGCGGCGTTGACCTCGTCGAGGCGCGCCATCGCCGCCTGCAGCAGCTGCTCGGGATCGAGCGCGCCGCGCGCCATCGTGGCGGCCATCTCGGTCGCGCCGAGGGTCAGGGGTGCTTCCGGTTCGCTCATCTGCCGTCTTCTCCTCCGTCGCTCACGCCGCCATCGGACCCGCGGTGCCCGTCCGTCCACCGGGGGATCTACGCGACACCGCCGGTGGCCTGCAATCGGCGGCGCGCCGCACGCCGCCCGTGCGCGACCTGGCTGCACCCGCGCGGGGCGCCGATAATGGCGCGCCTCGCGCACGCGTCGCGCGGCGGATGCCCTGCAGCCCGGCCCGGGTACGCGACGCCGGGCGCGGGCCTCGGGTCGCCCGCGGGCGTCTGCCGGCGACGGCCGCGCTGGGGGCCGTCCGTGTCCGCCCCGGCCCGCGCCGTGGCCTCGTTCCATGCTCCGGTGTCCCGATGCGACTGCTGATCGTCAATCCGAACATCAACGCCGCGACCAACGCGCGCATCAGGGCGGTCGCCGGGCCGTTGACGTCGACGGGCGACGTGCTGGCCGTCGTCTCGGCGCCGTCCGGTATCGAGCTCATCGAGACGCCCGAGCAGTCGCAGGCCGTCGTGCCCGCGGTGCTCGCGACGGTGAAGGCCCGGCACCGCGAGGCCGACGCGATCGTGATCGCGGCGTTCAGCGACCCGGGGCTCGCGCAGGCCCGCGGCCTCGCGGCGTGCCCGGTGCTCGGGATCTCCGAATCCGCGATGCGGGTCGCCGCGCGGCGGGCCGCGCGCTTCTCGATCGTGACCCTGGGCGAGGGGCTTCGCGACGCCATTCGCGGCAACGCCGTCGCATACGGCTTCGGCGATCGCCTTGCGAGCATCCGCATCCTGCCCTCGACGGTGCAGCAGGTGGCCGACGAGCCGCTCGCCTACCGCGCGGCCTTCGTGACGGCGTGTGAGCGCGCCGTGGCGGACGATGGCGCCGGCGCGGTGATCATCGGCGGCGGGCCGCTGTCGGGGATCGCGGACGCGGTGAGCGCGGAGCTGCACGTGCCGGTGCTCGACGGCGTGCGCTGCGCCGTGGAGCTCGCGCTGCGCGGCGAAGGGGCGGGGAGCGGATGCGGCACCGCGGTCGGGGGCGACGGCCCGTCTCGCTGATCCCCCGGCTACTCCACGTCGTTCGAACGCGAGTCCACGATGTCCGAACGACGACTGTCCCCGGATCCGAGCGCCTCCAGCGCCGGCACCATGTCGAAGCAGCCCATCCGCATCGCCCACTCGACGGGTGAGTCGTCGACGTCGGGATCGAAGCGGACACCCAGGCTGCAGAGCTTCTCGAGCAGCCGCGGCTCGTTGATCAGGACGACGTCGTCCAGCAGGTCCGCGAGCTCCTGCGCCCGGCAGGCGGCGACGTCGAGACCGCTCGCGTGCAGCAGGTCGAGCATCTCCAGTCGCCGCTCCAGGAGCTCCGCGTCGTGGGATTTCGGGTTGGCCTCCCCGGGCTGCGGCATCAGCCCCGGATCGCCGGCACCCTCCTCGTCCTCGTCTTCTCCGAACAGGCGGGCGGCGAGTGCATCCTCGTCCAGCTCCTCGAGCTCGGCGATCAGCGACTCCACGTCCGCGCCGACCGCGGACTGCACGAGCTTGTCTCCTGCGTCGTAGGCACGATGCAGGGCGCCCGCGAGCCGTTCACTCTCCGGGTGCTTGACCAGCCACAGCAGTCGCGACGTGGCCGCCTCGACGAGCGGCGTGCTGTTGTCGATCCTGGAGTCGTTGAGCGCGTGCCCCGACGCGATCATCTCGGCCACCGTGTCGCGGTCCAGCAGCGCGCACGCGAGATTGAAGGTCAGGCGCTTCGCGGCCGCGCTCGGCGACCCGTGCGCGAGCGCCCGGCGCGTGAGCGCCGGCTTCGATACGATGCGCTTGACGAAATCGACGCCGATCGGAAACCGCCGGCCGGCCGCGGCGCAGGCATCGATGAAGCGGGACAGCAGCTCGTCGTCACCGGTCATGTGGCAGAGCTCCGGCGCATCCAGCCCCAGAGCGTCCTTCGCGTTCAGCTTCGCGCCCCGCGCAACGAGCAGCTCCATCGCGTGCAGGTTCCGGTGCCGGCAGGCCTGCAGCAGCGGCGTGCGCATCAGGTGGACCGGCGCGCCCATGCTCCGTTCCACGTGCGCCTCCATGGAGGTGATTCGCTCCTCGAAGTGCTCGCGCACGATGGCCTTCACCCTGCGTCTCGAGGCGTCGTCCAGCGCCGGCGTGTAATTCAGCGCCGCCCTGGACTTCGCGAGCACGTCGACCACCGCGGCGTTGTCGTGCTCGATGGCGACGTCGAAGGGCGTGCGCAGGGCCTCGTCGTGGATGCAGGGATCCGCGAGGGCGGCGACCTCGTTCTCGACGCCCGCTGCGTGGCTGCGAATTCGCTCGTTCAGTGCGGAGACGTCCATCGTGATCATCGTGCTCCACGTGTACCGGAAATGCCCGCCGGCAGCATCATGCCGCGAGTCCCGAGCCCCGCGGCCGGGCTACGCCGGCGCGGGCTGGCGCGACTCGACGCTCACGATGATCCGGCGAACCTCGCGTTCCGGGAGCCCGAGCCTCTTCGCGAAGTCGTTGAGGCGC
>CBDUCN010000432.1:0-3762 GCA_965365655.1 uncultured Gammaproteobacteria bacterium | reverse complement strand
AAGGTGCGCGGCACGCGCTTCAACATGGGCGACGGCATCCGCATGGCGCTGGACATCGGCGCCGCGCCCTACGGTAACTGGTCCGGGTGCCACGCGGTGGGCTGGGACCGCAACGCGCCGGAGTTCGGCGACCTCTCGGTGGGCGACAACTTCCAGAAGCACAGCTACCCGTTCGGCATCATGGTGAACGCGCACGGGCAGCGCTTCGTGGACGAGGGCGCGGACTTCCGCAACTACACCTACGCGAAGTACGGGCGCGTGATCCTGGAGCAGCCGGACAGCTTCTGCTGGCAGGTGTTCGATCAGAAGGTCACGCACCTGCTGCGCGACGAGTACCGCATCCGCGAGGTCACCAAGGTCACCGCCGACACGCTGGAGCAGCTCGCCGAGCGCCTCGACGGCGTGGATCCGCAGGGCTTCCTGGCCGAGGTGAAGGCCTACAACGACGCGGTGCGCACCGACGTGACCTTCGATCCCACCGTGAAGGACGGGCGCTGCACCGAGGGGCTCGCGGTGCCGAAGTCGAACTGGGCCAACACCCTGGACGAGCCGCCGTACGAGGCCTACGCGACCACCTGCGGCATCACCTTCACGTTCGGCGGGCTGCGCATCGACCCCGACAGCGCGCAGGTGAAGAGCACGACGCTCGAACCGATCCCGGGGCTGTACGCCGCGGGCGAGCTGGTGGGCGGGCTGTTCTACTTCAACTATCCGGGCGGCACCGGGCTGATGTCGGGCGCGGTGTTCGGACGCCGCGCCGGCAGCGCGGCGGGCCGCCACGCGGTCGGCAACGCCTGACGCGCCGGGCGCGGTGTCACCTCTCCCGGCGCCGGACGGGAACCCTGCCGCCGGCACGCGGCGCGACGGTCACGGCGCCGGCGCCCACACCTCGATGCGGGTGCCCTCCGGATCGTGCAGCAGGAAGCCCTGCGCGCCCCACGGCCGCGAGCCCACCGGCGGCGGCTCGACGCCGCGCGCCGCCAGGAGGTCGCGGAACGCGTGCACGTCGTCGACGCGCAGCGTCAGCGTGAGCCCGGCCCCGCCGGCGCTCTTCACGCGCGCGCGGCGCTCGTCGGCCAGCGACAGGAAGCACCCGTCGCCGACGCGGAGCTCGACGAACCAGTCGCGGCCCAGCGTTCGCGGCAGGCCCAGCACGTTCTCGTAGAAGCGCACGGTATCGGCGAAGCGCCGGCAGTACAGCACGGTGTTCATTGCCGTGATGCCCACCGCCGGCCGCCCGGAGGACTCGCTCATGGATCGCTCTCCCGTTTCCGAAGCTGCCGAGGCCGCGCGCGCGGCCTGCATCCGCGAGGCGCTGCGCGCGTGGGAGGACGCCGGCATCAGCGGCCTGTGCCACGAAGGGCGCTTCGAGGCCGTGATCAGCGCGCTGCGCGTGCTCGACCTCGACGACGTGACGCGAGACGACGCAGGCGACCCGCGCTGACCGCGGGCGCGCTGCCCGCCGCGCCGCGCGGGCGTCGATCGCGCGGCCGCACGAGCCGTCAGGTCAGCGGGTGCATCACGTGCTCGCGGAACGCGGGCCGCGCCTGCAGCCGCGCGTGCCAGGCTTCCAGGTTCGGCAGCGACGGACGCTGTATCGGGAGCTGACTCCAGCGCCACACGAAGCACCCGAGCGGAATGTCGCCGACCGTGAGGTGATCGCCGGCCAGGTAGTCCTGTCCCGCGAGCGCCGCGTCGACGATCGCCCAGTGGCCCTCCAGGCTGCGCGCCGCCTCGGACTGCAGCGCGCGGTCCTGGTACTTCGGCGCGCTGCGGATCAGGCCCCAGAACAGCGTGGTCATGTCGTTGTACGGCGTGGACAGCTGCCAGTCCATCCACTTCTCGCTGTGCGCGCGCGCGGCCGGGTCGGTGGGCCACAGGCCGCCGGCGCCGTGCTTCGCCGCGAGGTAGCGCACGATGGTGTTGGACTCCCACAGCACCACGCCGTCGTCGTCGATGGTGGGCACCTTGCGATTCGGGTTCATCGCGCCGTAGAAGTCCTCGCCGACCACCCCGAAGCTCATGCCGGCGTCGACGCGCTCGTACTCGAGCCCCAGCTCGTCGGCGCACCACAGCACCTTCATCACGTTGATGGAGTTGGTGCGGCCCCAGATCTTCAGCATCGCTTGTCTCCCTGCACGGCGGCGAGTGTGGTCGAGGCGCCTATAGTAGCCACCGCCGTGAGATCGACACCTCCATCCCGCGCCCTCGCCGCCGTCGGCGGCCTCGCGCGATCCGTCGCGCTGGCGCTCGCGCTCGCCGCCTGCGCGCCCGCCGCCGCGGCCGACGGCGAGGTGTACCCGCCCCTGCCCGCCGGCCAGCAGACCTACGGCGGCCCGTTCCGCCTCACCGACCACGACGGCCGGCCGTTCACCGAGCGCGACCTGCGCGGCCACTGGTCGCTGCTCTACTTCGGCTACACCGGCTGCGCCGACGTCTGCCCCACAGCGCTGTACCGCATCGCTCGCGCGATGCGCGCGCTGGAAGACGACGGAACGGCGGTGCAGATGGTGTTCGTGGATCTGGACACGGCACTCGGGTCGCGCGAGGAGCTCAAGCGCTACGTGACGTACTTCCATCCGCGCATGCGCGGGCTCACCGGCTCGGCGCAGGCGGTCGCCGACGCCGCCGCCGCGTGGCGCGTGCACTGGTTCCGCGCCGGCGACGGGGCCGACGCGCGCATCGAGCACTCGGGCGCCATCTTCCTGGTCGCGCCGGACGGTGCGCCGGTGACCTTTCTTCCCCACGGCGCCGAGGCCGAGGACATCGCGGCCACGGTGCGCCACCACGCGCGGCCGGCGCCGTGAGCCGCAGACCGCGCGGCGCCGCAGCCGCGGCGCTGGCCCTCGCGCTGCTCGCCGCCCCGGCCCTCGCCGGCGCGCAGCCGGAGCCGGGCGCACGGATCTACCGCGAGCGCGGCTGCGTGCTGTGCCACGGCCCCGAGGGCCGCGTGCCCGCGAAGGACAGCTACCCGGTGCTGGCCGGCCAGCGTCGCGCCTACCTCGCGCAGCAGCTTCGCGACCTGCGCTCGGGGCTGCGCAGCAACGGCCGCGCGGCCGTGATGCGGGAGTTCGTCGAGCGCCTGGACGACGCCCAGATCGACGCGCTGGCCGGCTGGCTGTCGACCCGCTCCCCGTGCACGGCCGGCACCGCGTGCTGACGCCGCGCGCACCGGGCGCGCGCGGCGGCCGAGGCGCCGGCGGACGGCCGCGCGGCACGGCCGCCGGCCCGCACGCCGTGAGCCCGGCCCCGGGGCGCCCGCGGCCGGCCCGGGGCTTCTACGGCAGTGCGTGCTCCCGGCGTGGCCGTGCCCGTGCCCGCGATCCAGGAGATGCGGCGCGGCGGGCGGCGCTACCGGGTCCCGTGTCCTGCGCCATGGCGGTGCCCGTCGTGGGCGGGCGCCGCGTGCGCCGGCTCGCCGCCGGGTCCGCGCACCTCCACCTGCACCTCCAGCGCAGGCGCGTCGCGGAAGCGCAGGGTCAGCGGGAACCGCTCCCCGCGGCGCAGCGGCGCTTTCAGGTCGAAGAGCATGAGGTGCAGCCCACCCGGCGCCATGCGCACCGTCTCGCCGGGCGGCAGCGACAGCGCGTCCACCGGCTGCATGCGCATCACGCCGCCGTGCATCACGTGCTCGTGCACCTCGGCGCGGGCGGCCACCGGCGTGTCGGCGCCCACCAGCGCGTCCGCCGTCGCGCCGGCGTTGCGCACGCTGAGATACGCGGCGCCGTTGCGCGACACCGGCGGAAGCTCGCGCGACCACGC
>CBDUCN010000431.1:0-3774 GCA_965365655.1 uncultured Gammaproteobacteria bacterium | reverse complement strand
CGGCGCCGGCTCAGCCGCAAGCTGCTGACCACCCACGGCGACCCGGCGCGCGCGGTGGTCGAGGGCGTCGCGGCGATCGTCGACGGCTTCGCGCTCGAGCCGGCGGCGTTCGGGCGCGTGGTGCACGCGACGACGCTGTTCACGAACGCGCTGATCGAGCGCCGCGGCGCGCGCACCGGGCTGATCACGACCGCGGGCTTTCGCGACGTGGTCGAGATCGGGCGCGAGCGCAAGTACACGCTGTACGACCTCGCCATCGCCAAGCCCGAGCCGCTCGCGCCGCGCGAGCTGCGCGCGGAGGTGGACGAGCGCGTCTCGGCCGACGGCGAGGTGCTGCGCCCGCTGGACGAGGCCGGGCTGCTCGCGGCCGCGGCGGCGCTGGCCGCGCGCGGCGTCGAGTCGCTGGCGGTGGTGTTCCTGCATGCGTACCTGAACCCGGCGCACGAGCGGCGCGCGATCGCACTGCTCGGCGAGGCGCACCCGGATCTCGCGCTGACCGCGTCGCACGAGGTCGCGCCCGAGATCCGCGAGTTCGAGCGCGCGTCCACCGCGCTCGCGAACGCGTACGTGAAGCCGCTCGCGGCGCGCTACCTGGACCGCCTCGCCGACGGCCTGCGCGGGCTCGGCATCGGCGCCGAGCCGTCGCTGATGATCTCCAGCGGCGGCCTGACCCACATCGCCGAGGCGAAGCGCACGCCGGTGCAGATGCTGGAGTCCGGCCCCGCGGCCGGCGCGCTCGCCGCGGCGCACTTCGGCAGCGCCGACGCGGGAGGCCGCGTGCTCGCGTTCGACATGGGCGGCACCACCGCGAAGCTGAGCCTGGTCGACGGCGGCGAGCCGCTGGTCAGCTACGGCTTCGAGGCCGCGCGCCAGCAGCGCTTCATCGAGCACAGCGGGCTGCCGGTGCGCATCTCCACGATCGAGCTGATCGAGATCGGCGCCGGCGGCGGCTCCATCGCGGCCACGGACCGCCTGGGGCTGGTGAAGGTGGGGCCGCTCAGCGCCGGCTCAGAGCCCGGTCCCGCCGCGTACGGCCGCGGCGGGACCGGGGCCACCGTCACCGACGCCGACCTCGCGCTCGGCTACCTGGACCCGGCGCGCTTCGCGGGCGGCACGATGCACCTCGACATGGACGCGAGCCGCGCCGCGCTCGCGCGCACCGCCGCGCAGGCGGGCATGAGCGTCGACGCGCTCGCGTGGGGCATCCACGACATCGTGAACGAGAACATGGCGAGCGCGGCGCGCGTGCACTTCGCCGAGCGCGGGCGCGACCCGTCGCGCTACACGCTGCTGTGCACCGGCGGCGCCGGGCCGGTGCACGCGTGGTACCTCGCGAAGAAGCTGCGCATCCCGGCCATCCTGTGCCCGCCGGAGGCCGGCGTCGCGTCGGCGCTCGGGCTGCTGGTCGCGCCGGCGCGCGTGGACCGTGTCGCGAGCGTGGGCTTTCGCGTCGACCGCGACCCGCCGGCGGCGCTGGAGACGGCCTTCGCGGCGCTCGAGCGTGACGCGCGCGCGGTGTTCGCCGAGGGCGGGCTGGACGCGGGCGCGATGCGCGTGCGGCGCCGCGTCGACGGGCGCTTCGTCGGCCAGGGCTACGACCTCACCGTGACGCTGCCGGACGGCCCGTACGACACGCCGGATGCCGGCGCGACGCGCGCGCGGCTCGCCGATGCGTTCGAGCGCGCGTACCGCGAGCAGTACGCGAGAACGCCGCGCGACGTGCCGCTGGAGTTCATGAACGTGCGCATCGCGGCCGAGGTCGCCATTGCCGGAGGGACGCCCGGCGGCGCGGCCGCCGACGGCACCGCCCCCGCACGCGGCGGCACCGCGACGGCCGCCGCGCCCGCGACCCGGCCCGTGTGGTGGCAGGAGGCCGGCGGCTTCGCCGACACCGCGGTGTACCCGCGCGGCGCGCTGACCGCCGGTCTCGCGTATCGCGGGCCGGCAGTGATCGAGGAATCGGGCTCCACGCTGCTGGTGGGCCCGGGCGGAACGTTCCGCGTGCTGCCGTCCGGAAACCTGCGCGTGGATCTGGACGGCGACGGGCAGCGCGCGGCATGAGCGGGCACACGAATCCGCCCACGACGCGGCGCCGGGAGCATCGGGCGCTCGCGTGCCCGGCGCGTCCGGAGACGGAGCGGTGAGCGGGCACGCGCCCGGCGCGGCGCCCGGCTTCGACCCCGTGCGCCTGGAGGTGATCTGGTCGCGCCTGATCTCCATCGTCGACGAGGCGGCGAAGGCCATCGTGCGCACGTCGTTCTCGACCCTGTCCAACGAGGCCAACGACTTCGCGTGCGTGCTCACCGACGCGCGCGGGCGCTCGGTCGCGCAGAACACCGGCGCCATCCCGTCGTTCATCGCGACCCTGCCGGCGACCGTGCGCCACTTCCTCGACGAGTTCGGCCCGGACGCGATCCGCGACGGCGACGTCTACATCACCAACGACCCGTGGAAGGGCACCGGCCACCTGAGCGACGTGTGCCTCGTGAAGCCCGTGTTCAACGGCGCACGCCTCGTCGCGTTCTCTGCGACCGCCGCGCACGTGCCGGACATCGGCGGGCGCCTGCGCGCGATCGAGTCGCGCCAGATCTTCGAGGAAGGCTTCCAGATCCCGCCGATGAAGCTCATCGACGGCGGACGGCTCGACGAGACGCTGGTGAAGCTGCTCACGCGCAACGTGCGAACGCCGGAGCAGACCGTCGGCGACATCTGGGCGCAGCTCTCGGCCAACGAGCTGATGGAGCGCCGTGTGCGCGACCTGCTCGCCGACCACGGCCTGGACGAGATCGACGCGTTCACCGCCGAGATCATGACGCGTGCGGAGCGCGCGATGCGCGACGCGATCGCCGCCGTGCCCGACGGCACCTGGCGCTACGCGATGGAGACCGACGGCGCCGACGCGCCGTACCGCTTCGAGGTCGCCCTCACCGTGGAAGGCGACACCGTGCACGCCGACTTCGAGGGCACGTCGGAGCAGCAGCCGCGCGCGATCAACTGCGTGATGGCCTACACCTACGCGATGACCGCGTACGCGATCAAGTGCGCGCTGCTGCCCGAGCTGCCGAACAACGACGGCATGTTCCGCCCGGTGCGCGTGAGCGCGCCGCAGGGCTGCCTCGTGAACCCCGTGTACCCCGCGTCGGTGGTCGCGCGCTCCAACACCGGCCACTACGTGCCGGTGTGCGTGTTCGGCGCGCTCGCGCAGGTGCTCCCCGGCAGCGTGGCGGCCGCCGCCGGCTCGCCGCTGTGGGTGTTCACCGTGACGGGCCTGCGCGACGACGGGCGATCGTTCGCGAACGTGCTGTTCTACAACGGCGGCATGGGCGCGACCGCCGCCGCCGACGGCGAGCACTGCCTGTCGTGGCCCAGCAACCTGTCGTCCACGCCGGTCGAGATCGCCGAGCGCAACGGCCCCCTGCTGTGCCGCTTCAAGCGCCTGCGCCCCGGCTCCGGCGGCGCCGGCCGCCACCGCGGCGGCCTCGGACAGGACATCGAGTTCGAGTGCCTGTCCGAGCGCCCGGTGGTGGGGCTGTTCATGACCGAGCGCACCCGGTTCGCAGCGCCGGGGCTCGCAGGCGGCGGCGCGGGAGGGCTGGGACGGGTGACGATCAACGACGAGGCGGTGGACACGCACCGCCAGCACGTGCTGCACAGGGGGGACCGGGTGCGGCTGTCTACGCCGGGAGGCGGGGGCTACGGGCCGCCTGAAGAGCGGGCGTCGGAGGACGCCGCGCGGGACCTGCTTCGCGGCTACGTGGTTCCGGGCGGAGCGGC
>CBDUCN010000430.1:0-3782 GCA_965365655.1 uncultured Gammaproteobacteria bacterium | reverse complement strand
TCGAGGACGGCCTGTTCACGACCCACGGCATTCCGGTGCCCGACTACCTGCTCGGTCTGCACACGGCCCCGATACCGACGGGCGTGGTCGTCGGCAGCGGCGGCGTGCTGATGGCCGGCACGGAGCAGCTCGACGTGACCTTCCACGGCGTCGGGGGCCACGGCTCGTCACCCCAGTACGCCAAGGACCCGATCCTGATGGGTGCGTACGCGATCACCCAGTACCAGGCCATCCTGTCGCGCGTCCTCGATCCTACCGATCCGGCAGTGATCACCGTCGGCGCGTTCGACGCGGGCCTGACCAACAACGTCATCCCGGAGGACGCGGTGCTCAAGCTCAATTTCCGCTTCTTCCGCGAGGAGGTTCGCGAGCAGCTGCTCAATGGCGTCAGGTCGGTGAGCGACGGCGTCGCCCGGACCTACGGAATGCCGGAGGACAGGTTGCCGACGATAGTGCAGAAAGGCTATTCCACGCCGCTCGTCAACGACGAGATGCTGGTCGGGCAGCTGAACGAGGCTCTGCTCCGCTCCGGGGTGGTGAACGAGGAGACGCTCTTCACCGAGTTTGACCCCGTTACGGGCTCGGAAGACGTCCAGATGCTCGTTCATGGCCGGGAAAGCGTGAAGATCGCGTACAAGTTCGTCGGAACCGCGCCCCCCGAGATGGTTGCCGAGGCGCGGAAGGCGGGAAAGTTCCTCCCGTTTGCGAACCACCAGCCGACCTTTCTCGTCGACCTGGAGGCCATCCCTTTCGGCGCGAAGGTCGCCGCGGTCATGGTGCTGGAGCTGATGGCTGCCGAATAGCGTCCGACAGCCGCCACGCTTCGGCCTGTCCGAATCGCGGGCGATCCGTGGTGTCGTGCGCGCTCCCGAAGCCAGGCGGTGATCCGCCCGGCTCTCGATCGATTCGTGCCGCGGGCTGCGCGGCCCCACCGCCCGTCGGCCGCAGATCGCTGAGCGGGCTCGCCGACCGGGCGAGCACGCAGCGGCGCAGACCGGCGACGACCCGGTGGTGGTAGGCGCCGGGCTCCGTCGCGCGTCCCGAGACCGCCGGCGAACCGGCGTGCTGGCGCGCTGTCCGTCGCGAGCGGCTCAGTAGATCTTGGGCTCCGGGATCGCCGCGCCCGCGTGCAGGAAGTCGAAGTCGCAGCCGCGGTTCGCCTGGGTCACGTGCTGCAGGTACAGCGAGCCGTAGCCGCGCTGATAGTGCGGCTCGGGCGGCGTCCACATCGCGCGCCGGCGCGCGAGCTCCTCCTCGGCGACCTCCAGCTCCAGCTCGCGGCGCTCCACGTCGAGGCGGATGGTGTCGCCGGTGCGCACCAGCGCGAGCGGCCCCCCGACCGCGGCCTCCGGCGCGACGTGCAGCACGCAGGCGCCGAAGCTGGTGCCGCTCATGCGGCAGTCCGAGATGCGCACCATGTCGCGCACGCCTTCGCGCAGCAGCTTCTTCGGGATCGGGAGCTGGCCCCACTCGGGCATGCCGGGGCCGCCCTGCGGTCCGGCGTTCTTCAGCACCAGCACGGAGTCGGCGCTGACGTCCAGATCCTCGTCGTCGACGCGTGCGTACATGTCGTCCACGTTCTCGAACACCACCGCCGGCCCGCGGTGCGCGAGCAGGTGCGGCTCGGCGGCGGTGGGCTTGATGATCGCGCCGTCGGGGGCGAGGTTGCCGCGCAGCACCGCGGTGCCGCCGGTCGGGCTCAGCGGATCGTTGCGCCCGCGGATCACGTCGTCGTCGTAGACCTCGGCGCCCTCGATGTTCTCGCCGAGCGTGCGGCCGTTCACCGTCATGCACGCGAGGTCCAGCAGATCCGGGATGCGGTTGAGCAGCGCGCGCAGGCCGCCGGCGTAGTAGAAGTCCTCCATCAGGTACTTCCCGGACGGCTTCATGTTCGCGATCAGCGGCGTCGTGCGCGACGCCTCGTCGAAGCGCTCGAGCGGCAGCGAGATGCCGGCGCGTCCGGCCATCGCGACGAGATGGATGATCGCGTTCGTGGAGCCGCCCAGCGCCATGTCGGCGACGATGGCGTTGCGGAACGACGCGCCGGTGATGATGTCGGACGGCTTGAGATCCTCCCACACCATCTCCACGATGCGCCGCCCGCAACGTGACGCCATGTGCGCGTGCGTCGCGTCCACCGCGGGGATGGACGACGCGCCCGGAAGCGTCAGCCCGAGCACCTCGGTGAGCGACATCATGGTCGCCGCCGTGCCCATCGTCATGCAGGTGCCGGGCGAGCGCGCGATGCCCTGCTCGATCTCCAGCCACTGCTCGTCGCTGACGTTTCCGGCGCGCCGCTCCGCCCAGTACTTGAACACGTCGGTGCCCGAGCCCAGGGTCTGTCCGCGCCAGTGCCCGCGCAGCATCGCGCCCGCCGGCAGGTAGATGCACGGCAGGTTCATGCTGAACGCGCCCATCAGCAGGCCCGGAGTGGTCTTGTCGCAGCCGCCCAGGAGAACCGCGCCGTCCACCGGCTGCGAGCGCAGCAGCTCCTCGGTCTCCATCGCGAGGAAGTTGCGGTAGAGCATCGACGTGGGCTTGGTCATCTGCTCGCCGACGCTCATCGCGGGAAGCTCGACCGGGAAGCCGCCGGCCTGCCACACGCCGCGCTTCACCTCCTCGGCGCGCTGGCGCATGTGCGAGTGGCAGGTGTTGGTGTCGCTCCAGGTGTTGACGATGCCGATCACCGGCTTGCCGGCGAAGTCCTCGCGCGTGAAGCCCATCTCGTAGGTGCGCGAGCGGTGGCCGAAGCCGCGCATCGTGTCGACGCCGAACCAGCGGTGGCTGCGCAGCGTTTCGGGGGTCTTGCGGTCGGGCATCGGGGGCTCCGGGGGCTGCATCCGCGTGCGGATGGCGGTCTGGTTCGCCGGGGATCAACGGCCGGCGACGGCGCGCGGCCTCTGGTGCGGCACGTCCTCCGAGCTGATCCGGAGTAACCGACGCTCCAGCCGGAGCACGGGGACGGCCGCGGGTCCGGCGCAGTCTATTGGGATCCTGGAGACGTTGACCAGCCGGGCCCGCCCCGTCGCGGGCGGCGCCGCGGTGTTCACGGGCGTGCCGGATCCGTCCCGGGACGACGCGCCCCGCCGGTCGGCTTGATCGAGTCCGCGCTCCGGGCGGGGAACGCGCGCTGTCGTGCCGGCGCTGCCGGCGCTCGTCCGGGGCGTCTCGCGGCCGCGGGCTAAAGGCGTCGCGCGGGCGGCCGACACAGGCGATACGTGGGGTCCGCCGAACACGTCGGCCGGTGCCCGCAGGCAACGCCCGGATATCCCCTACACCGTGAGCAAGACATCCTCCCCGGCGGCCACGCGATCCGACGCGCCCATCGTGGCGCTGCCGGCGCGGCTGCCCGGCGCCGCGCCCGGGCACGCGTCCGGCGCCGGAGCGGTCGAGGCCGCGCTCGCGGAGCGGGTGCGGGCGCTGGAGGCGCAGGTGGAGGCGCTCGAGGAGGCCGCGGAGCGGCGTCTGGAGGGATTCGCGCAGACCTCGTCGGGCTGGTTCTGGCAGACCGGCCCGGACCAGCGCTTCAGCTACTTCTCGAAGAGCGTGGAGGCGATCACCGGGATCCCGCGCGAGTGGCACTACGGCAAGACGCGCGAGGAGATCGGCGCGCCGGACGCGGTCTCGCCCGCGCAGTGGCGCGCGCACCTCGCGCGGCTCCAGCGTCACGAGCCGTTCCACGACTTCATGTTCCGCCGCCAGGGCCCGAACGGCGTCGCGTGGATGAAGACCAGCGGCGCGCCGATCTTCGACGACGAGGGCCGCTTCCAGGGCTACTGCGG
>CBDUCN010000429.1:0-3782 GCA_965365655.1 uncultured Gammaproteobacteria bacterium | reverse complement strand
CCGCGCGGGCGCACGCGCTGCTGCAATGCAGCACCGGGCAACCGGTTCATGGATAATGACCGCCCCGAGCCCACCTCCGGACGCGCCATGACCGCCTCCACACCCGCCCCGGCCGGCGAGCACGCCGGGCCCGTCACCCGCTTCTCGCGGCCCACCGGCGAGCTGCGCCTGGTGCTGCTGGAGGGGATCCACGAGAGTGCGGTGGAGGCCCTGACCGGCGGCGGCTTCGTGCGCGTGGAGCGCCACGCGAAGGCGCTGGAGGGCGCGGCGCTGCTGGACGCGGTGCGCGGGGCGCACTACCTCGGCATCCGTTCGCGCACCCGCGTCACGGCCGAGGTGCTCGACGCGGCGCCGGAGCTGCGCGCGGTCGGCTGCTTCTGCATCGGCACCAACCAGGTGGACCTGGTGTCCGCCCGCGAGCGCGGGGTGCCGGTGTTCAACGCGCCGTTCTCCAACACCCGCAGCGTCGCCGAGCTGGTGATCGCCGAGTCGGTGCTGCTGCTGCGCGACATCCCGCGCAAGAACGCGAGCGCGCACCGCGGCGAGTGGCTGAAGAGCGCCGCCGGCGCGTTCGAGGTGCGCGGCAAGCACCTGGGCATCGTCGGCTACGGGCACATCGGCTCGCAGGTCGGCGTGCTCGCCGAGGCGATGGGCATGCGGGTGTTCTACTACGACACGAGCGCCAAGCTCGCGCTGGGCAACGCGACGCCGGTGCGAAGCCTCCCGGCGCTGCTGCAGCAAAGCGACGTCGTGACGCTGCACGTGCCCGAGGCTCCCGACACCCGCGGCCTGATCGGCGCGGACGAGCTCGCCCACATGCGCGCCGGCGCCGCGCTGATCAACGCGTCGCGCGGCACGGTGGTGGACATCGACGCGCTGGTGGCCGCGCTCGACTCGGGGAAGCTGCGCGGCGCCGCGCTCGACGTTTTTCCGACCGAGCCGAAGTCGAACGAGGACAGCTTCGAGTCGCCGCTTCGGCGCTTCGACAACGTCATCCTGACCCCGCACGTGGGCGGCAGCACCGAGGAGGCGCAGGAGAGCATCGGCGTCGAGGTCGCCGAGAAGCTGGTGCGCTTCCAGGCCAACGGCTCCACCGTGTCCGCGGTCAACTTCCCGGAGGTGTCGTTGCCCCAGCATCGCGGCACCTATCGGCTGCTGCACATCCACCGCAACCGGCCCGGCGTGCTCGCGGCGGTGAACAGCGTGTTCTCCGACCGCGGCATCAACATCGCCGGCGAGTACCTGCAGACCGACGACCACATCGGCTACGTGGTCGTGGACTTCGACGTCAGCGACGACTTCGACGTGTCCAGGCTCGAGGCGCTGAAGGGGATCGACGGCACCCTGCGCGCGCGGATCCTGTCGCGGTGAGCGCGTTCGAGAAGGCTTGACGCGATGCCGTCGCACGTGGAGCGACCATGACGACCGGACTCCTGTTCGCGGTCGCGGACGACGGCCCCGAGCGTCTCGACCCGCCGCCGGGCGCGAAGGGTTTCGACGGGCTCTACGACGGCCTCGCGCTGGGTGTGTACGAGGCGATGCGCACCTTCGGCCACGATCGCTTTCTCGGACTGGACGCCCACATGGAGCGCATGCACCGATCCATCGAGCGCATGGGCTGGGACTACGCGTTCGACGAGGGGCGCATGCGCCGCTGCCTGGACCGCGTGTGCCGTGAGGCGCCGTTCGACGAGATGCGGGTGCGGCTCGACGTGCTCGCGGCGCCGGCCGTGGCGCGGGGCAGCGAGAGCCGCGAGCTGATCGCCGCCGTGCCGTTCACGCCGCCGCCGCGGGCGATCTACGAGCAGGGCGTCGCGGTGGTCACGACGGGTGAGATCGCGCGCGCGGATCCGCGCACCAAGAGCGCGGAGTTCGTCGAGCAGCGCCGGCGCATCGAGCGCGCGACGCCCGACGCGTACGAGCGGCTGATCGTCGATCCGTCGGGAGAGATCCTCGAGGGCTTCAGCAGCAATTTCTACGTCGTGCGCGACGGTGTGCTGGTGACCGCGGGCGAGGGCGTGCTGGAGGGCGTCACGCGGCGCATCGTGCTCGCGCTGGCCGCGCAGCGCGGCGTGCCGGTGCGCCTCGCGCCGCCGCTCGCGAGCGAGCTCGCGAGCGTGCAGGAGGCCGCCGTCAGCAGCTCGTCGCGCGGGCTGGTGCCGGTGGTGCGCATCGACGGGCGGCCGGTCGGGGGCGGCGTGCCGGGGCCGGTCATCGGGGCCTTGAGCGCGGCCTACGACGCGTTCGTCGACGGCGCCGTGCGCCGCGCGGTCGACACGTCGTGAGCGCGGAGGCGCGGGTGTATCACGGCGGCGGGCGACGCATTCACGAGCGCTGAGCGCCCGCGCGTGTCGCCGCCGGCCGCCGCCGTCCTCGCCGATGCCCTGCTGCTGCTGCACGTGGCGGTGGTGCTGTTCGTCGTCGGCGGCCAGGCGCTGGTGCTCGCGGGCGGCGTGATGGGCTGGCGCTGGGTGCGCGGCCTCGCGTTCCGCGCGGCGCACCTCGTGGTGCTGCTGCTCGTCATCGCGCAGAGCTGGCTCGGCGCGCGGTGCCCGCTCACGTCGTGGGAGATGGCGCTGCGCCGGGCCGCGGGGCAGGTGACCTACGGGGAGTCCTTCATCGCGCACTGGGCCGGGCGGGCGCTGTACTTCGACGCGCCGTCGTGGGTGTTCACCGCCGTGTACACGGCGTTCGGCGCGCTGGTGCTCGCGACCTGGTGGTGGCTTCCGCCGCGCCGCTGACGCGGCGGCGCGGGCGCCGGCGCCGCGTCAGCGGCGCTCGTGAATCCGTCGCGCGCTGCGACGAGCAGGCCGTGCGGCGAGCGACGCAAGACGCCGGACGTGGAATGGGCGGTCATCCGGCTCGCCGGACTCCGCTTGTGTGCACGTCAGGCAACGCAGCCGCAGCCGTCGCACGGCACGCGCAGCGCTCGGGTGAACCCCTCGCAGGCTCTCAGCGCGGATCCTTCTGCGTGAACCGCACGCGCTCGATGCCGGCGGCCTCGCACAGCGCGTCGAGCAGCGCCGAGAAGTCCCTGCCGCCGTGGCCGCGCGCGCGGGCCAGGCTCAGGCTCTCGCGTGCGGCCGCGCCGATCGCCATCGGCACGTGGCTCGCGTTGGCGGCCGCCATCACCAGCGAGAGATCCTTGTGCGCGAGGTCGATCTGGAAGCCGGGATCGGTGTCGCCGGCCAGCACCTTGGTCGCGTAGTTGAGCCGGAGCTGGCCGTTGGTCGCGGTGGTGCCGTGGATCACCTCCAGCGTGCGGTCGAGATCGAGCCCGAAGCGCTGCGTCAGCGCCAGCGCCTCGGCGTTCATCTGGCACGACGTGATCGCGAGGTAGTTGTTCACGAGCTTGGTGCGGATGCCGGTGCCGGGCGCGCCGCAGTGGTGGATGGACGTGCCCATCGCGTCGAGCATCGGGCGGATCGCCGCGAAGTCGCCGTCGCTCGCGCCCACCATGAACAGGCACTCGCCGGCGTCCGCGTGGCTCGCGAGGCGCCCGATGGGGGCGTCGGCGAAGCGCATGCCGCGCGCCGCGAGCGCGCCCGCGAGCCGATCCGTGGACGCCGGGTCGATGGTGCTCATCTCCACCAGCAGCAGCCCGTCGCGCCCGTGCGCGGCGAGACCGTCGGGGCCGAGCGCGACCGCCTCGACCTCGACGTGCGTGGGCAGCACGGTGAACACGGTGCGGCAGCGCTCGGCAATCTCGCGCACGCCGGACGCGGCCTGCGCGCCCAGCGCGACCAGCGCCTCGACCGGCTTCGGGTTCACGTCGTGCACGA
>CBDUCN010000428.1:0-3817 GCA_965365655.1 uncultured Gammaproteobacteria bacterium | reverse complement strand
AACAAGTACGCCGAGGGCTATCCGGGCAAGCGCTACTACGGCGGCTGCGAGTTCGTCGACGAGTGCGAGGTGCTGGCCATCGAGCGCGCGAAGCAGCTGTTCGGCGCCGGCTTCGCGAACGTGCAGCCGCACTCGGGCTCGCAGGCGAACGCCGCGGTGTACCTCGCGCTGCTCGAGCCCCACGACACCATCCTGGGCCTGAGCCTGGACCACGGCGGCCACCTCACCCACGGCGCGGCGCCGAACTTCTCCGGCAAGACGTACAACGCGGTGCAGTACGGCATCAACGACAGCGGTGAGATCGACTACGCGCAGGTGGAGGCGCTCGCGAAGGAGCACCGCCCGAAGATGATCGTCGCCGGCTTCTCCGCGTACTCGCGGCGCATCGACTGGGCCGCGTTCCGGCGCATCGCCGACGAGGTGGGCGCGTACCTGCTGGTGGACATGGCGCACGTCGCGGGCCTGGTCGCCGCCGGCCTGTACCCGAACCCGGTGCCGCACGCGGACGTCGTGACGACCACCACCCACAAGACCCTGCGCGGCCCGCGCGGCGGGCTGATCCTCGGGCGCGAGAACGCGGCGATCGAGAAGAAGGTCAACTCCGCGATCTTCCCCGGCATCCAGGGCGGCCCGCTGATGCACGTGATCGCGGCCAAGGCGGTGGCCTTCCGCGAGGCGCTGGAGCCCGGGTTCAAGGGCTACCAGGAGCAGGTCATCGCGAATGCCCGCGCGATGGCGAAGACCTTCATGGATCGCGGCTTCAACATCGTCTCCGGCGGCACCGACAACCACCTGATGCTGGTGGACCTGATCGGGCGCGAGCTGACCGGCAAGGAGGCCGACCGCGTGCTCGGCAGCGCGAACATCACGGTGAACAAGAACGCGGTGCCCAACGATCCGCGCTCGCCGTTCGTGACCAGCGGCATCCGCGTCGGCACGCCGGCGGTCACGACCCGCGGCTTCGGCGAGGCCGAGGTCACGACGGTGGCGGGCTGGATGTGCGACCTGATGGAGTCGCCGGCCGACGACGCGCTGGTGCGCGGCGTGCGCACGCGCGTCGTCGAGCTGTGCGGGCGCTTCCCGGTGTACGGGGCGCGCGAGCGCGCCGCCGCGTGAGCGGCGCGCGGTGTCCTGCGTCGAGGTGAGCGCATGAGCACGTCGCACGGATGGAGCCTGCACAACCCGGGCGGCTCGAAGCGGGTGGTGGTGACGAAGTCGCTGCCGGGGCGCCGCTGGCTCGAGGTGCTCGCGGCCGCGGACGCGCGGGTCGAGGTGTGCGAGAGCGAGCGCATCCTGTCCCAGGAGCAGATCCTGGAGGCGATAGGCGACGCGTGCGACGGCGCGATCGGCCAGCTCACCGAGCGCTGGGACGGCACGCTGTTCGACGCGCTGGCCGCGGCCGGCGCGAGCGCGTACAGCAACTACGCGGTGGGCTACGACAACGTGGACGTGCCGGCGGCGACCGCCGCCGGCATCCCGGTCGGCAACACCCCGGGCGTGCTCACCGACGCCACCGCCGAGATGGCGGTCGCGCTGACGATGGCGGCCGCGCGTCGGGTCGTCGAGGCCGACGCGTTCATGCGCGGCGGGCGCTACGAGGGCTGGCTGCCGACCCTGTTCATGGGCGAGCAGATGCGCGGCAAGACCGTGGGCCTGCTCGGCGCCGGGCGCATCGGGCGCGCGTACGCGCGCATCATGGTCGAGGGCTTCGGCATGAACCTGGTGTGGTTCGACCCGGCGCCCGGCGACGCGATCAGCGAGTGGTTCGACGCGCTCAACGCGTACCGCGCGGCACGCGGCGAGCCGGCCCTCAACTGCGAGCGCGCGCAAAGCGTCGAGGACGTGCTGCGCGCGGCCGACGTCGCGAGCCTGCACATGCCGCTCACCGACGACACCCATCACGTGATCGACGCGGCGCGCCTCGCGCTGATGAAGCACGACGCGGTGCTCGTGAACACCAGCCGCGGCCCCGTGATCGACGAGGTCGCGCTGGTCACGCACTGCCGCGAGCACCCGCGCTTCCGCGCCGGTCTCGACGTGTTCGAGGACGAGCCGCGGATGAAGCCGGGCCTCGCCGAGCTGGACAACGTGGTGATCGTGCCGCACATCGCGTCGGCGACCGTGTGGACCCGCGAGGCGATGGCGACGCTCGCGGCCAGCAACGTCGCGGGGCTGCTGTGCGGCTACCCGCCGGCGCCGCCGGGCACGCCGGTGACCGACTTCCTCGGCGACGCGCCGCCGCGCGCGGTGCCCAGCCTCGTGAACCCCGAGGTGCTGGACGCGGGCTGACGCGGCGGCCGGTCCCGGCATCGCGTCGCGCGGCCGGGCCGCGAACCTCTACAGCGACGGCGCGGCCGCGAGACCCCGCAGTCCGCGAGCCGGGCCGGCGCCCGCGTGCGACGCGACTCCGAGCTCCGCGGTCGCGACCGCCCCGGCGCTGCGCCGGACGTGGCCCGCGCGCGAGCATTCGGCCCGCGCCGCGCGCGCCCTCGTGCTAGCGTGGCGCCGTGGAACCCTCGCCTTCGCCGCGCACCGCGCCCAGCGTGCAGCCCGACGACGCGCCCGCGTCGCGCGTCGCGCGCGAGTTCCGCGCGCTGCTCGACGCCGGCGCCCGCATCGCGCCGGCCGGCGACGCGCGCCGCGACCCGACGGGCCTGCTGCGCGCCGGCTACACGCCGCGCGCGCGCATCGGCCTGTTCGACACCGACTTCTACGTCACCGGCCCGCGCCAGAACCCGGAGATCCGCTTCTTCGTGGCCTACGTCGCGCAGGCCCGCCGCGGGCGGGCGCCGCGAACCGTGTATCCGCGCATCTTCTACAAGGACGTGTCGCTGGTGTGGCGCGCCGCGTCGCACTACGTGCGCGACGGCGACGAGATCTGGATCGGCAAGGGCGACGTGCGCACGCTGGTCGAGGACGGCTGCGAGTACCTGGTGTCGGACGAGGACACGACCAACCTGCCGCTGGAGATGCAGAGCGCGCTGGAGACGCTGCTGCGCCGCGCGCCGCGTATCGCGACCGACCGCCGGGCGATCGCGCTGCTGCTGCGCCGCGGCGCCCCGGGACGCGTCGCGCCGTTCGCGGACTTCAGCGCCCCGCGCCGCCGGGCGCAGGCCGATCCCCGCAGGCTGCCGAACGGCGGCCGGCGCATCGCGCGCTTCACCCGGCGCAACGTGCCCGAGTCGCTGGTCTTCGCGCGCGGCTTCGAGCCGGACTTCGCCGGCGGCATCCTGGAGGTCGCGAGCGGGCGCAGCACGCTCTACGGCGGCGCGGTCGAGCGCTACCGCATCGCGTCGCGGAACCGGGAGGCGCAGTACCTGTTCTTCGCCGCGCCGCGCCACGCGTGGATAGGCGCGTGCCAGGCGACGACCACGGGGCTCTCCAGCTTCGGGGTGCGCACGGTCGACGCGCGCGTGGACGAGGAGCTGCTGCTGCCGGGCTACGAGTACGACCTGTTCGACCCGGCCTCCGGCGAGCCCGAGTTCTGCCGCCAGATCCCCGCCGGCTTCGAGGGCGCGCCCAGCGCCGTGGATCCGCAGCGCTCCGACACCTCGCCGTGGCTCGACCGGGTGCCGGTGATCCGGGAGTTCCGCCGCCGCGTGCTGGGGCAGCCCGTGCCGGGCGCCTGATCCGGGAGCGACGCGGACCGGGGGCCGGCGGGTCCCGCCCCGGGTCCGCCGGTGTCGCCGCGCGTTCGCGATCGCCGCGCCGCGTGCGCCGCGGCGCAACGGGCGCTCCGTGCGACGGGACCGGGACGCCGCAGGCTCGCGCCGCGCCGCTCGCCCCGCGGCGCCGCTATGCTGCCCGCGTGCCGCGC
>CBDUCN010000427.1:0-3845 GCA_965365655.1 uncultured Gammaproteobacteria bacterium | reverse complement strand
CGAGCGCGCACGCTCCATCGCCGGTCGGCGCCCGGCCGTTCAGCGCCCGGCGCTGAACATCAGCGGACCCGCGTCGCGCTCGCGCGCGGGCGCGCGCCGCGTCGCCGTCGCGAAGAAGTCCAGCACCCGCTCCACGAGCCCGCCGCCGCTCACGCAGTCCGTGAAGTCGTGGCCGCAACGCGGCATGACCTCCATGTCCAGCCGCGCGTCGACGCCCGTGCGCGAGGCGAGCGTACGCATCGCGCCGGTCCAGCGCCGCGCGCGCTCGATCCGGTCGCGCCCCTGCTGCAGGTCGATCGCGCGGCTGGTGTTCAGCGACCGGTCGCGCCGGTCGTCGTTCTCGCCGACCAGCACCAGCGCGGGCACGCGCAGGAAGCGCACCGGGTCGATGCCCTGCGCGAGCGGCGTTGCGCCGAGTCCGCGCGGGAAGGGCTGCCCGACGTCGGGAAACGTGTACCAGCCGGCGCTGCCCAGCGCGATCGCGCGCACCCGGTCCGGATAGCGCATCGCGTAGCGGTGCGCGAACTGCGCGCCGCCCGAGAACCCGAACAGGAAGCTGCGCGCGGTGTCGGCGCCGGTCGCGTCGGCCACCTCCTCGAGCACGTTCTGCAGCGCGACGTGCGGGAACGACGCCACGCCGCGGCGCGAGTGGCCCAGGCGCTGATAGCCCGGAAAGCGCTCTCGGGTGAACAGCGGCGCCACCGTCACCAGCCCGAGGCGCGCCGCGCGCGCGCCGAACGCGTGCACCTGCTCGCGGGCGTTGCGCGAGATCCCGTGCACCGCGACCAGGACCCCCGACGCGTCCGTCGCGCGGTGCGGAAGGTGCAGGTAGTACGGCAGGTCACGGTCGGGACCGTGCGGACAGAAGACGACGCGGCCGTCCAGCCGCCCCGTCTGCGGGCCTGCGTCCTTCAGCGCCCGGCAGCGCGCCGGCATCGCCGTGTCGTCGGCGTGAGTGGTCGCGGACATGCTCATGATCACCCCCAGCAGAAACGCGAGTGCAATGGCGCGCGCACGCATCAGGCTGCCGCCCGCAGCGCCTCGTCGAACAGCAGCCGGTGCGTGGCCGAGCCCGCGCGCAGCAACGCGTCGGGCGAGCCCTGCGCACGCACCCGGCCGTGCTCCAGGTGCCACAGGCGGTCCGCGCGCGCCGCGCGGCGCGGGTCGTGGCTGACCATGATCACGGTGCCCGGAAACGCGTCCAGCACGCGATCGAGGGCGGCAAGGCCCGCCGCGTCCAGGTGCGCGTCGATCTCGTCGAGCAGCAGCACCCGCGGCGCGCCGAGCAGCGCACGCGCGAGCGCGACGCGCTGGCGTTCCCCCAGCGAAAGGTTCGCGCCCGCCTCCACCACCTTCGCCTGCAGCCCGTCCGGCAGCCGGTCGACCAGGTCCTGCACGCCGGCGAGACGCGCCACCCTGGCGAGCTCCTGCGCCGACGCGTCCGGGCAGCGGTAGCGCAGGTTGCGCTCCAGGCTGCCGCGCAGCAGCGGCACGTCCGGTCCGGCGAGCCCCACGGCGCGGCGCACCGCGTTCATCCGGCAGCCGGCGACGTCACGCCCGTCGAGCAGCACCCGGCCGGCATCCGCATCGAGCAGCCGCGCCAGCAGGGCCAGCAGCGTGGACTTGCCGGCGCCGTTGCCGCCGACCACCACGACCCGCTCGCCGCCGTGAGCGTGCAGCGTCACGTCGCGCAGCGCGCGCTCCACGCTCACACCCTCGATGCGCACATCGCCGGGCCCGGCGGGCAGCCGCGCCCGGCCGCGGCTGAGCTCGGGGCCCTGCACCTCGTCGTCCATCACCCGCGCGAGGTTCTCGCACGCGACGCGGTAGCCGTGCCAGTGCTCCGGCACCCGGGACAGGTCGCGCAGCAGCGGCATCGCGAGCCCCAGCACCGTGAGGCCGGCGATCACCGCGCCCGGGCTCGCGTCGCCGCGCGCGACGGCGACGGATCCCGCACCGAGGATCGCGAGCGTCGCCAGCGTGCTGCCGGTCTCCGCGACCGCGCGCAGCGCGCCCAGCCAGCGGGCGCGCGTGACCATCGCCGCGGCCAGCGCGCGCGACTGGCGCACGAGCCGGGCGCGCTCGCGCCCGAGCCGCCCGAACACCTGCACGGTGTCCATCGCGCCCAGCTTCTCGTCCACGTTGCCGGCGAGGCGCGCGCGCCGGCGCCGCGCCTCGCGCACCGCACCGCGCACCCCCGGCCCGAGGGCCAGCGCCCCCGCCGCGGCCAGCGCCAGCGCGCCGGCGGTCGCGGTGGCCACCAGGAGGCTGATGCGTGCGAGCGCGGCCAGGGTCACGACCAGCGCCAGCCCGCCGACGGTGACGCGCGACAGCCCGAGGCTGACCCACTGGCGCAGCGCCGTCAGGTCGCCGACGAAGCGCAGCAGGTGGCCGCCGCGGCTGCGCCGCCTGAGCGCCCGCCCGGGCAGCCGGCCGAGGCGATCGAACAGCGCCACGCGCACCGCCGAGACGTAGCTCTGCCCGAGCCGCTCCGCGACCACCCGCTCGTGCAGGCGCAGCCCCGCGATCGCGAGACCGCACGCGAGCAGCGCGAGGCCGCACGCGACGCCCGGCGCGATGGGCAGCGCGAGCGGCAGCTCGCGGCCGAGCACCCAGCGATCGAAGATCTGCTGCGCGCTCCACGCCGAGCCGGCCATCGCGGCCGCCTGCAGCAGGCCGTTGGCCACCAGCCACGCCAGCAGGCGGCGGCGGCCGGCGTCCAGCATGCGCACGGGAACCATCGCAGTGCCGCCGCGCTCTCAGGCCGCGGCGCGCGCGCCGCGGGCGTCGGCCAGGGCGCGCAGGTCCGGCAGCCACAGCCCGGCCGCGATGTCCGCGTTGGGCACCACCGGCACGCCGGTCACCCCCTCCGCCTCGCGGCTCGCGAGCGGCGAGGCCGTGATCAGACCGCTGACCGCGAGCGCCGGGCAGCCCAGGCGCGCGAGCTCGCTGACCCCGGCGCTCGCGCCCAGCGCCTCGCCGGCCGCGAACAGCACGCCGTCCACCACGTCGCGGAACGCCGTGGAGGTCAGCAGCGCCGCGGTCTCGCGCTGGCACAGGCCGTCGGCGACCTCGAGCACGATCACGTCCGGGCGCGCGTCGGCGAGCGTCGCGACCAGCGTGTGCAGAACCGCCTCCACCGCGTCCGGCGCGAGGCCGAACGTGGACGGCACGCCGGCATCGGTGAAGTCGAGCACGGCCGCGGCGCCCGCGTCGGTCACGCACCAGCGGTCGCCGCCCGCGCCGGTGCCCGTGACCTTCGCAGCCGCGACGCGCAGCCCGCGCTGGCCGTAGCCGCGCACCAGGCTCTCGGCGGTGGTGGTCTTGCCGGAGTTCATCGAGGTTCCGAGCACCGCGAGCACCGGGGGCCGCCCGTCGCCGGCGCGCCGCGCCGGCAGCGCGAAGCGGGCCAGGTTCAGCGGCTCGCCGTCGGCGCCCGCCAGCAGGCCCACGGGCTCGAGCGCGGTGGGCGCCTTCATCCGCTTGTGGCGGCAGCGCATGCGCGACGCGATGCCGCCGGCCGCCACCAGGTCGCAGTCCTCGAGGTCGCCCGGCAGCTCGGACTCGAACTGATCCGGCGCGTAGCGGGCGCCGTAGCACACCACCACCTCGTCGCCCGGGTGCAGGCGCGCCCGCCGGCCGTCGCGCAGCTCGATGCGCGGGTGCTGGCCGATGTCCGTCACCCGCGCGAGCACCACGTCGCCCGCGCGCGGTGCGCGGCCTTCCGTGATCAGGCCGTGCGCCTCGGCGAGGTCCACCCTGCGCGTGGTGTACGCGGCCTTTGCGCGGCCCAGGCGCTCCTGTAACGTCGAGCGCGTGCGCGCCGGATGCTCCAGCGCGTCGAT
>CBDUCN010000426.1:0-3862 GCA_965365655.1 uncultured Gammaproteobacteria bacterium | reverse complement strand
CCGGCGCGCACCAGCATGTGCACGCCGTCGATGTTCTCGTCGAGGATGAACGGCAGCGAGGTCGCGCGGCGCACCACGAGCGACTCCTCGTACGTCATGCACGGCTGCTCGATGTACACGGGCACGTCGCGCACCGCGTTGACCACCGCCAGCGCCTCGTGCTGCTGCCAGCCGGTGTTCGCGTCGGCGACCAGCACCTCGCCGCGCGCGAGCACCCCGGCGCACGCGTGGATGCGCTCGATGTCGGCCAGCGGGTCCGCGCCCACCTTGAGCTGGAACTTGGTGTAGCCGGCGGCGCGGTGGCCGGCGACGTTCTCGGCCATTGCGTCCGGCGGCAGCTGGGTGATCGCGCGGTACAGCGCGACGCGCTCGCCGCGGCGCCCGCCCAGCAGCTCGCACACCGGCATCCCGGTGGCCTGGCCGAGCAGGTCCCAGCACGCGACGTCGATGGCGGACTTCGCGTACGGATGGCCGGCCAGCGCCGCGTCCATCGCGTCGTTGATCACGCCCGTCGCGCGCGGATCCAGCCCGAGCAGGTGCGGCGCGACCTCGCCGATCCCGGCGCGCGCGCCGGGGCCGAAGGCCGGCAGGTACACCGGGCCGAGCGGACAGACCTCGCCGAAGCCGCTGCGCCCGTCGTCGGTCAGCACCTCGACGACGGTGCTGTCGAAGACCTCGACGAACTTCCCGCCGGCCCACGAGTAGCGTCCCTCGTGCAGCGGCAGGTCGACCTGGTACACACGTATCGCGGCAATCTTCATCGTCGTGCGGAGCCTCGTGTCAGAAGGATGAAGGCACGCGGGCGGAGGGGACCGCGTCGCGGAGCTTGTGAATCTTTCGCGCGGTGTCGCGAGCGGGCCGCGCGGCGAGCGAGGCGAAGCGCCTGGCGTGAAGACGAGGGAGGCGGGTGAGCCGGATGACAGCGGTCTTCACTTCAGGCAACGTCGTCGTAGCGATCGCACGGCACGCGCAGCAGGCGAACGGAGGACTCACGGGCTCTCAGCGCACCTTCGCCAGGAACTTGCGCGTGCGCTCGCTCTCGGGCGCGCCGAAGATCTGCGACGGCGGCCCGATCTCCTCCATTGCGCCCTCGTGGAAGTACGCGACCCGGTCGGAGACGTCGCGCGCGAAGCCCATCTCGTGGGTCACGCAGATCATCGTCATGCCCTCCTCGGCCAGCAGCCGCATGGTGTCCAGCACCTCGCCGACCAGCTCCGGGTCCAGGGCCGACGTGGCCTCGTCGAACAGCATGCAGGTCGGCTCCATCGCGAGCGCGCGGGCGATCGCGAGGCGCTGCTGCTGCCCGCCCGACAGCGCCGACGGGTACACGTCCAGCTTGTCCCCGAGGCCGACGTGGCGGAGCTGCTGCTCGGCGACGGCGCGCGCCTCGTCGCGGCTCATGCGCTTGACCACCCGCGGCGCGAGCGCGGCGTTCTCCAGCGTCGTCAGGTGCGGGAACGAGTTCCACTGCTGGAACACCATGCCCAGGCGTTGGCGCAGCGCGTTGATATCGGTGCCGCGGGCGTGGACGTCGATGCCGTCCACCGTCACGGTGCCCTGCTGGATCGTCTCCAGGCCGTTGATGCAGTAGAGCAGGGTCGACTTGCCCGAGCCCGAGGCGCCGATGATGCTGAGCACCTCGCTCTTGTGGACCGTCAGGTCGATGCCCTTGAGCACGTGCAGATCGCCGAAGTACTTGTGCACGCCCGCGATCTCGATCATGACTTCCACCTCTGCTCGAGCCGGGCGCTGACGCGTGAGATCGGATACGACAGCGCGAAGTAGAACGCGCCCGCGACGGCGAGGATCACGAACGGCTCCTGCGTGCGGGTGATCAGGATCTGCGACGCGCGCAGCAGCTCGACGTAGCCGAGCACCGACACCAGCGCGCTGTCCTTGAGCACGCCCAGCGCGACGCCCACCCACGACGGGAACACCGCGCGCAGGCCGATCGGCCACACCACGTGGCGCAGGTCCTGCCAGTAGCTCATGCCCAGCGAGCGCGCGGCGCGCCGCATCGGCTGGCCGACCGCGTCGATGCCGGCGCGCGCGACGTTGGCGACCAGCGCGCTGCAGTACACGCCGAGCACCAGCGTGCCGGCGACGAACGGGTCCAGCGCGAGACCGACCAGCGGGAAGAAGTTGTAGAACAGGATGAGCTGGATGATCAGCGGGACGCTGCGGAACGCGTCCAGCACCAGCCCGAGCGTGGCGGCGCCCCACCAGCGCCCGACGTGCAGCAGCCAGCCGAACACGATGCCGAGCAGCGTGCCGCCGGCGATCGCGAGCGCGGAGATCAGCAGCGTGCGCCCGGCGGCCTGCGCGAGGTACCACACGTCCGAGGGCTGGAACGACGAGAAGACGCTGACGCTCGGGTTCACGGCGCCCTCTCAGTAGCGGAACAGCCGCTGGCCGAGCAGCCGCGACGCCCCGAGCATGATCTTGACGATCAGGTAGTAGATGACCGCCGTGACCGCGAAGTACTCGAAGATACGGTAGGTCTTCGATGCGAAGAACTGCGTCTCCCCGGACAGCTCGCGGAAGCCGACCAGCATGCCCAGCGAGCTCATCAGCACCGCCCAGACCATCTGGTTGGTCATCGGGTAGTACACGATCCGCAGCACCTGCGGGATCACCACGCGCAGGTAGGCCTGCGTCGCGGTCATCCCGAGCGAGCGCGCCGCGCGCAGCTGCGTCGGCGGCACGGCCTGGAAGCCGCCGCGGAAGTTCTCCGACAGGTAGCCCGCGTTGTTGAAGCTGAGCCCGAGCAGCACGATCAGGTACGGCGTGAGGTGCAGGCCGAACGCGCCGAGCCCGAAGCCGAAGAAGAACAGCTGGAACAGCGCCGGGGTGTTGCGCGCGAGCTCCACCCACACGGTCGCGGGCCAGCGCAGCGCACGCGGCCCGTTCATGCGCGCGAGCGCGAGCAGCAGCCCGAGCACGATGCCGATCAGCATCGACAGCACCGCCACCTCGAGGGTGACCAGCGCCGCCTCCAGCAGCGCCGGGATCTGCCGGAACACCGGCCGCCAGTGGAACGTGTAGTCCATCACGAGTCTCCGGCGCGCGGGCGCGCGCGCCGCAGCGCGCCCCCGGCGAGCCGCCGCCGCGCCGCCCGGGACGGACGGGCGCGGCGGCAGCGCGCGGCGGGCGTCGTCAGTACAGCACGCCCGGGATCACCAGCTCCGGCGCCTCGCCGCCGACGAAGCGGCCCCACAGCTCCTGGTAGCGGCCCGAACGCACCTGGTGGGTGATGAACAGGTTCAGGTAGTTGAGCCAGGAGATGTCCTTGCGCGGGCCGACGACCGAGGTGTAGTCGGTGGTCCACGGCATGCGCGGCCCGGCGATGATGTTGTCGTACTTCTCGGCGATGGGCTTGACCGCGGTGTTGGTGGTGATGCCCGCGTCCGCCTTGCCCTGCGCGACGGCCAGGAACACCTCGTTCTCGCTCTGGTAGCCCTGGTACAGGTTCTCGGTGCCCCACTTCTTCGCGTACTTCAGGAACTCCTGCTCCGGCACGGTGCCGACGGCCGCCGCGACGCGCTTGCCCTTCATGTCCTCGAAGGTGCGGATGCCGCTGTCCTTGCCGACGACGGCCTGCGCGTAATAGATCGCGTACGGGATGGAGAAGCCGACGGTCTTCGCCCGCTCCAGGCTGTCCGAGGTCGCGCCGAACACGACGTCGGCCCGGTTGGTGACGATGACCGGCAGCCGATCGGCCCAGGTCAGCGGCAGGATCTCGAGCTTCACGTCCAGCGCCTTCGCGAGGTCCTTGCAGTACTCGACGTCGAACCCGGCCGGCTGGTTGTCGGCATCGCGGTAGCCGATGGGCGGGAAGTCCAGCACCACGCCGCAGCGAAGC
>CBDUCN010000425.1:0-3885 GCA_965365655.1 uncultured Gammaproteobacteria bacterium | reverse complement strand
CGTCGCCGAGCCCGGCATCGACGCCGCGGCGGCCGCGATCAACGACGTGCTGCTGACGATCCTGGAGCGCTTCGTGGCGGACCTCGCCGCGCGCTGAAGACGCGTCGCACGGAAGTGCCGCAAGCGCCTGATCCCGCTACAATCCCCACCCGAGCGCACCAGGGGGCAGGGACCATCGTCGACAGGGGAATGATTCGCCACGCCGCGGCACTGCTGCTGGCCGTGCTGAGCGGCGCCGCCGCGGCGCAGGTCCCGGATCTGGACGAGGTGCGGCGGCTGCTGCGCGAGAGCCGCTACGACGCGGCGCTGGTCGCGATCGACGCCCGTCTCGCGGCCGACCCGGCGGACCGTCAGACCCGCTTCCTGAAGGGCGTCGCGCTCGCGGAGTCCAACGACCCCGACGGCGCGATCCGCGAGTTCACCGCGCTGACGCGCGATCATCCGGAGCTGCCGGAGCCGTACAACAACCTCGCGGTCGTGTACGCGTCGCAGGGCGAGTACGACAAGGCCCGCGACGCGCTGCTGCAGGCCATCAACACCCATCCCAGCTACGCGACCGCGCACGAGAACCTCGGCGACATCTACGCGAAGCTCGCCGGCCTCGCGTACACGCGCGCGCTGAGCCTGGACACCGCGAATGCCGGCGCGAAGAACAAGCTCGCGCTGATCGACGACCTGTTCTCCCGCGAGCCGACGGCGACCCCCGTGCCGCCGGCGTCCGCGCCGCGCCCCGCGGCCGCGCCGCCGCCGCGGGTTGCCGCGGCGCCGCCTCCGCCTCCGCCTCCTCCGGCGCCCGCGCCGGCGCCTGCGGCGAGGGCGCCGTCCCCGGCCCCGCCGGTCGCGTCCGGAGCCGCGCCGCTCGACGGCAGCGCGGTGGCGGCCGTGCAGCAGTGGGCCGCGGCGTGGTCGTCGCAGGACGTGGACGCGTACCTGTCGTCGTACGCGCCGGACGTGTCGCCGGATCCGGTGCTCGCGCGCCCGGCGTGGGTCGCGCAGCGGCGCAAGCGCCTGGCCGCGCCCGCGTTCATCGACGTGCAGGTGGATCGGCTGCAGGTGCGGCGCATCGACGCCGAACGGGTCACCGTCACCTTCGAGCAGCGCTACCGCTCGGACACCTTCGAGGACCGGGTGCGCAAGGAGCTGTCGCTGCGCCACGGGGACGACGGCTGGAAGATCACCGCGGAACGGACGCTGGAGAAGCTCTCATGAGTACGCGCGCGTCGCGCAGGGAACGTGTGGCGCCGCTCGGCGCGCTGGTCCTCGCCGCGGCCGTGGCCGCATCGCTGGCGGCGACGCCTTCGGCGCGTGCCACCGGCATCAGCCTGGCCGCCGACAGCACCGTGGATCGCGCGCGGCTCGGGCTCACCGCGCGCGCGCCGGCGCTGCCCGGCGAGGAGCGGCTGTTGCTGCTCGCGCTGGAAGGCATCGCCGACGCGCGCCTCGACGACGCCGAGCGCCACCTCGACGCGCTGCTCGAGCGCCACCCGGACTTCCGGCTCGCGCGACTCGTGCAGGCCGACGTGCTGATGGCGCGCGCGGGGCGGTTCGTGGACTTCGCGTCCGGCAGCGCCGGTGCGCGCGTGGACATGCTGCGCGCGGAGGCGATCGCGCGACTCGCGAACGCCCGCAACGCCGCGTTGCCGGACCGCGTGCCCGAGACGCTGCTGCGCTTCGCGCCGTCGCAGCGCCGCGCGGTGGTCGTGGACGTGGCCGCGTCGCGGATGTACGTGTACGCGAACCGCGACGGGCGGCCGCGCCTCGAGCGCAGCTTCTACGTGTCGACCGGCAAGAACGGCGCCGCGAAGCGCCGCGAGGGCGACCAGCGCACGCCGGTCGGCGTGTACTTCGTGACCGGGCGCATCGACAACGGCTCGCTGCCCGACTTCTACGGCCCCGGCGCGTTGCCCGTGAACTACCCCAACGAGTGGGACATGCGCCACGGGCGCACCGGCTACGGGATCTGGATCCACGGCGTGCCCAGCGACACCTTCGCGCGCCCGCCGCGGGCCAGCGACGGCTGCATCGCGCTGTCCAACGAGCACGCGGCGGAGCTGCTGCGCCTGCCGCAGCCGAAGGACACGCCCGTGATCATCGCCGACGGCCTCGGCTGGATGGACGCCGCCGAGCTGGCCGCGCGCCGCGGCGAGCTGGAGGCGAGCCTGGACGCGTGGCGGCGCGACTGGGAGAGCCGCGACGTCGCGCGCTACGCGACGCACTACTCGGAGCGCTTCCGCAGCGACGACGGCTGGGATCGCGGGCGCTGGATGGCGCACAAGCGCCGCGTCAACGCGCGCAAGCGCTGGATCCGGGTCGGCCTCGACGACCTGAGCATCTTCGCGTACCCGGGCGAGCCGGACCTCGTGGTCGTGACCTTCGAGCAGGACTACCGCAGCGACAACTTCGCGAACCGCGCGCGCAAGCGCCAGTACTGGCAGCGCGAGCCCGACGGGCGCTGGCGGATCGTGTCCGAGGGCGCCGCGAAGCTGCGCAGCGAGCAGCTGCGCGGCATCCCGTACTCGGCGCGGGCGCAGCTCTCGCTGCGCTGACGCCGCGCGTCGCGCGCGGGCAGGGCGCGGCGCGAGGGGGGAGGGCGCCGCGGCCGCTCGGGTCGGCGGCGCCGCGCGTCACACCTGCAGCGCGTAGTGCCCGACGATGCCGGCGAACACTGCGGCGCCGACCCAGTTGTTGTTCAGGAACGCGCGGAAGCAGCCGTCGCGGTCGCGGTTGCGGATCAGCCACTGCTGCCATGCGAACAGCGCGATCGCGGCCGCGAGGCCTGCGTCGAACGCGCGCCCCAGCCCGGCCTGCTGCGCGACCAGCGCGAGCACGACGATCACCGTCACCTGCATCCCCGCGATGAACGCGCGGTCCAGCTCGCCGAACAGGATCGCGGTGGACTTCACCCCGACCTGCAGGTCGTCGTCGCGATCCACCATCGCGTACTCGGTGTCGTACGCGACCGTCCAGATCAGGTTGCCGACCAGCAGCAGCCACGCGAGCGGCGGCACCTCGCCGGTGAGCGCGGCGAACGCCATCGGGATCGCCCACGAGAACGCGAGCCCCAGGTGCACCTGCGGCAGGTACGTGAAGCGCTTCATGAACGGGTACGCGGTCGCGAGCGCCGCGCCGGCCAGCGCGAGCAGCACCGTCAGCCGGTTCAGCGTCAGAACCAGCCCCAGCGCGACCAGCAGCAGCACGACGAACAGCGCCAGCGCCTCGCGCGGCGCGACCCGCCGCGCCGCGAGCGGGCGCTCCCGCGTGCGCTCCACGTGCGGATCCAGGTCGCGATCGGCGAAGTCGTTGATCACGCACCCCGCCGAGCGCATCACGAACACGCCGATCACGAACACCGCGAAGACGAACGGGTCGGGCCGCCCCTCGCCGGCGAGCCACAGCGCCCACAGCGTCGGCCACAGCAGCAGCAGCGTGCCGATCGGGCGATCGAGGCGCATGAGCAGCGCGTACTCGCGCAGCCGAGCGCGCAGCGCGTCGCCCTGCGGCCCTCTCCACCACGACGACGCGCGCTGCGCGCGCCGCGGACCGGCCTGACGGCGGCGCTTCCGATCAGGCACGGCCGAAGTCCTCGAGAAACAGCTCGCTCACCAGCAGTGCGCGCCCGCGCACCCGGAACACGCTCGCGCGCTTCCACGCCCGCGTCGGACGCCGCCCCAGCGCACGCGCGCAGCGGGCGAGCAGCCGCGGGTCGCGCGCCGCGGGACCCACGCTGACGCGGTCGCGGCGCGTGCCGGGAATCGAAAAGAGCAGCCCGCCGAGCGGCCGCTCGCCGAGGTGCGCGAGCCGGCGCCCGGGACCGTGCAGCAGCCCCCTCGGCAGCACGCTGCGCCCGAACACCCACGGCGTGCCGTGGCACATCAGCAGCACCTC
>CBDUCN010000424.1:0-3888 GCA_965365655.1 uncultured Gammaproteobacteria bacterium | reverse complement strand
GCCCGAAAGCGGGGAAATCGGCCCTTGGCGTCGAAGCGGGGGCGAAGATTGCGCCTCCGGATCTGATCAGGCGGGCGTCGTGGGTGAAGCAGCGGCGACCGCGCAGGCCCTGGCCGCGAAGGCGCCGCGCTCGGCGGCGATCGAGGCACGGATCGGCGATCTGGCCGTGCTCCACCGTTCGCCGCGGGAGGTGCAGGGTCTGGTCGCGGCGGAGGTCTGTCGCTGCTCGAGTTGCCGGCGCATCGGGAAGGGTGCGCGCCCTTCGCGCACCCCGCCCTCTCCGGGGTCAGCCGTCTGATCGGAGGTCGTGGGGTGTGTCGAGTCGCGGCCGGCGCCGTCGCAGGCACAGCGCGAGCAGCGCGCTGCCCAGCAGGCCGAGGGACGCAGGCGCCGGCACGGCCTGCCCCACGGCGGTCAGCGTCGAGACGTCGCCGCGCGTGAATTCCAGCGTCAGCGACCCGAAGGCGTCGGCGGACGCTCCCCGTCCGCCGCGGCCGAGCAGGCCGGCCCAGATCAGGAACTCGTCGCCGTTGTTCAGCGTGAACGACAGCGACTCGCTCGCGGTCTGCCTGCCCAGGTTGAACAGGCCGAGCTGGTGGAAGTCGATGCCGGCCTCGTCCAGCAGCGTGACATCCGGATCCAGCGCCACGGACTCGAGCAGGAAGGTGGCCGCGTCCACGTAGAAGTCGACCTCCGGTCCGAGGACCACCGCTGCGTTCGCGGTCAAGGCCGCGAGGTCGTCCTGCGCTGCGATGACCGTGCCGTCCATGGACAGCTGCAGCTCGAACAGGCTCGCGTCCGGTCCGCGGTGGACGTATTTCTGCATCGCCCCGGCGTCGGACGTGATGAAGCCGTTCGCGTCCGAAAAGGCCTCGACGCCGAGATTCGGCAGCACGATCGCGTTACCGCGGATTTGGGCGCGGCTGCGTCCGTTCCCCGCGGTACCCGACAGGGCCGCCGAGGCCCGCGAGAATCCTTCGCCCCCCTCTCCGTCGAAGTCGAAGGTGGAGCCGATGCCGAAGCAGTTGGTCGGTGTGCCGCAGGTCAGCCCGCCGACGCCGGCCTGCGCCGCGATCGTGCCGGCGCTCGCCGGCACGACGCTGCCGACTGCGAGCGCCGCGCCCAGGATCAGGCCGGGGCCGGTCGTGCGTGTCATGACTCTCTCCTCCCGATGACTGGCCTATCAGGCTACGTCCCCGGGCGGAACGCCTCTTGATCCGGATCAGACCCGATGGGCGGGCAGGCGCCCGCACCAGATGCCCGCAGAGCAGGGCTCACCGGAGCACGCCGGCACCGCGAGCGGGCCGGCGCTCCACGACCGCGAAGGTTGTGATCCGCGGTCGCGTCCGCCCGATGTGAATCGGCGCGCGCTCCGCACGTCTCAGCGGCGTGCAGCGGCGACCCCTCCCGGTTTCCCGCACGCGCGGGTCCCCGCGCCCCGTACCGGGCCGGCCGGCACCGCACTGCCGCCATCCGATCACGAATGCGGGCGTCGGAGCCGTTCCGGGAGTGCCGGGCGCGGCACGCCGCTGGCAATGTCCGCGACGCTGTCTATGCTTGGTCACGATTCACCGGCGGGGGACGGCGCAGTTTGACCGGATGCAGCGGCGAGCTTCGACACATCCTTGAAACCGCGCGGGCGGTACTCGGCGACGACGTCCAGTCGTGCCGGGCACCGGCCAGCGCGGTCTTGCATGTCGCGACGGTGGCCGCGCAGTGCGGGCAGGTGGACCTCGCGGCGCGGTGGGCCGCCGAGACGTGGCGACCGGTCCGCGAGAAGGCGTTGTGCGGGCTGCAGATCGCGCTCGCCCTGTCCGCATCGGAAGACCCGGCGGAGGGCGAGTCGGCGCTGGAGCAGGCGTTGAGCGGGGTCGACGCGAAGGGCCGCGTTGCCGCGCTGCGAATCCTGGGCGAGATGGCGGAGATCCTGCGCCGCGCGGGACGTCGCGACTGGGTGGCGAAGGCCGTCACACGGGCCGAGCAGGTGGCGTGCTCCGCGCTCGCGCCCGAGGCTCCGGCTGCAGGCTCGTCCTCCGCCGTGCGCGCGGCGCACAGCTGGCGAATCCGCGATGGAGATCCTCCTGCACCGCGCCAGGTCTCCCGTCTCGCCGAGATGATGGACCTGCTCGACTGTCCCGATCCGCTCCCGGCGCGCCACTTGCTGCTGGAGCTTGCCGAGCTGCAGCTCGACCACGGGTTCCTGCGCGGCGCGGGACGGTCCCTGAGGCGGCTCGACGCGCTGCAGCGCGACGGTGCGCAGGGCAAGCGGACTGCGCGCCGGGTCGACGCCTACCGGATGTCTGGCCGCGGTCGACACGCCGTGGACCCGGACGATCGGCAGCGCCGCCTCGCGACGCTGCACGAGTTTGCGGTGCTGGCCGGGAGCGGCCGGCTCGCCGAGGCGATCGATCGCGCCGCAGCGCTCGAGGGCGGGCGGCACTGGCGCGAGGCGTGGCGGCATCTGCAGCGCCACGTGCGACCGCCGATGCCGATCGACGGCGCGCTGGATCTGATCGGCACGCTGTCAGGTGAGCGCTGGTACGGCGCGGCCCTGGACGTGTGCCGGTGCTATGCAGCGGCGGGTCACGCCTTGCCCGACGGGCTCGTTGCGACCTTGCTCGATGCGCGCACGCCCGGCCATGCGACGTACGGCGGTGCGGGCTCGCATCCGACGACGCCGCTGCAGTGCGCGGCGGGCCGAGGCTGCGAGGCGCTGGAACGCGTCGTCGCCGCGAGCCGCGACCCCTATCGCCGTGTACGCGCCGCGCTCGACGTCGCGGGCCACTGCGCGCGGAATGGCGATCGCGCCGCCGCCGTGCACGCGCTGGAGCGCGCCCTCGCGGAGCACGCGGCGCTGCCAGATGCGTGGCGGCGCGGCCGCACGCTGCTCCCGGTCGACGCTGCTGAGACGAAAGGCGAGCGACAGGTCGCCACGATCCAGTACATGCGGGATCCCACGCCCTTCGCAGAGATCGCGATCGGCGACACGCTCTGTGATCTTGGCGAGCACGCGCGCGCCGCGTCGTTCTACGAGCAGGCTGCCGAGAAGGTCATGGCCGACTGCTGCTGGCGCGACGGCCGTCCCGACCCGGACGACGACCCGCAAGGCACGTATTCGGCGCGCCGGCTGAACGAGAGTCTGCGGTTCGTCGTCATCGCACGGATGCGCTGCGGCGACGCGCAGCGGGCGCTTCGCGTTGCGCGCCTGATCGAGCCTTGCGAAGACCAGGCGACGATGCTCGCGGACATCGCGCTCGCGTCCCACCGGCGCGCCACCGGCGTGCCGTGGCGAGTGACCGTCGACGCCCCTACCGGATGGACCGTGTCCCTCGCGTGAGGACGCCCGGACACCGGAATCAGGAGATCTGCATGGAGCCCAGGGTTCGCAACTGTGACGTCCGATTCAAGTACCGCTGCCCCGAATCCTGGAGCGGACTCGAGCGCACCGATGACGAGCGCGTGCGCTTCTGTTCCGTGTGCGCGAAGAGCGTCTACCACTGCGTGGACGTGAGCGAGCTCGTGGCTCGCGCCGAGGCGGGCGACTGCGTTGCCATCGACGTCGACGACGAGCGGGATGGGACCCTGGGCCTCCTTGCGCCGGATGCGGAGTTCAGCATGGACTGAAGATGCAAACGGGCGGTCTTCTTCGGCGACGCAGACCGCCGCGACGCCCGGGCGCCGCATCGGCACCGGTGCGCTCTCTTGACCTCTCGGCGGCGTGCAACGGTGCTCCCCCGGGAACTCGCCAACCGATCGCGAATGCCCGGTCGCGCACCCTGTCCGCAAGCCGCGGCACTCATCCCGAACGCTGGCGCCGTCCCGGCTGACTGCAAGCGTCCTCGATCTCCGCCGCGCACCGCAGCACACCGTCGAAATCGAAGCCGTCCG
>CBDUCN010000423.1:0-3917 GCA_965365655.1 uncultured Gammaproteobacteria bacterium | reverse complement strand
GCCCGTCCGTGCGCCGGCGCGCCGCACCGCGTCACGGGCGCTGCTCCGCGGCCGCTACACGCTCGGCCACCAGCTCACCGCCGGGCGCCGCGGTCAGCGTCCAGCCGCCGGGCACGACGATGACCGCGTACGGTTCCTCGACGAACGCCGGGCCCGCGACGCGCGCCGGCGCGCCCAGCGTGCCGCGGTCGTACACCGCGACCTCCGCGGTGCGCCCGTCGAGGCGGGCGCGGCGCGTGCCTCGCGGCACCGGCGCCGTGGCGGCGGCCGCCGCCGGGACGTCGCCCGGCATCGGCAGCCGTCCCGTCGCGGTCGCGCGCAGCGTCACCAGCTCCGGCACGTCGGCCGGGTTCGCGTGCGCGTACGCGGCCTCGTGCAGCGCGTGGAAACGCTCCACGGCGCGGGCCAGCGCGTGCTCGTCCGGCGCGAGATCGTCCAGCGCGACCGCAATCTCGCTGGCCTGCCCCGCGTAGCGCAGGTCCATCGCGAGCGAGAACACGTGCCGCGACGCATCGATGGCGTCCGCGTGCAGCCGCTGCCGGCCCTCCTCCAGCAGCTCGCCGGCCAGCGCGCGCAGCTCGTCGAGCGCATCCGGCGTCACGCGGCGCAGCCGCGAGCGGGACACGTCGTGCACGACGTCGCAGAACAGCATGCCCCACGCCGACAGGGTGCCGGCGTCACGGGGAAAGACCACGCGATGCGCGCCCAGCTCGCGGGCCACCTCCACCGCGTGCAGGCCGGCCGCGCCGCCGAAGGACACCAGCGCGAAGTCCTCCGGGTCCAGCCCCTTCTCGAACAGGCTGAGACGGATGGCGGCCGCCATGTGCGACACCGCGACACGCACCACGCCCTCGGCCGCCGCCAGCGGGTCCAGGCCCAGCGGCGCGGCGACCCGCTCCTCGACCGCGCGCGCCGCGGCGCCCGCATCCAGGCGCATCGCGCCGCCCAGGAAGTAGTCCGGATCGATGCGCCCCAGCGCGACGTTCGCGTCGGTCACGGTGGGCTCGACGCCGCCGCGCCCGTAGCACACCGGCCCGGGGTCGGCGCCGGCGCTGCGCGGCCCGACGGCCAGGCGCCCCCCGGCCTGCACGCCGGCGATGCTGCCGCCGCCGGCGCCGATGGTGCGGATCTCGATCATCGGCAGGCGCACCGGGCAGCCGTCCACCTCGCCCTCGGTGACGCGCCGCGCCTGGCCGTCGTGCACCACGCACACGTCGAAGCTGGTGCCGCCCATGTCGATGCCGATCAGGTCGCGCTCCCCGAGCCGACGGCCCAGCGCCTCGACCGCGAGCGCGCCGCCGCTGGGTCCCGACAGCAGCAGGCGCACCGGCTGCAGCGCCGCGGTCTCCGGCGACGTGACGCCGCCGTTCGACTGCACGAGGTAGATCGCGGGGTGCAGGCCCGCCGCGCGCAGGCGCTCGCGCAGCCGCGCGAGGTAACCGCGCACCACCGGCATCAGCAGCGCGTTCAGCACCGTCGTCGAGGTGCGCTCGAACTCCTTGATCTCGGGGCTCACCTGGTGCGACAGCGACACGTTGCCGTGGCCCAGCGCGTCGGCCAGCAACGCACCCAGGCGCCGCTCGTGGGCCGGGTTCGCGTACGCGTGGAGCAGACACACCGCGACCGCCTCGGCGCCGCTGTCGGCGATGCGCTGCGCCAGCGCGCGCGCCGCCGCCTCGTCCAGCGGCTCGCGCTCCTCGCCGCCGGCGCCGATGCGCCCGCCCACCTCGAAGCGCCGCGAGCGCGGGATCAGCAGCCGGCGCGCCTCGGCGCGCGCGGCGTACACGTCGCGGCGCACGTGGCGCCCGATCTCCAGCACGTCGCGAAAGCCGGCCGTCGTGATCAACGCGCCGCGGGGCAGCCGGTCTTCCAGCACCGCGTTGGTCGCGATGGTGGTGCCGTGCACCAGCGCGGTGATCTGCGACAGCGCGAAGCCGTGCGCCGCGGCGGCGCCGGCGAGCCCCGCCATCAGGCCCTGCGACGGGTCCTGCGGCGTGGTCGCGGTCTTGAACGCGAGCTGGCGCCCGCTCGCCTCCTCCAGCACGTGCAGGTCGGTGAAGGTGCCGCCGATGTCGGCGGTGACGCGCAGGGCTCCCGTCAGCACGGGCGCGGCGGCAACGGCCGTGCGGCGCGGAGCACCGGCGCGCGCCCCGGGTCCCTCAGTCCTCGACTTCGGACGGGTCCGGATCGTCCTCGTCCGCGGCCAGCGCGGCGAGCGCCTCCTGGGCGGACTCCAGCAGCGACAGCGCCTCCGCGAACTGGGCGCGCGCCGACTCGATCTGCGAGCGCACGTCGTCCAGCGTGGGAACCCCGCCCGCCGCCATGCGCTGGTCCTCGCGCCCCTCCAGCAGCCAGGTCAGGGACACGTTGAGCACGCCGGCCATCATCATCAGCCGGTTCGCGCGCGGCGTGCGCTCGTCCTTCTCCCAGGCCTCGACCGACCCCGGTGCGACGCCGAGGTGGCGTGCGAGGTCCTCCACGCTCATCCCGGCATGCTCGCGCGCGATGGTGATGCGCGGCCCCATGGACGGCTCCATCTCCTGCAGTTCTTCCAAGGTCGTAACCTCCTCGACGTCGTCCATGGCCCCTGTCCTGTGTTTCCGTGACGTAACGTGCAAGGCTACGGAGGGCACGGGAGCCGTGCAACGCGCACGGGCGCCGTGCGCCGCAACCCATTGATCCCCGTCAAGGCGCGGGCAACGGGGATCTGCTCCCATCGCCCCGGACGGCGCTCCGGCGCGCCGGAGACGGGGTGTCCGCGCCGTACCCGGCCCGCCCGCAGGACCACGACCGGAGACCATCCATGCATCGCCTCGCCGCCGCCGCACTCCTCGCCGCCTCGCTCAGCGCGGCCGCCTACGACGCCCCGGGCATGCGCGACGCGATGCGCAGCGTGTTCGCGAGCATGCGGGTGCTGCTGGAGCTGACCGCCAGTCCCGCCGACATGAACGAGCCGGCGAACCAGCGCGCGATGCTGGAGGCGGCGCAGGAGATCGCGGACCAGGCCGCGCTGGTGTCCGAGCACGCGCCGCGCGACGAGGTGAGCTTCCTCGCCGGCTCCCTGGACCGGTACGCGATGTGGATCCGGCGCAGCATCGAGTGGGGACGCATCGACACCACCCAGCGCCTGGTGCACGACGCGGTCGACGTGTGCATCGCGTGCCACACCCGGCTGCCGTCGCGCCACGACTCGTCGCTGGCCGAGCGCTTCCTGGACTCCTCGCGGATGCGCGCGCTTCCGGACCGCTCCCGCGCGAAGCTGGAGGTCGCGACCCGCCGCTTCGACGACGCCCTCGACACGCTGGAGCGCCTGCTCGCCGGGGACATCGAGGATCAGCGCTTCGAGACGACCGCGCGCCGCTACCTCGTGATCGCGGTGCGCGTGAAGCGCGACCCCGGCCGCGCGAAGCGCTTCCTCGCCGCGCTGTCCATGCGCAACGGCCTGGACCCCGCACGCATCGCGCGCCTCGAGACCTGGATCGGCGCGCTGCAGCGCCTCGAGCTCACGCCGCCGCCGGAAGGCGACCTCGACGCCGCGCGGGCGCTCGTGAAGCAGGCCGAGGCACGCCACGACGCGCGGCTCGGAGACCCGCTGGTGGACTACATCGCGGCGAGCCGGGTGCTCTACGAGTTCCTCGAGAGCGACGCCGGGACCGTCGAAGAGGGGGCCGAGGCGTACTACCTGCTGGGCCTGAGCCAGTACCGCATCGAGCAGGACGCGTGGCTGCCGCAGGCGGAGCTGTACCTGGAGAAGGCCATCCGCACCGCGCCCGCCAGCCCGCACGCACGGCGCGCGCTGGCGCTGCTGCGCGAGCGCATCGAGCACTCGTTCCCGGCCCAGGGCGGCGGCGTCCCCGACGACGTGGTGCGTCACCTCGAGATGCTGCAGGAGATGGTCGAGGCCGGCTGAGCGCCGC
>CBDUCN010000422.1:0-3960 GCA_965365655.1 uncultured Gammaproteobacteria bacterium | reverse complement strand
CCGCGTGCGGCCTCGACTTCGACCCGGCCTGCCTCGCGTTCCACGAGACGCGGCGGGCGGTGGGCACCGCGAGCCACTGGCAGGTTCGCCAGCCGCTCTACGGCAATGCCCGCGGCCGCGCGCAGCGCTTCGGCGACGGGCTCGCCGCGCTGCGCGCCGCGCTGGACGGGTGAGCCGCGCGCGCGGGGTCGGCGCGTCGCGCCGCAAGCGCCTGGACGCGCGCTGCGCGCAGGCGGCGGAGCACTGGCGCCAGGGGCGCCTCGCCGACGCGTCGGCGCTGTACCGCCAGGTGCTCGAGGCCGACCCCCGGCACCCGGGCGCGCTGCACGGCCACGCGCTGGTGCTGCGCCAGGGCGGCGATCTCGCGGGCGCCGTCGCGCTGCTCGAGACGCTCACCGCGCTGCCCGAGGCGGACGCGGCGGCGTGGAACAACCTCGGCAACATGTACCGCGAGGCGGGCCGCCCCGCGGACGCCGCGCGCGCGTGGCGCCGCGCGCTGGACCTGAACCCCGGCCACGAGCATGCGCGCTTCGCGCTGGCCGGCACGCTGCTCGACGCGGGCGAGGCCGCAGAGGCGGCGCGCCATCTCGAGCGCCTGCGAGCGGCCCACGCCGCGGATCCGGCGGTGTTGAACGCGCTCGGTCTCGCGCGCATCGCGACCGGCGAGCGCGACGCGGCGCGCGAATGCTTCGAGACCGCGACGCGGGCCGTGCCGGACGACCCGGTGTCGTGGCACAACCTCGCCGAGGTGCTGATCCTGCTCGATCGCCTGGAAGAGGCGCTCGCGGCGGCGCGGCGCGCCCACGCGCTCGCGCCGCGCGAGCTGAAGGTGCGAAGGACCCTGGGCCACGCGAGCCTGTTCATGGAGTGCTACGAGGACGCGATCGAGCAGCTCGAAGCCGTGGTGACGGCGGCGCCGGACGACCACCTCGCGCGGCTGTGGCTGGCGCGCGCGCTGACGGAGACGAGCCGGCTGGACGAGGCGGTCGCGCAGTGCGACGAGGGGATCCGGCGCGCGCCGGCGCGGCCCGACTTCCACGCGTTCCGCGGCAACGCGCTGCGCCACGCCGGGCGCTACGCGGAGGCGCGCGCGGCCTACGAGGCGGCGCTCGCGGCGGATCCGCACTGGGTGGACGCGCTGAACAACCTCGCGATGCTGTACGCCGACCTCGGGGAGCGCGACGACGCGCGGGCGCTGCTCGAGCGGGCGCTGGCGCTGGAGCCGGAGGCGCCGGAGGTGTGGCTGAACGTGGTGCGAAGCGGCGCCCTCGGGGACCTGGACGAGCCCACCCTGGCGCGGCTGGAGCGCTCGCTGGGCCGCCCGGATCTGGTGCACGAGTCCCGCGTCGCGATGCACTTCGCGCTCGCGCAGGCCTACGACGCGCGGCGGCGCTACGACGACGCGTTCGCGCACTACGCGAAGGGCAACGCGCTGAAGCGGCGCACGGTGCGCTTCGAGGCCGGGCGCTTCCAGGACTGGGTGGCCTCGATCCGCGACACCTTCACGCCGGCGCTGCTCGCGCGCCTCGCGGGCTGCGGCGACCCGTCCGAGCGCCCGGTGTTCGTGGTCGGCATGCCGCGCTCCGGGACCACGCTGGTGGAGCAGATCCTCGCCAGCCATCCGGAGGTGTTCGGCGCCGACGAGCTGACGCGGGTGACCGAGCTGTCCGAGACGCTGCTGGGGCCGGGCGGCGAGCCCTATCCGCGCGGCGCGTCCGCGCTGACGTGCGAGCAGGCGGGGCGCCTCGGGCGGGACTACGTGGACTATCTCGCGAGCCTGGACGAGCGCGCGCTGCGCGTGACCGACAAGATGCCCAGCAATCACTTCCACCTGGGCCTGATCGCCGTCATGCTGCCGCACGCCCGGATCGTCCACTGTCGGCGCGACCCGATGGACGCGTGCCTGTCGAACTTCATCCAGCTCTTCGGCGGCGGGCACTACTACTCCTACGACCTCGACGACATCGCCGTGTACTACAACGCCTACGTGAATCTCATGCGCCACTGGCACGGGCTCCTGCCCGGGCGGATCCTCGACATCGACTACGAGGCGCTCGTGGAGCACCAGGAGCGCGAGAGCCGCAGGCTGGTGGAGTGGCTGGGCCTGGCGTGGGACGATCGCTGCCTGGCCTTCCACGAGACGCGGCGCACCGTGCGCACCGCCAGCCACCACCAGGTCCGCCAGCCGATCTACCGCACGTCGCGCCAGCGCTGGAAGCGCTACGAGCGCCACCTCGCGGGCCTGCGCGCCGCGATCGGCGCCGCGCACGGAGGAGGCCTGCCGGGCGCGGCGGGGACCGGCTCGTGAGCGGTCGCGAGCGGCCCCGCGGGCGGCGCGGCGCAGCGCCCGGCGGCGTCACCGTGAGCACCGGCGGCGACGTGGCGCAGCTGCTGCCGATGGCCGTGCACCACCACGAGGAGGGCAACCTCGCGCGCGCACGCGCGCTGTACGAGCAGATCATCGCGGCAGAGCCGGAACACGCGGACGCGCTGCAGTTCCTCGGCATCCTGTGCCATCAGGAAGGGGATCCGGCGCGCGCCGAGTCGCTGATCCGGCGCGCGATCGACGCGAAGCCCGGAGTGGCCCCGTACCACGACAACCTGGGCACGGTGCTGGAGAGCGACGGCCGGCTGGAGGAGGCGCTCGCGGCCTGGCAGGCCGCGGACGCGATCGAGCCCGGGGATCCGGACCGCGGCTACAACGCAGGCCTCGTCCTCGCGCGCCTGGGCCGCCTCGACGAGGCGGAGGTGCAGCTTCGCCGGGCGCTGGAGGCGCGTGCGGAGGACACCGAGTGCCGCTTCGCGCTGGCCAACGTGCTCAAGCGCCGCGGCGCGCTCGAGCAGGCGGAGACGCTCTACCGCATGGTGGTGCGCGCCCGCCCGGAGCACGTCGGGGCGTGGGTGAACCTCGGCAACCTGCTGCAGGAAGACGGCCGCGTGGAGCAGGCGGTGTCGGCGTACCGCAAGGCGCTCGCGCACGCACCGCGCGACGCGGGGGCCAGCCACAACCTGGGGCGGGCGCTGCGCCGCGAAGGGCGGCTGGACGAGGCCCGCGCGGCCTTCGAGCAGGCGCTCGCGAGCGCGCCGGACCTCGCGGACGCGCGCGTGGGTCTCGCCCAGGTGCTGGAGGAGGCCGGCGAGCTGGAGCGGGCGCTGGACGCGTTCCGCGCCGCGTGCCGGAGCCCGACGCCGCCCGAGGGCGCCCGCGCGGGCCTGGTGCGCGTCGCGCGCATCAGCCCGCCCCGGCGCGCCGACGAGGTGACGGCGCGCGAGCTGGTCGCGGCGGTGCGCGACGCCCGCGTGCCCGCGTCGGCGCTGGCGCGCGCGCTGGGCGTGCAGCTCGCCGCGCGGGCCGGGCTGGATCGCGCGCCGCCGGCGGACGACGCGGCGGCACTCGCGCTGGCGCTCGCGCACGTGGACGACCCGCTGTTCGACACCCTGGTCGCGGGCGCTGCGAACGTCGTCCCGGAGGTGGAGCGCTGGCTCACCGCGGCGCGACGCGCGCTGCTGACCGGCGACCGGGTGAGCGACGGGGCTCCCGAGACCGCGCTGCTCGCGGCGCTGGCGCTGCAGGGCGCGCACGACGACCACGTGCTCGCGCGATCGCCGGCGGAGGACGCGGCCCACGACGCGCGCCGCGACGCGCTCGAGGCGTGGCTCGCCGGACGCGGACCGGCCCCGGAGCCCGTCGAGCAGACCCTGCTCGCGTTCGCGTGCTACGAGCCGCTGGCCGACCTCGCCGGCGCGGCGCGCCTCGCGGAGCTGGCGCCCGGCGCGCCGTGGTGCGGCGCCGCTCTCGCGCCGGTGCTCGAGCGCAGCCTGCTCGAGCCGCTGGAGGAGCGGGCGCTGGCGCCGCAGATCGCGGCGCTGGCCGCGATCGACGACCCGGTCTCGGAGCGCGTGCGCGCGCAGTACGAGGAGCATCCGTACCCGCGCTGGACGGAGCTGCCGAGGCGGCGC